>NZ_JAENIK010000012.1:300000-600000 GCF_016595465.1 Luteolibacter yonseiensis | reverse complement strand
GGATTTGGATGACTCGCCGACTTTCACCTTCCCGACAATCACAGTGGTGTCGATGTTCTGACTGTCTTTCGATGGGTTTTTCGCATCTCCCACCAGAACCACCGAGTCATCGCCGAGCGGCAGGGCCGTGTTCGGATAAGCAGGTGCCATGGCATCGTTCTGCTTGGTTGTGGAAACCAGCCAGCCACGGAAATTATTCGACTTGCTGGAATAGCTGGGCGCGCTGTTGTCGTTCGGCGCCCAATGCCAATAGTTGCCTGGATCGCCCTGGTTCCATACCCCCACCGCATGAGGCTGGCCCGGCTTGTCGGCAACCGCGGACGCGGGAGCGGAAACAGCCTTATCCGGCCCCAGCGTTTTCTGAAGTTCACCCAAGGCGAGCATCATCCCGAGGCGCGCGTTGTTTTTCGCAATGCTTGCGGCGCTCGCATGTCCGGAAGAACGAAGGCTGACACTGGACAGCGTCAACAAGCCGACAGCAATCACCGTCAGCAAAATCATCATGCTCAGCGTCACGACCAGCGCGAATCCTGATGGTTGGGTTTTCTTCGGGTTTGTCTTCATGGGGAATAGGGGTTTAAGAAATCTGAAAGAATATAATGACATTACAATGTAATCGCAATCGAAATTTTTTGGCTGGCGTGTTCGTGGGTATCAGGTCTCTGAAGACGTCAGCTATGGGGTCTGCGATTTTTGATTTCGATAGTCTCAAGCAACAGGGTTCGCGGGAGATTATCGTGATGAATGGGTCGGAAAACGGCGTCGGACCTCAAAAGTAGGACCCATTTTCCTCGCACCACAAACAAAAATGGCCGTACCCCCCCGATTGGGGGAGAGGTCGGAAATGTCGCAAATCGGAACTTCCGGATGACAATGAGGCGCAGAATGGCGACTCGAATGGCAAAACATTTTGTGCATACGATGCGGATACGATGTCAGAATTGACCAACTTCGTGTCCCAACGTGCTCTATTTTTCGACGATCCGCTTGTAAGATTGCGGATTTATTGTGTAATATTCCGACAGGAAGCCTCCGTCATTTCAAGTTGTAACAATTGAAAATCAACGACTAGAGGAAATTCAAAGTTCCTCCACTCTCTCACAGCGGCCCGCGCTTGTCTTCCTTAGAATCGCGGAACTTCATCGCCGCTTCGGTGCGGGAATGTACATGAAGTTTTTCGTAAACCCTGCGGAGATGGACTCGCACGGTCTCCACGCTGATATCCAGACGGTCCGCGATCTCCTTGTTCGCGAGTCCCTTTGTCAGGTGTTCGAGAATCTCCGTTTCACGCTTGGAGAGCTTCACCGATTCGGCTTCGGGTGATTTGATGGGCTGGTGGAACGCTTCCACCACCCGCCGGGCGATCTCCGCGCTCATCGGCGCCCCGCCGGAACGCACGTCCCGGACCGCTTGACGAACTTCCTCCGGAGTGGAGCGCTTCAACAGGTATCCGGAAGCTCCCGCTTTCAGCGCCGCGAAGATCTGATCGTGATCCCGGTAAACCGTGACCATGATGACTTGGAGTTCCGGAAGATGATGTTTGATGCGAGCGGTGGCTTCGATTCCGGACATGCCCGGAAGATTGATGTCCATCAGCACCACTTGCGGGCGGAAGGCGTCGATTTTTTTCAAGGCCTCTTCCGCGCTGGTCCAAACCCCGAGGCAGCGGAAATCTTCGGCGGATTCCACAATTTTACGGAGCCCCGCACCGAGTGCGGCATTGTCCTCGACGATCGCGACATCGGTCACTTGCTCCTTGGAAATCGACATTGGGTTTTATGAAAGGGGTTTTGCGGGTGTTAACAAGGGAAGAGTCAGGAAAACGGTCGTTCCCTGTTTACGGAATGTTTCAATACGGCAGTTTCCTCCCGCTTCTTGCATCCGTTGCTTGAGATTGCCGAGGCCGTTTCCACCGCCACCGGCGGCATAGTCAGGCTCGAATCCGCAGCCATTGTCCTCGATCTGGATTTCCAGGGCTTTTTCTTCGAGCCCGATGCGGAGTCGCACCTCGGTCGCACCGGAATGCTTCACGATGTTGTTGAGAGCCTCGCGGGCGGCCAGGAAAACCCCGTGCCGCTGGGGAGTCGCAAGCGGGAATTCAGGAATTTCCCGTACCACGTCGGTGCGCAGCGGGACCCGGGCGATGTCGAGAAACTCCCGCGCGAACGCGGCGATGTATTCCACCAGAGATCGCAGGGTGTCTTCACGCGGGTTCACCGCCCACACGATTTCGTCCAAACTTCCAACGACATGTTTGGCCTTCACGGAGAGCTGGTCCAGCGAAGGCTGGAGAGCGGTTTTCTCCGCATCTTCGGCAGCCAGTGCGGCGAGGATGGATATTTCCGTGAGACTCGCACCGAGGTCGTCATGCAGATCGCGGGCGATGCGCGAGCGTTCTCCCTCGCGGGCGTTGCGGATCTTCAGGGCCTGGATGCGGCTCTTCATCCGCATCCGTGCGGCGGCCCAACCGGAACCGACGGCGATGAAAACGACCAATGCTCCCACCGATACATAGAACCATGCGGTTTCCCAGAACCGGGGCTCGATCACCACCGCGATCCTCGCGGGTGCGGCGCTGCGCAGGCCATCACCATTCACCGCCATCACTTCGAAGGTGTATTTTCCCGGCGGAACGGCTTCGAATGCCGCGACCCGCTGGTCGCCGAGTTCTCGCCACGAATCATCCAGCCCCGCCAGGCGGGCGCGATAGTTGATTTTCTCCGGTGCGCTGAAGCTCAGTCCGACGAAACGGAATTCCAGCCGCGCGCGCCCTGGCTCGGTGGTGATCGGACCGGAGACCACGGGATGGGGCACGCCGTTCGCGCGCGCGGATTGCAGGTAGACGGGAGGTGGCACGGTATTGCGTTTGACCAGATCCGGCCTCACCCGCGCGATCCCGCTGCCGGTGGGAAACCAAAGCAATCCGTCCCGGGCCAGCCATCCGGCGGGTTGGTAGCCGCCGATGCATTCCCGCGATGGGAGTCCGTCCGTGTGATCCAACCGCAACCACTGGACCGCGGCCTCCGCATCCGCAGCGTGGGCCAGAAGCTGTTTCCGTTCCGCGCGGATAATGCCTCCCAACGATCCCAGCCAGATGCAGCCACGGCCATCGTCAAGCACGCACGTCAGACGCGAATCCGGCAGCCCGTCGTCCGCATCGTAGCAATACCATTTTTTTCCGTTCCACAGGTACAGACCGCTGCCAAGTGTGGAAACCCAGGTTTCCTTTTTGGAAACAGGATAGATACCCGACACCCACTGGTGCTTGAGAACTTCCGGTTTGGCAACCGTTTCAAACCCATCCGCATCGCCCAGCAGTATTCTCCCGGAGGCTGTTCCCGCGATGATCTTCCCGCCGGGAAACGGCTGGACCACCGTGAGGTCCATATCCCCCACCCCGTCTTCCCTGCCGTAGCGCCTGACCTTCTCCGACGCGTAGGATGCCAATCCCTGCGAGCCGCCGAACCACAGGGTGCCTTTCTCATCCTGGGTGATGGAGCGGACCTTCGACGGAACCTGGGTCTTCACGAACTGCGGTTTGAACACGCCGTCGTCATACCGGTAGACACTGCCGTCCCGCGACGCCACCCAAAGCTTGAAGTCCTTGTCTTCGAAAATGGCGGACGCGGAACGGGAACTGGAAAGCTGGACATATTCCGACTCTCCGGTCGTCCACCGGTTCAGCCCTCCGCGCCGGTTCGCGATCCACCACGTGCCGGCATGATCCTCCGTCAGAGCCCAGACCGCCCGTTCGATCTGGTCCTCATTCGTATCGAGCACATCCACCCGGGCGTGACGGACCCTGACAAGTCCGTTGATGGGTGAGGCCACCCACACGTTTCCTTCGGAATCCTCCATGAGCTCGTTCACCGCATAGGCCTGGCCACGCAGGGGCAGGTCCACGGAGATCGGCGCCTCACCATCCTTCACGATGGCCAGGCCTCCCGCGCTCCCCACCGTCCAGACGCCACCGGAGCGATCATGCAACTCAGGATTCTTCCCATCCACCACGATCCGGCCGCCGGTTTCCTGCTTTTTCAGATCCTCGGCAAGCAACTGTAACAGGCCGTCCGTGGGTGTGACCACCGTCACGGCTCCGTCATCGGAAATTCTCCCGATTTCCTGCCCCCGTTTATAGAAAATTCCGCCATCGGCATCCTCCACCAACTGCATCACCCGGGGTGGGCCGGGCCGGCGCAGGTTGTCCAGAACACGCTTCATGCGGCCATCGCTTACCTTGAAGAGCCCCCCTTGATAGGTCGCCGCCCAGACACCACCGCTCCGGGTCGTGAAGAGCCGGGAATATGCCAGGCGGTACCGGCGCAGATCTCCTTCCGGCTCGACCAGCTCGAAATCAAAACCATCGAAGCGGGCCACTCCCTCGGCCGTCGCCACCCAGATATAGCCGTCGCCCGCCTGCACCATCGAGCGCACGACGTTGCTCGGCAGCCCGTCCTGCGATTGCCAGACGCGGACGAGCACCCTTGCCGGAGTGGAGAACTCCGCCGCAGACACACACAGGACCAGCAATAGGAAAATGAGCGGAAAGTAACGCACCGGCAGCCAGAAATGAACGAGTCCCCATCCTTTGTGAATTAGAAAAACCCCGCTCAAATGGAGTAATGGCGTCGGCGGAACCGGTTCTACGGAGCTGGGATCGCGGGTCGGGAACGGAGAATCACCTCCCTCCGTTGCGAATGGACGAGGCTCGTGGCAGGCGGATGCTCCACAGGGCTCCCGTCGGTCTCTTACTTGTAACGGTGAATTGAATATTTACGGCAGGCGGCCGAGCGACAAGAATGGGTGCGTGCACACCACCCAGCCCCGCCAAGCCGGCCTCTTGCTTCCAGCCTTCACTCCCCGCCGGGAGGGGGATCTCGGCATCGGCGACACGCTGGCGCTGCGCGGTTGGGTCGACTGGGCGGCCGATCACGGAGTGGCTTTCCTCCAATTGCTCCCGATCAATGAAAACGGCACCGAAGAAAGCCCATACAGTGGCATTTCCTCCGCGGCTCTGGACCCGATCTATCTGGCGTGCGAGGTTGGCGAAATTCCTGGACTCACGGAAGCCGACATCGCGCGGGCCCGCAACCAGCTCAAGGCGGCGATCCAGTCCCCCTTGGTGAACTACCCTGCGGTCCGCGCGGCGAAACGATCGTTGCTGGAACTCGCGTGGTCGAGATTCAAACATTCGGAACCTTCCCTCACCGCGGAGTTCGAAAACTTCAAGAAACTCGAATGCGACTGGCTGGAGGACTACTGCCTGTTCCGCCATCTGATGGAAATCCACGGCGAATCACTGACGTGGGACCAGTGGCCGGAAGGATGCCGCACGCCTCAGGAAGCCCGGAAATTCCTCTCCAAACTCCGGACACGCGACGCGGTGGGGGTGGACCACCGGTTGGATTTCTTCGCCTTCGTCCAATGGCTGTGCTTCCGGCAATGGCTGGCATTGCGCGGGCACGCGCAGGCGCGCGGGGTGAAGCTCATGGGCGACGTGCCGATCGGCATCAGCTGGCATTCGTGCGATGTGTTTTTCAATCGCGAGGAGTTCCACCTCGACTGGAGCGGAGGCTCGCCGCCGGAAGGGATGCGCCAGGACGATCCGTTTTTCCAACAATGGGGACAGAACTGGGGTATCCCGCTTTATCGCTGGGATCACATGCAGGCCAACGGTTTCCAATGGTGGAGAAAACGCATCAAACGGCTCACGCGGATTTTCCAGATGTTCCGGCTGGATCACATCCTCGGGTTCTACCGGATCTATGCGTTCCCCTGGAGACCGGAGAGAAACCACGAATTCATCGGCCTGGGTCGTGAGGAAGCCGCCGCCATCACCCACGGACGCCTGCCCCACTGGTCGCTCAGGCCGGATGACACCATGGAAAACAAGGCGGCGAACCGGGAGGATGGCGACGCCCGGTTGCGTGCGATTTTCGATGCGGCGAACGGGGCCGAAGTCATCGCGGAAGATCTCGGATGGGTTCCCGAATACGTTCGCCCCCACCTGGCCAGCCTGGGCATCGCCGGGTTCCGCATCCCGCACTGGGACTGCAACGAGCATGGCCATCCCACGCCGGGCGATTTTTTTCCAGAGAATACCTTCGCCACTTATTCCACCCACGATCACGACCCGGTCAACGGCATCTGGCGGGCCTGCCAGCGCACGATCCAGCAGCACCACGAGCAGCCAACCGAGCAGACCGGCTGGTGGGTGGGCGGCTGCCACAACACACTGCGGATTCTCTCCGAATTCGCCGGAATACCCACAGCGCACCATTCACCGTGGCCTCCGTTTACCGAAGGCATCCGCCTGCGGTTCATCAAGGCGCTGCTTTCGTCCAACTCGCGCTATGCGGCCCTGATGGTTACCGAACTCTTCAGCCTTGACGACCGCTTCAACCACCCCGGCACAACCGGCGGCGAAAACTGGCGCTACCGCCTGCCCTGGACGCTTGAGGAAATCATGGAAGACCCCTTGCTCCGCGCGAACGGCGAGAAGTTCGCAGCAATCATCAGCATCACCCGTCGTTCGCCCTGAACATTCAACTGTCACTCCTCAACGCGGCCAGGGCGCTGAGCAGCTGATGGTGGTTTTCCAAGCCAAGCCGCTCGCGGATGGTTCCCAGCCGCTTGTCCAGGCTATCCCTGCGGATGCCCATTCCGGCGGCAATTTCCCCCCGCGGACGGGACTTCAGCAGCTCCGCCAGCAGATGACCGTCCTTGTCGTTGAGTCTGTCCACGGAGCTGCCTCCCATGCGGGACTCTACAAATCCGCAGAGCCCCTTCCACGCCGCATCCAGTTGTTCACGTTGCTCGATCCGGCGGCTGACCAGTCCGAGGCGCAGTCCCATATAGTGGAAAACCTGCGCGTCCTGATCCGTGAAATCAAACTCGCGCCGGTTCCAGGTGAGCACCAGACGGCGATCCCGCAGCACGCTCGCCGTGTAACAGATTTGGTAGTGCGCGTCCAGATGTTGATAAACCTCGCGGAACAACGGATTCTCGCGGAACTCCATGATCGGCTGGAAATCCGAAATCCGCATGACCTGCTGAAGGGTATCCTCCAGCTTGTCCGCCGCGATCAACGGATGCTCGGACATGGTTTGGGCATGAGCTTCCTCCAGTCCGCCGAATGAGTCCTGATATTCGTCATTTGTCCGGCAGGTCATCAGCCGGCTCATGTCCCGCGACCAATTGTTCCAGCAGATGCAATCGGCGGGCAGGAGTTTCCCCGCCGTCTCGATGAAGCGTTCCTCGAGTTCGCCGAGTGTCTCTACATCCGCCAGGGACAACATCGCACGGTCGATCCTGCGGGCCTGTGTGGCGCTGATTTGGGAAAAATCCGGCATTTCAGGAAGCCGGTTGGTTCGAATTGAAAATCGCCGCCACCCGGTTTCTCACGCCGAGCTTGTGATAGAGATTCGCCACATGTTTCTCCACCGTCCGCACGGCGCAGCCGAGGATCACCGAAATCTCCGCATCGCTTTTCCCGGCACGCAGCCAGTCGAAAACCTCGCGCTCGCGGATGGTCAGAGCCGCCAGCGGATCCGGCGGCCTGTGTCCGGACGAGCGGCTGCCCCAGATGTGGACCTCCCCGCCCGCATGCCTGTCGGCCGGCGGAGAGTCACCCTCCCGCAGGTCATGCCGGGCATTCGGGCTCAGCCAGACCCCGCCTTCCACGGTGGGTAGTGAAACGCACCATCCCGCGGCGTCAAGGACCTCGCCCCACGCTTTCAGACGCATCCACCTGCGGTGGTTCACCCGCATGAGCTTGTCGTCCAGCCGCTCCAAAAACTCATCCCCAGGTGTTTTTCCGCTTTTTTCATCGTCATCAGGGCCGGCGCTGGGAGACGGGACAGAGGTAGGGGGGATCACGATAGGCGGAATGCAAACAAACCGCTCCACCATGGTCAAGTGCCTAACAGCTATCTAACAGAAATCAGCGCCTGGTCCGGGAATACGTAGATCAAGGGCTTCCGTTTTTCTGCAAAATCTGCAAGGTTGCATGCCCTCCCCGTTTTCACCTACGGGTGGATTGCACGCCGTCTGCGAACCGAATCCACCAGCATCACCCGCTGAGCAATGATTCGGTCCGCAGGCGGTTATCCTCCGGTTGCCCCACTCCAGAGTTCTGGGAATGACGGGTGGCCGTGTTTCAAAGCTTCCGGATACGAATCAGGCCGGTGCCGGTTTTCCCACGTGTACGCAAAAAGTGCGCTTTGGAATTCCCCCCGGATCTCTCAAAGCGCACCTTTTTTCAATCACCACTTGATAGGACAGTCCGACTGACTTCCCCCCGGTTATCGAACCGGACTGTATGGCCCTACGTTCGTGGCAACGATTTCTTTTGGCACGTGAGCGCCTCAGAACAGGACTCAAGATACCACCGATCTCCTCGGGAGAAAGAACTACATACCCCCAATCCCGGCCAAGTGGTGTCATTTCCGGCCATTTTATTCGGAGCACCGCAAGATTCCATCGGTCAGGATCCTCGCCCTCAGTCCGCCCCTGAAGTGGTCGGAAAGGAAAACCTCGGCACCCGGGCCCGCCACCCTGTCCATCCAGTAACACGGCTTGCACTCCTCGCTTCCTTGAAATTCAACTCCTTGGAAGCTGAAACGCCGATCTTTCCATTCCCCGAGCTCCACCCCGCTTACAATCAGGTTCCGGCGGAATACCGAACTGCACAGATCGGGTTGCGACAGGTGTTTTCTCACCGCATCGACGACCTCTGCGGACAAAAAAGTCACCTGTCCCTTGAAATCAGGTTTGTAGCCGAAATACCGGTCTCCCCGCAGACCCATGCCCGCCACGCACTCGACCACGGACAGCCTTTGGATGCCGTGCTCCAAACGGCCCCGCTCATGCCGCCCCCTGAAGTCGTTGCCAGGGGAAATCCATATGTCGTGCAAACCTGCCCTCCACTCGGGAACGGCACCTCCATCGGGTGCGGTGGCATTCACCCAGTCTTCGGGAGTGTTCGCGTTGTCCAGGGCTCGCGGGGTGGCCGGTTCAAGCAGGCGACAGCCATGATGCATGAGAATTTTCCGAGGATGGCGGAACCCATCCGCCTCGGCCTGCTCAAGGATGGGCAACGCGGTATGGGAATAAAGGGCGCAGAGAGGTTCGGGCAGTCCGTCAAATTCACTCCTGTAGGCAAGGAACTTTTCCTCGGGAGTTTTCCGCGCGACCAGATTTACCAGCGTTGCCACATCCAGCCTCGGCAGGTCGCATGCGACCACAAGCCAGTCGTCTGACGGCGACAGGCGCATGCCTGAGAGAATACCCGCCATCGGCCCGCCGTCACTTCCCTCGGGATCACGGACGATCTCCTCGCCATCAAGGCCGGCGGGAATTTCCTGTTCATGGCGCAAGGAAATGACAACGCGGTCACACCCCGCCTCGCGCAGCAGATCCCGACAACGGGCGGCGAGCGTGCGGCCATCCGGATGAACGAGCTCCGCCTTGTCCACCCCCATGCGCGTGCTGCGACCGCCCGCGAGCACCAGGCCACACGGTTTGTTGTCTGAGTTCAGGGTGCTTGTCATGGTGGTTTTCCAAGGGAGCATGGAGGAACGACCATTGGAGGGCAAGCCGATGAGGGTGCATCCCGAGTGATAACTTTTCATGCCCGCGGTGAGCGCCATTCCGCTCCCGGGGCGCCTGCCGTTTGTCGGTCCGTGTGACTTTCCCGCTCTGGTGACGAATCTGTCAGTCTGCCGATTGACTTTTCCACAACAGCCCGCCATACCCCGCGTATGTCTTCAGCGTTGCCGCCGAAACCCCGTATCATCGGACCCAAGGTCCGCATCTGCATTGTCGCGTCCAAATACAACGAGCAGTTCACGGACGCGCTGGTGCAGAACGCTATCGATGAGTTGGGAGAACTTGTCCCACAAGGCCGTGTGGACCTGATCCGCGTGCCGGGCGCTTTTGAAATCCCGGTGATGGTCGCCTCGATCCTGGAGCGGGATCCACCGGCCTGCGTGATCGCGCTCGGACTCATCATCCGTGGCTCCACCGAACATGGGGATCTCGTTGCAAGCTCCGTGACGACCGCCCTCCAGCAACTCGCCGTGCGGTCGCTCCGTCCGGTGATTCATGAAGTTTTGCTGGTCGAAGACGAAAAGCAGGCTTACGCACGCTGCATCGGCGCGCAATTGAACCGGGGCAAGGAAGCCGCCCGCGCCGCCGCCTCGATGATTGATATTTTCCAAGAACTTGACCGATCCATGCCGCGAAACTCCAGCCAGAAGATGCACCGCAATGCCTAGTCGCCGCCATATCCGCGAGGCGGTCGTCCAGTTCCTTTACTGTGCGGATCTTGAAGGAGGAGCGAACCCCGCCGAACTGCGTGGTCCTTTCTGGGACTTCGTGACCGAGTCGGACCGCAGGAGCCTGCAGCTCGCCACCTTCCGCACCGTGCACCACCTCGCCCATGGCCGCGAGGGACGCCTGGTCGAGTTTGTCGAACGCCAGAGCGTCGCCAGCGCCCTGCTTTCCGCCTACCCGCAGGCGGAGGTGCTGAAGCTGGAACTGAAGCGGGTGGCTGAAATGGAATCAGGCTGGAGCACGCTTTTCGCAAAACTGGAACGCCTGCCGAAAGACGATGACGACGCGTCCGTCGCCGAAAGCTTCAGCGACGCACTGGAGAAGCTTTTCAAGCTGGACCGGGACCTCGCCCTGGCACGTCTCCGTTTCCTGCAAGGCATCGAAGACTTCCCCGCCCTGCGCGGACAACTCGAGGCGGTGGCTGCCACGATCCGCCGCCTGCAACGCATCTCCGACCGTCTCCGCATGGTTGAAGAGCCCGAGAAATTTCCCGAACAAGCGGATCTCGCCCGCCTGAGGGACTCGAAGGAGGAGATCATCGCGCTGCGCAAGATGTCCGACGAACTCGTGGATTCGATTCTGGTGAAAAAGGAGTCGATCGACGAGACGCTCGCCGCGGTGGTGGAAAACTTCTCCCCCGAACGGATTGATCCGGTGGACCGGGCCATCCTGAGGCTCGGCACCTACGAAATCCTGCATGCGGCGATTCCGCCGAAAGTCGCCATCAACGAGGCCATCGAGCTGGCCAAACGCTTCGGCACCACGGATTCGCGCAGATTTGTGAACGGGGTCCTGGACAAGATTTCCAAGCACACCGCGGGTTCGTCCGAAAATCAGGAGGTTTTGTAATTGGTATGTGAAGCATGTGCCGTCATAAGACGGCGCAAGTTTTTCCAACCATGCGCTACCCGACCGAATTTCAACAAAAAACTCTCTGGAACGCCGCCACCGGGGTTTCCATCCTGGTGCTGGGTGCCTTGATTGTCGCGCTCGTCTGGCTTTTGGGCTATGTCTTCGGTTTTCTCCAACCGGTGCTCATCCCGCTGATTGTCGCGGGAATCATCGCCTATGTGCTGGATCCGGTGGTGAGGCTGCTGGAAAAAAGGGGCATGAGCCGGCTGTGGTCGGTGGTTTCCCTGTTTGTGGGAATACTGATCGCCATCACCCTGCTCGTGGCCGCCGTCCTGCCCGGCATCCAGAGGAGTCACGGGGCGTTGCGTGAATTCATGGCGAAGAGTACGATGGCCCCGGTTTCCACGACAGCGGAAGTGCCGGCGAACGCGGATCTTGCCGCCACGGACGATTCCCGACATCTCGCTCCCGCCCTCACGCGCTCGCTGAACACTCTCCGCAGGGAGAACGCGGATGGCCCCGTCGGCTGGCTCCTGACGGAAACGGACGATCTGGGCAATCCACGGGAACCCGCGAGGCCTGTGGACCAGGCGCTGACGTTGGATGACTTCGCCCACACCCGCGGCGGCCGCATGCTGGTCGAAAACCTGGATGTGATCTTCAATACCGGAAAGACCTGGCTGACGGCGGGATCCAGCAAGGTCCTGGGTTTTCTCGGGCTGATGCTCGGCATGATCATGGTGCCGGTTTACCTGTTTTTCTTCCTCAAGGAGTCCGCGGCCATCCGCACGCACTGGCATGATTATGTGCCTCTCAAGGCGTCCCGCTTCAAGACATCGCTGGTGGACACGTTGCAGGAAATCAATGGTTACCTGGTATCCTTCTTCCGTGGGCAGGTTCTGGTCGCCGCCATCGACGGCATGCTGGTGGGCATCGCGCTGACGATTTTCGGACTGCCCTATGGATTGCTGATCGGGGTGTTCATGGCCCTCCTGGGGGTGATTCCTTACATTGGCAACATCCTCTGCCTGATCCCCGCCTGCATCATCGGCTATCTGCACGCACAGAGCACGTCTCCTTTCGGCATGGGGCCGTGGGCATATGTCGGCTGCGTGGTGGCGATCTTTGTCATCGTGCAACAGATCAACTCGCTGGTCACCGCACCGAAAATCGTAGGTGATTCGGTCGGATTGCATCCGCTTACGGTGATCTTCTCCATGCTTTTCTGGTCGCTGGTGCTCGGCGGTTTTGTCGGGGCGCTTCTGGCGGTGCCCCTCACCGCGGCGGTCAAGGTGCTGTTCCGCCGATTCATCTGGGAGCGCAAGCTGAAAGAGGGAGCGGGTGCCGAGGCGGTCCCCACCGCGGCGGAAATTTGAACCCACATCTTCAATGGGGCGTTGCTTCACAGGCGCCACATCGCGTCACCGGGAGAGGCGATCCTTGATGGATTTCTCCGCGCGCTCCAGGAGGATCTTCAACTCGGGATCAGATCCCGCCTTCACCGTCGCCAGAACGGACAAGCTGTCAGCTCCTCCCACCCTTCCCATCAGGCGGATTGCCGAGAACCGGAGCGTACCGCTGGTTTCGGGGAACCGACGGAGCAGCGCAGGCTCGATGGCTTGCCCCATTTCCCCATAAAGGGCCTCCCACACTGTGGCATTTTGGGACCAGAGTTCATCCAGGACCGGAACAACATCGACGTTTTTCTCCTTCACGATCAGGGCGATCATTTCCTGCGGAACCACCTGCTTTTTCGCCTGCAGTTTCTTCGCTTCTGCCAACGCCGCGGCGCTGGCAGGCCCGGGTTGTTCGGACCAAGTCTCCAGCGCGCGGCAGATGATCGGTTTGAAATCAACCGTTTCCTCTCCCAGCAATGAAATCAACTGCCGGGTGATATCACTACGGTAGACGGTGGGAGGGGCGTCGGAAAGACGCTGCACGGCCCGCTTCGCGCGGTCGAGGTCGACGCTTTCCAATTCGCGGCGGTTCAGTTGATAGAACGCCGGGTCTTCCCGATTGATCAGCTTCTCCATCGGCCCTTCGATGAAATTCTCGTTGTTCACGCGCACCTCGACCACCGAGAGGTCCGGATAAATATTCTGCGTCTCGCCAAGCGGATTCGCCAGTTTCGCGAGTTCTTGCAGGCTCTTCGTCGTACCGGTAACGACCAGCAGGTAGCCCCCATCCCGAGGATAGGGGTGGGTGGAAGAGTCCGCTTCGGCGGCGCGGATGAAGTAATCCCGCACGAGGTTTTTGTTGCTTCCGCTCAGGTCCCGCAGCCAGATCCCGACCGCCCGCTTGCCACCTTCTTCCTTGGGATGTCTGGCGATTTCCGCGTCGAGCGGATCCGTTCCGATGCGGCTCTTCAGGGCGTTGAGCGACTTGCTCTGTTCCGTTTCCTTCGGAGCTTCAATGGAAGGGCCGGGACCGCCCGCCACGGCTTCCTGTCGGGACTGCGGCAATACCGAGCCGCTTTTGAAAAAGAACGGGACCGCCATGACAAAACCGGCAAGCAACAGTCCCACTCCCAGCGCCTTGATCCGTGCCTTCGGGTTAGCATAGACCAGCAGCAGCATGCCGAGCAAGCAGGCGAAACCACCCATCACGAGACGGTTTCCCGTCTCCATGCCGTCCAACATTCCTCCGCTGGAACCACCGAACATCAGGAGCAGCGCCATGAACACCATCCCACCCACACCCAGCGCGCCCGCCAGGATCCGCTGCGGTGACATCGGCTCCAGAACCGCGGGATCCGGCACGTTCGCATAACGGATGGTCTGGAGTCCCGAGAGGGATTCGCCCCCCGCGAGAGGCACCCGCTGGAAACGGTTCAGGGCCGGATCATTTCGCTCGCCGGGGTAGAATTTCTTGGTGCGGACGATCACCTCGTCATTGATGCGGAAACGGTGTTCGCAACCGCCGCACTCCACCGTCCGTTCCCGCAGGTCATCCCCGACCTTGAAGCGTTGGCCACAGGACGGGCAACGGATAAGCAACAGTGAGTCGTCAGGGTGCGGGTGCGTCATATCGTTACGTCCACTTTTCATGCAAACAGCATTGATTGCAACCCCAAGCATCACCCGAATCCCGAACGCCGGCCGGATCTAACAAAGTTCCGTCCGCAGGCGGGTGCCGGACGATGGTAAGGAAACATTAAATATTGACCTTTCCCTACTTTCTCCCTACCAAGTCGTCCCAATCAGAGCAAGCCACCCATGAGCACCCTCAGAGTCAATCCCCTCCCCACCCCGTCCGGCGATGCTGGAACTCCGGTCCTCCAAAAGGAATGGGAAGGTGGATTCGTGGATGAGGCGGTGATCGCAGCCATGCTGGCCCGCCCCTACGTGAAACGCAGCGCGCCCCAACCCGAGGACATGGCCCTCTCTGCGGAAGATCTCGATTTTGCTGGCTGGAGCGCACCCGTCGCGCCTGTGCGTGAAACGCCCGCTCCCCCGGAACCGGTCGCCATTTCCGTCCCAAGGGCGGCCCCCCTCCCCGCCGCCGAACCTGAGGAAGCCCGGCCACGCCAGGGCAACCTCCTCTGGTGGCTGGCCGGAACGGCTCTCGCGCTCTCGGCCATCTTGTTTTTCTCGGTGCTGCCATCTTTCCTTTCCGGGCCCGTGGTCCCCACTGTCGAAAAAGGCACGCCTCCGGGCCAGGCGAAGGCGGTGTCCGCCACCACCTTTCCAGCGCAAGATACTTCCAATGGAGAAGGCGGAGCGCCACAACCCTGAAACCCATCCGCGATTGATTGACTGGACCTCGCCGGCCACCCAATCTCGCCGCGCATGTCCCGCTCAGGATTGATCCTCAAACTCAGTTGCCACGACCAGCCCGGCATCGTCGCGAAAATCGCGAACTATGTCGCCGGCCACCGGGGGAATCTCATCGAATTCGCCCAGTTCTCCGACCAGCTCGGAGGAAAATTCTTCGCCCGGCTTGAGATCGTCACCACGGATCTGGATGTCGACGTGCAGGATTTCATTGACGGCTTCGGCACGCTCGGCCGCTCGCTCCAGGCGGACTGGCATTTCCGCAAGCTCCCCTACCGCATGAAAACCGCGGTGCTCGTCACCAAGACGGACCACTGCCTCAACGAAATCCTCTGGCGCGCCGAACTGGACGAACTCCCTATCGAGATCACCTCCATCATCGGCAACCGCCCGAACTGCCGCGCTATCGCCGAACGCGCGGGCATCCCTTTCCACGAGATCCCGATGGACGGCGACCAGCGCCTGCCCGGCTTCGCGGAAATCCGCAAGCTCGTCGAAGCCCAGGACGTCGAACTCATCGTGCTCGCCCGCTTCATGCAGATCCTTCCGGACGATTTCTGCCGGGACTTCAGCGGGAAGATCATCAACATCCACCACAGCTTCCTCCCCGCCTTCATCGGCGCGAACCCATACAAGCAGGCTTACGAGCGCGGAGTGAAACTCATCGGAGCCACCTGCCACTACGTCACCGCGGACCTCGACGCCGGCCCGATCATCGAGCAGGAGGTCGACCGCGTGCAGCACTTCCACACCCCGAACGATCTCGTCCGCCTCGGCCGCCACTGCGAGCGCATCGCCCTCGCCAAAGGCATCCGCTTCCACGTCCACGACCGCACCATCATCGACGGCCACCGCGCCATCGTTTTTCCGGATTAAAAATCCAATTGCAGGCTTTACAACCCGCCGATCACCCGCCATTTTCCCGGTCCCGGTTCGAAGGAGAGGTGGTCGAGTGGTCTATGGCACCTGATTCGAAATCAGACGTGGGGTAACACTCACCGAGGGTTCGAATCCCTCCCTCTCCGCCACCCTTTCATCATTTATGGAAATGGGAGTCCCCGGCAGTTTCTGATAGATTCAGCAAAAGGCCGTTTCATCATGCCTGGTCCGAAGTAGTCACGAAGACTCTCAACTGTGCGCCGTGCCCGGTCTGTGAAAAACAGCTTTGGCGATAGATATATTTCCCACGCTTCCTTGAAGCCTCCAGTTGCGGAAACCATATCGGCAATTTCGATGAGAATATCTTTTTCCCGTGGCTACTTACCAAGGATAACTGCTCAAATGGGTAACGGTGCAAGATTGCATGAGTCCGCTCTTTAGAAGAACGTCGGGAAGAGTGTCGGCGGTTCGAATCCTGCCTCGGCTCGCCCGTCTACTCCTCCGGCATCCATCAAACCCATGATCATCTTCGAAAACCCTGTCCCATTGTTCCCTCTTTTCACTTTGTTTCTTTCCACCGCTGGGGCGGCGACGTTGCCTGCGGGGTTTGCGGAGACAAAGATCGCGGACGACTTGAACCCCGTGACCATGTCCTTCTCTCCCGATGGACGGCTGTTCCTCTGCGAAAAGCACGGATTGCTGCGTCTGATCGACGGAGAGAAGCTGTTGCCGAAGCCCGTGTTGGACCTCAGCTCCAAGGTGGATGCTTGGAACGAGCGCGGGTTGTTGAGCGTTTGTTTTGATCCGGAGTTTTCCAAAAACGGTTGGATTTACGTTTATTACACCCACAACCGCGACCCGGACGACAAGGCGCGCACCTCCAGCAACAACCGCGTCAGCCGGTTCACGCTGAAGGGCGATGTGGCGGATTTGAAGAGCGAGGTGGTCATCCTGGAACTCGACAACCTCTCGAAGATCGGCTGGCATAACGGTGGCGGATTGGGCTTCGGCAAGGACGGCAAACTCTACGTCAGCACGGGTGAGAATTCGAAGGATTCGAACGCGCAGGATGGCGGGAACCTGTTGGGAAAACTGCTGCGCATCAACAAGGACGGCACCATTCCCTCGGACAATCCGCATTACAACGAGTACAAGGACAAGAACCGCGCCATCGCCGCGCTGGGCCTGCGGAATCCTTTCACGATCTCGGTGCAACCGGGCACCGGGTTGCTGTATCTCAGCATGGTCGGGGCGAATTTCGAGCAGATCGAGGCCTACGACACCGGCAAGCCGCCGGTGGTGGTGAACTACGGTTGGCCGGGGATCGACGGCCCGCCGAAGAACCAGAAGCAACCCCCGGGCTACCGCGCTCCGGCGTATGCCTACGACCACGGTGGCGGCGGTGGCACGGCCTTGTGCGGCGGCGATTTCTACAATCCCGCCAAGCCGGGCACGGACGCGTTTCCCTCCGAGCACACCGGACGCTATTTCTTCTCGGATTACAAGGGCTGGATCAAATCTATCGACCCCGCCACGCCGGACAAGCGATACGATTTCGCAAAGGACATCGACCGTCCCATCGACGTGGACACCGCTCCGGATGGCTCGCTCTGGTATATCGCCCGCGCGGGCATCCCCGGTGGATCGGACGAGGCGAACAGCGCCAGCAAGAACGGTTCCGTCTGGCGGGTGCGCTGGACCGGCGGCGGACAGGTGGCGAAGCTGGCGGTGATCCAGCAACCGGTGAGCACCAACGTCGGCACATCCATCGGCACGGTGAAGGTCGCGCTTCAGGATTCCTCCGGGAAGCCCGTGGATGCGGCGAACGACAGTGTCACACTCACACTCTCTTCCGGCGGCACGCTCATCGGCACCAGCAAGGTTCCGGCGGTGAAAGGCGTGGCCACGTTTCCCGCACTCAGCATCGCCAAGCCAGGACGCGGTTACACGCTCCGCGCCAGCAGCGGCAGTTTTTCAGCGGTGAGCGGCGGATTCGATATCGAAAACCGTCTCGCCACGCCGGCCATCATGCCAGCCAGCGGCGCCTTCAGCGGTCCGGTGTGGGTCAGCATCTCCAATCCCACGCCCGGCACGACGATCCGCTTCACCACGGATGGAAAAGCCCCGGACGCGGCATCGCCCGTTTACACCGCTCCATTCCAGATCACCACGGGTACCGTCATCAAGGCCATCGCCCGGCGTGACGGCCTGCCTGACAGCGGCGTGGCCGGCGCGGACATCCGGATTTCAGGAAACACGCCTTACGGGCTGGATACACGACCTGCCGTGAGCGGATTGAATCTGCCCGCGACGGCGGATGAAGCACTTCCACCCACCCTCTCCGCCACCGGAATCTTCAGTGACAGGAATCTGACACCCAAACCCGGTGTGATCCCCTACTCTCTGAACAGCCCGTCGTGGAACGACGGCGCGGAAACCCGCCACTGGGTGATCCTGCCGGACTCGGGAAAAATCGGTTTTGCGGACAAGGGCGAATTCACCTGGCCGGGCGGCACGGTTTTCATCCAGCACTTCGAGATCGAAACCGATCAAACCAGCAAGGCCCGCCGGCGCCTGGAGACGCGCTTGCTGGTTCTGGATCCGACCGGTGGCTTCGGCTATGGTGCTACCTACCGCTGGCGACCGGATGGCAGCGATGCCGATCTCGTGGATGCGGCGGGTCAGGAAGAGGTGTTGAAAATCACCGACGCGTCCGGCACCACCCGCAACCAGACATGGAGCTACCCCGGCAGCGGGTTGTGCTTCATGTGCCATACGCCGAACGCCGGATTCGTGCTCGGTCCGAAAACCCGCCAGCTCAATGGCGATCACGCCTACCCGAATGGACGGACCGACAACCAACTCCGCACATGGACCTATCTGCAGATGTTCGGCCCGGCCTTGGATGAAAGCGCGATCAAACATTTCGCACATACCGTGGCCGTGGATGACACCAAGGCATCAGTGGAAGACCGCGCGCGCTCCTATCTCGACACGAACTGCGCCCACTGCCACCGCCCTAACGGCACCGGTGCGTTGTGGGACGCCCGCTACGACACGCCGCTGTCCGCACAAGGAATCATCGGCGGCGAATTACGGAACACGCTCGGCATCGAGAATGGAAAAATCGTCGCTCCGGGAGATCCCGTGAAATCGATCCTGCACCATCGCATGGCCTCGACCAACCTCACCGAACAAATGCCGCCGGTATCACGCAATGTGGTGGATGCCACGGCGCTTGAAGTGCTGGGTGAATGGATCAAGAAGCTGTCGCAGAAAGGCGAGTGACCACATGGACATCGTCTCAATAAGGAGCGTGGACGCCCTCGTCCACGCAGCCGATGGAACGTGCGACACGAGCGCGAAGCTCTTCCTCACACCTCGCATCCGCAGGTCGGACGAGGGCTCATTGCGCGACGCCACAGATCAGTGTGCCTCCGTCTCCTCCAATGGCTTCGGTTTTTTGCTGACTTTCCCGATCACCACGAAAAACACCGGCACGAAGAAAATCGCGAGCACCGTGGCAGTGGTGATGCCTCCCAGCACTCCGGTGCCGATGGCGTTCTGCGCGCCCGAGCTGGCACCCGACGCGAAGGCCAGCGGCACCACACCGATACCGAACGCCAGCGAGGTCATGATGATCGGTCTCAGGCGCAGCCGCGATGCCTCCACCGCCGCATCCACCAGCCCCATGCCGTCGCGATAAAGATCCTTGGCGACTTCCACGATCAGGATCGCGTTCTTCGAGGAGAGGCCGATGATGGCGATGAGTCCGACGCGGAAATAAATGTCGTTCGGCATGTCGCGCAGGATCACCCCGGCGACCGCCCCGAGGATGCCCAGCGGCACCGCGAGCACCACCGAGAGAGGGATCGACCAGCTTTCATAAAGCGCGGCGAGGGCGAGGAAAACGATCAGGATCGACAGTCCATAAAGCACGGGCGCCTGCGAACCGGAGACGCGTTCCTCGTAAGATTGTCCGGACCACTCGTAGCCGAGGCCGGGAGGCAGCTTCTTCACGAGTTCCTCCATCGCTTTCATCGCGTCACCGCTGCTCTTGCCGGCCGCCGCTTCACCCGTGATCGAGAATGCGGGGAATCCGTTGTAACGGGTGAGGCTCGGTGGTCCGATGATCCACTCGGTTCTGGCGAACGTTCCGATCTCCACCATGTGACCCGCCGTGTTCCTCACCCGCAGTTTCTTCACATCGTCCACGAGGGTGCGGTGTTTCCCATCCGCCTGGATGATGATGCGGCGCACCTGGCCGTTCAGGATGAAATCTCCCACATAGTCCGAGCCGAACATCACCGCGAGCGTGCTGTTCACCTCCTCGATCGTCACGCCCATGGCCTGGGCCTTGGCGCGGTCGATGTCCAAGCGGAGCTGCGGAGTGTCCGTCATGCCGGCATACATCACCGCCTTCAATTCGGGATTCCCGGCAGCCATTCCCAGCAACTGGTCACGCGCTTTCACGAAATCCTTGTAAGGAATGCCGCCGCGGTTCTGGAGGCGGAAGTCGAAACCGGAGGTGGATGAACCGAGTTCCGGCAACGGTGGAGCGGTGAGCGCGAAGATCATCGCGTTCGGCCGCACGCCGAATTTCTGGTTCACCCTCGCGACGACGGAACTCACGTGGTCTTTCTCCTCCTTGCGTTCGTCCCAAGGCCTGAGCATCGCGAAGATCATGCCCGTGTGAGGCCCGTTTCCGAAGATGCTGAATCCGGCGATGGAGAACGAATGCACCGCGGATTCCTCCTTCACCATATACTCGTTGATCTCCGCAAGAACCGCGCGGGTCTCACGCTGGGTCGCCCCCTGCGGCAGGGAAACGGGGATCATGAGGTTCCCCTGGTCCTCGTTCGGCAGGAAGGAGGATGGCAGGTCGCGATACATAAGGAACGTCGCCCCGACGATCGCCGCGAACACGAAAAGATAGCGCACGGGCTTGCGGACCAGCGCCGCCACCGTTCCCGAATACCTGTGTGTCGTCTTGTCAAAGACACGGTTGAACCACCCGAAGAAACCCTTCTTTTCATGATGATCCGCACCGATCGGTTTCAGCATGGTCGCGCAGAGAGCCGGAGTGAGCGAAAGCGCCAGGAAGGCTGAAAACCCGATGGAAACCGAAAGCGTGAGCGCGAACTGGCGATAGATGTTGCCGACCGCTCCCGAAAAGAACGCCATGGGAATGAACACGGAGACGAGCACCACCGTGATGCCGATGATCGCGCCGCTGATCTGTTTCATCGCCTTCACGGTCGCCGGGCCGGGTGCGAGCCCCTCCTCCTTCATGATCCGTTCCACGTTTTCGACGACCACGATGGCGTCATCGACCAGGATTCCAATGGCGAGCACCATGCTGAACATGGTCAGCACGTTGATCGAGAACCCCATCGCCATCATCACCGCGAACGTCCCCAACAAGGCGATGGGCACGACGAACGTCGGAATCAGCGTGGCCCGGATGTTCTGCATGAAGAGGAACATCACGACGAACACCAGAGCGATCGCCTCGAACAAGCTCACCACCACCTTCTTGATGGATACCGCCACGAAGGGTGAGGTGTCGTAAGGAATCTCATACTGTACTCCGCTCGGCAGCAGCGGCGCGAGTTCGTCCATCGCCTTCTTGATCCCTTCCACCACCTCCAGCGCGTTCGATCCCGGTGCGAGCTTCACGCCCATGCCGGTGGCGGCCCTGTCGTTGAGACCGGACACGATCTGATAGTCACTGCCGCCGAGCTCGATCCGCGCCACGTCGCGCAGCTTGATGGATGATCCGTCGGGCAGGCTCCGCAGCTCGATGTCGCCGAATTCCTCCGGCGTGTCGAGCGAGTCATCCGCCACGATGGTGGCGCTGAGAGCGGCCGATTCAGGTACGGAATGGCTGCCGATGTCGCCGATAGTGATCCGGTTGTTGTTGCTGCGGACGGCGTTCACCACGTCCGAGGCCGAGAGTTGCAGCGCGGTGAGTTTTTCCGGATCCGGCCAGATACGCATCGCACGCTCCGCGCCGAAGATCTGCACCTGCCCCACGCCGGGCACCCGGCGGAGGATGTCGATCACGCGGGATGCCGCGATCTCTCCGAGGGCCACCGAATCATACTTCGGATCCTTCGAGGACAATGATACGAACAACTGGATGTTGTCGGCGGCCTTCTCGATGCGGATGCCGCCCTGCCTGACCACCGCGGGCAAGCGTTGCTCCACGACCGCCAGGCGATTCTGCACCTCCACCGCCGCGATGTCCGGATTGGTGCCTTGCTTGAAGGTGAGCTTGAGCGACGCCGCTCCGGTGGACTCGCTGGTCCCCGCCATGTAGATCAATCCGGGCGCGCCGTTCATCTCGCGCTCGATGACCGCGGTGACAGTTTCCTCCACGACCTGCGCGGAGGCTCCGGGATACGATGTGGAAATGTTCACCGTCGGCGGCGCGATGTCGGGATACTGGGCGACCGGCAGCGAACGCAGGGACAGCAGCCCCGCCAGGATGATGAACAGCGATACGACCCATGCGAAGATCGGGCGCTTGATGAAGAAGAAGGCCATGGCTCGGGAGTGTTATTTGATTTCGGTTGCCACCACCTTCGTCCCCGGAACGAAGAAGCCCGGGTTTTCCACAATGATTCTTTCGCCCCCCTTGAGGCCGCTGGTGAGATGCCAGCGGTTTCCATCGATGTTCTTCGCCTCCACCGGCAGCGCCACCACCTCGTCGCTCGCGTTGATGGACATTACGATGGACCCTTCGTTCGTGCGGATCACCGCCACGCGAGGGACGAGGATCGCCTGTTTCTCCACTGCGAGATCGAACGAAGCCCTGACATACATTCCCGGGAATAGCTCGCGTTTGGGATTCGGAACCAGCGCGCGCATCATGACGCTGTCGGTGCTAGGTTCGACCGCCAGATCGGAGAAAATGAGTTTTCCGGGTTGGGAATAAACGCTTCCGTCGCCGAGGATGATTCCCACCTTCACCTCGTTCGGATCGATCCCTTCGAAATTTCCTTCCGCGAGGGAGCGGCGGAGCGAGACCACGTCCGAGACCGGCTGGGAAAAATTCACGTAGATGGGGTCGATCTGTTCGACCGTCGTCAGCAGGGTGGCGGAGTCCTCGCCCACTAGCGCGCCCTCGGTGACGGCGGCTCTTCTCGCCCGTCCGTCGATGGGCGAGGTCACGGTCGCATATTCGAGTCGAAGGCGGGCCGATTCCCTCGCCGCCTTGGCGGATTCGATTTTGGCGGCGGCCTGCAACAACTCGGACTCCGCTTCCTTCATGTCGCGGAGACTCACCGCATTGCTGGTGATGAGGGCCTGGTAGCGGTCCTTCTTATCCTGGGCCAGAGCCAGATTCGCCTCGCCTTCCGAAAGCGCCGCCTGGGCGGCATCGTAAGCGGCTTGCAGCGGGGCTTGATCGATACGGAAAAGCACGGCTCCAGCCTTCACTTCCTGCCCCTCTTCGTAGGCGCGTTCTTTCACAACGCCGGAAACACGGGCCCGGACCTCAGCCTGGCGATAGGCTTCCAAGCGACCCGGCTGGCTTGATTTGACGACAAACTGCTCCGGCTTCACCGTGATGAACTTGGCTTCCTGCGGCCCGGCCGGGCCTTGGGGAGCCTGCTCCTCCTTTTTGCAGCTGGTCATCGCCAGAATGGAAAAACTCAGGAACAAGACGGGGGAAAGAAAACGGATCTTCATGGCGGACTGCGGCGTGCGCGGGACACATTCCCTATAAAAATCAACGGGTCAACATTTATTCGTTTGCGAACAATTAAATTTACTCGTATTTTTTCCCGGTCATTCCGAAACCCATGGCCCGCAAAACCAAAGAAGACACCCTCAAGACCGTCGTGAAAATCCTGGACGCCGCCGAAGTGGTTCTGGTGGACAAGGGTGTCGCGAACACCACCATCAGCCTCATCGCGGAGAAGGCCGGAGTCTCCAAGGGCGCCGTCTACGGCCACTACAAGGACAAGGTGGACATCTGCGTCGCAGTCTGCATGCGGGGCTTGGAAACCACGCGTGAGATCACCTCGATTTCGCCCGGGGAAACCTATTTGGAAACCCTCTATCGCTGGGGGATGAACTACCTCCGCACCGTGGGCGAATCCGCATCCGTGAAAAACGTCCTCGAGATCCTTTACATGAAGTGCGAGAAGAGCAGCGAGTACCAGTCCATCCAGGATGTCCGCATCCTTTGGGAAAGACGTGCGTTCAGATCCACGCAACAGCTGATCCGCAAGGCCGCCTCAGCGGGGGAGATCCCGGCGAACACGGAGGTGGACCTCTGCAACATCTACCTCCATTCGCTCATCGAAGGCATCATGGGCACGCTATGGTGGACCGAACGCCTGCCTGAGACAGACCGCTGGGCGCAGGTGGAAAGGATGATCCGTGCGGGCATCAAAACGATTCAGGATTCCGACCATTTCACGAAGTGACGCCCGCGATGGTCAGCTTTACAGCCGGGCGACCAGATAGAGCGGATCATCCTCCGCCACGGTGATTTCCAGCAAGTCCCCCGCCCGCTCCAGCATCCTTTTACAGTCGGGCGACAGATGACGCAGTTCCAGTGTTTTTCCCAGCTTGGCATAGCGGCTCGCCAGCGCCTTGATCGCCTCCAGCCCGGACATGTCGCAGACCCGCGCGTGATGGAAATCCAACACAACCCTGGCAGGATCACCCGCCGGATTGAATTGCTTCGCGAAGTCCTGGACCGAGCCGAAATAAAGCAGTCCTTCGAGACGATAGATCCTCTGATCCGCCGATTCGCCGACCAGTGAAAGACGAACATGCTTCGCACTCTTCCATGCGAACACCAGCGCGCTCAAGATCACCCCGCTGATCACCGCCACCGCGAGATCGTGCCACACGGTGATGCCGGTGACGGCGATGATCACCAACACATCCGACAGCGGCACCTTCCCGATGGTTTTGAAACTCGACCACTCGAACGTCGCGATGACCACCACGAACATCACTCCCGTAAGGGCCGCGATCGGGATGCGGTCAATCAACGGTGCGCCAACCAGAATGAAAGCCAGCAACGCGAGCGCCGCGAAAACACCCGACATGCGTCCCCGCCCGCCGGAGCCGATGTTGATCAGACTCTCGCCCACAAGGGCACAGCCGCCCATGCCCTTAAAAGCTCCCGCCACAATGTTCGCCGCACCGAGCGCCAGAGCCTCGCGGTTTCCCTTGCCCCGGCTCTCGGTCAGTTCATCGATGAGCTGCAGGGTCATCAGGGTTTCGATCAATCCCACCAGCGCGAAGATCACCGCATATGGGGCGACAAATCGGAATGTCTCCCACGTCAGCGGCACATTTGGCAGGTGGGGCATGGGTAACGCACCCCGTACGCTGGAGAGATCGCCCACCGTCTGGGTCGTCAGGCCGAACGCGCCGATGATGCTCACGACCACGATGGCCGCCAGTGACGAAGGAACCTTCTTCGTGAAGCGAGGAAGCACATAGACGATCGCCATCGTGAGCGCCACCAGCCCCAGCATCGTTCCCAGTGCGGAACCCGCAAGCCAGTCTCCCACCACCGCGCCTTCGCGTTCCCGGAACATTTTCAATTGCGATAGGAACACGACGATCGCCAGTCCATTCACAAACCCCATCATCACGGGGTGTGGCACCAGGCGGATCAAACGGCCGAGTTTCAACACGCCGATGACGATCTGAATCACCCCCATGAGGATCACCGCCAGCAACAGATACTCGAAGCCCGCGCCTTCTCCGCCGCGGCGGTTGCCTTCCGAAACCAGCGCCACCATCACCACCGCGAGCGAGCCCGCCGCCGAGGAAATCATGCCCGGGCGTCCGCCGAATGCAGCGGTGATGAGGCACAGGATGAAGCCCGCATACAGTCCGGAAATCGGCGGCACGCCCGCTACGAATGCGAATGCGATCGAGCCGGGAACCAACGCGAGCGCCGTCGTCAGGCCGGCCAGCGCGTCGTCCTTCCAACTGCCGCGCTTCTTTTGAAATAAGTTGGAAAACATGAATTGGAAATCAGTGATGTGAAGAAATGGCGGACGTCTGATCGGCGGGAAAACAGGAAGGAAATCCACCGGATTCCCTCATACGATCAAACCAACATGCGCGCCGGACGGCGTCCCTCATTCACGGTAGCGCCATCTCACCGGGTCCGGCACGGAGCTGCGCGATCTCAAAAAAGCCGGACACATCCCGGCCACTCGACCCGCATAACCAGCCGAGGGTCACCAGGGCGACAAATGGTTTTCATTTTGTCCGTTAGGACGGTTTTCGGGCTCAATAGACAAAATTTCAACGTTTATTGAGGATAAACCAGATCTCAGACACCGACGCAGATGCGAGCGATCCATACCGGAAACCTCCATCAACGGTCAGCCGGTGGTGGTTTCCAAATAGGCTAGCAACCAGATGAGCCGGAACAGGTATCCGGCGTATCATGGCCCGTGTCCGCAGCGGGTCAGCTGTTGGATTTCAGGCGTCCGAGAACTTCCTGATACGCCTCCATCACGCCGCCGAGGTCGCGGCGGAAGCGGTCCTTGTCCATTTTCTCGCCGGTCTTGAGGTCCCACAGGCGGCAGCCGTCGGGGCTGATCTCGTCAGCGAGGACGATGACGGATGGATCCGAGACGAGGCGGCCGAACTCGAGTTTGAAATCGACGAGCTTGAGACCGGCTTTGGCGAAGAAGTCGATGAGAATGGCGTTCACCTTCAGCGCGGAAGCGCGCAGGTGTGCGAGGTCTTCCGGGGTGGCGAGGCCCATCTCCCGGATGTAGTCGTCGTTGATGAGAGGGTCGCCGAGTTCGTCGGATTTGTAGGAAAACTCGATGATCGGCTGGGAGAACACCTTGCCCTCTTCCGTACCGGTGCGCTTGCAGTAGCTGCCTGCGGAAATGTTGCGGATGATGACCTCCACCATCAGGATGGTGACTTTTTTCACCTCGACGTTCGTGTCGTCGATCTTGCGGACGAAGTGGGTGGGCACGCCCGCTTCTTCGAGAAATCCGTAAATGAGGGTGCTGATCTCGTTGTTGAGGCGGCCCTTGTCTTCGAACTGCGCCTTTTTCTCACCGTTGAAGGCGGTGGCGTCGTTCTTGAACTCCATGCGCAGGGTGTCCGGATTTTCGGTTGCCCAGAGGCGCTTGGCCTTTCCTTCGTAAAGCGGTGTCATCCGGAAGTCGTAAAACCCTCTCACGCCGCGGTCAAGAGCGTGGGTGAGGAAGAACGAAAACAGCCCCGGTTGCGGGAATTTGCCAGGCTGCCGTGATCCAGGGTTCGCAAGACAACCGGGCGGTCATTCGCGTAATTTGGCGTGGCGCTCGGCCATGGTCCATGCGACCTCGGGCACGAGCTTGTGCCAGTCCTCGTCCTTGGCATTGATCATCCGGCAAACATCGCGCCCGGTGTAGGAAAGGACGAAATCGTCCTCGCACGGAATCGACTGGATGCGCCCGTTCGCGAGGAAGTGGCGGTAGAGGTGCACGCTGTCCTCCGGCGCACGGAATGTATCCGCGGTGACCAACTCCCCGTTGCGACGGTTTTTCCACGGGAAAACGTGCAGCGTCACCCCCTCCTTGAACAACCGCCCGAACGACTCCAACAAGCCCCCGGCCAGCTTTTCCGACCACTTCGGTTTGAAAAGCTCGTTCAGCAGCCCGATGCTGAGGATGATACCCACGGGCTTGTTGGTATAGCGGTGCAGGAATGCGGCGATGCGGTGGAACTCCGCGCAGCGCGACAGCAGCACGGTTTTGCCCAACGATTGCAGCGCGTCCGCACGGTCGAGGAAATCCACGGGATCCACCCCGCGGCCACGCAGCAGGTTGTGCATGGAGATCTCGCACAACTCGATGGCAGAGACGCGGTCGGTATCGCTGAGGGAGTTCACGAACCCGTCGCGCGCCTGTTCCAACATCTTGAGATGCACCTTCATCACCGGATCGAAACTGCCGCGAAGCAGCAGGACGGGGTGGCGGTAAAGCGCTTCGGCGGGTTGCACGACCTCGCCGCTCGGCAGGAACATGGTCGCATCCGTCAGACCGCTTTCCACCAGTTGCAGGGCGCAGAGCCGGTTGTCGAAAAAGCCGTATCCGTGGCCGGTGAATTTCAGCAGGTCCACTTCCACCCGCCCCGGGACGAGATTGTCCACCAGGGATTCGACGAATTTCTGCAAATGACCGCGGTGACGGAATACGGAATGGATCAGATTCACCCCGACGACGCCGAGCGCTTCCATCTGGTCGATGGTTCTGACATCCAGCAATCTGACGTGGAGCACCACGTCGGAAGGCGGATCACCCGGTTTCATCTGGAAACGGATGCCGAGCCAGCCGTGGCACTCGCCATTGTCCTGCCAGCCGCGGGCGCGCACGGTGTTGCAGAAGGAGAAGAATGTCGTGTTTTCACCACGTTTCGGAGCCAGTCGCTCCAACAGGATGGCATATTCGTGCTCGATCATCGAGGAGAGCCTCGCGGCGGAGACATAACGCTCCGCCTGGCCGTAGATGGCGTCGCTCATCGTCATGTCGTAGGCGGAGATGGTCTTCGCCACCATTCCCGCCGTGCCTGACGCGCGGAAGAAGTGATTCGTGGTTTCCTGCCCAGCGCCGATTTCAGCGAAGGTGCCGTAAACCATGGGGTCCAGGTTCAGTTCCTGCGCTTTTTCCAGTGTCGTTTGTGTCATTTTTCCTCCGTGTTTTCCACCCAGCCATCCGTCACGAAACGCTCGATCTCCACCTGGGTTCCCGAAGTGGCACCTTTCGGATATTTCAGGGAAAGCATGAGAGCGAGGCTTTTGGTATCCGAGTCGAGGTGGATTTTCTGATCGAGAAGGGTGCCTTTTTCGACATAACCATAAAACGATCTCTCGCCGTCCGTGGAAATGAGCCGGTAGGATTTCCACTTCTTTTCATCCGTGAAGGCGAAATTGTAATACTCCACCGCGGACAGCGTCACCCGGAAAACATGGCCGGTGGTCGGCTTGGTTCTGATAAAATCATCCCACGACATTTCCGACCAGCCCACCCAGCTCTCCCAGTCGACCTTCAGGCCCTCCGGAGTGTCGACAAATGCGATGGCCTTCGTGTCCAGGTCGCGGGTGGTGACATGCAGGGATAGCAGATGGCCCAACACGGAGGCCTCTCCGCTGGAGTTGAATTTCGACAATCCCGGCGGGCTGACTTTCCCGTCAGGATGAAAAGTCCTCATCCTGGACTCCGCCACTTCCGGGTTGCGGATCAAAGGGAGCAATTCGTCCACGGACTTCGCTTCCAGAAATTTTTTCGCGAGCGGCTCGGCATCCTTGAGCAGGGCGGCTTCCCCGCGCACGGCGGCCTCCGGGACGATTTGTTTTCCGCCATCCGGATTGGAGACGGCAACTTTTTCGGGAACCGCCGGCTTGCTGCCGGAGTTGAGCAAAACCACCGCACCTCCCACGATCAGTGCGAAAAGAACACTTCCACCGATCAGCATCATCCGCATTTGCCGGTTTTCACCACGCCCGGATCGTGAAGAGCGGGGCTGTTGCTCCCAGGAATGTTGGTCGGAGCCCCCCGCTTTCCTGCCGCGACGGCGTTTTTTCAACACCTGCGGCTCCGCATCCGCCACGGGCTCCTCCACCACCATCCGACGCACCGTGGTCATCAACGGAGGAGGAACATCGTTGGCGGTTGGAATCTTCAACAAGCGCCTGCAACTGGGACACACGATCCCCTTGCCATCATGATCCCTCGGCACGCGAAACACGAACCGGCAATCCGGACACACATAACCACTCCACCGGCGGGCGCTTTCCATCGTCTCTGACACGCCACAGACTGTCGCCAGCCCACAGCGGTCTGCAAGCATTGAGGTGGTGAAAATCCACCCCAGTCCCCCGGAAAAAATCCGGAGCGAGTTTTCCGGTAGGAATCACGTCGCCCCAGCGTAGGACAAGTCATTGAAATGAACTACCGGCCGCCATTCCTCGCCCTGTGTGCCCTCCTAAGTCCTTGTGTTTCCGCCCAGGAAGCTCCCCCGGCGTTCCCCAAAGACCCGCTCGATACATTGGAACGCACCTGTTTTCAAACCTCCAAGCCCTGGAGCCCCCAAGGCAACCTCCGCTCGGATGTCGCCATTTGCTATGGAATCGATGCCACGCTGCCGGAACGTGTCGCCACCTGGAGGGACCGCGGCTATCGCGTGCATCTCATGACCGGTGTCGCCTGGGGCAACTACCAGGACTATCTCTACGGGCGATTCGATGGGAAAAACCATGAGGACAACGCTCAGACCGATCGCAATGGCAAGAAAATCAGCCACGGTGGCGACGTCTATTACATGTGCCCGGCGGAAAACTACGGAGAGTTCCTCTGCGTGGGCGTCCAGAAGGCTCTTGATGCCGGGGTCGAGGCGGTGCATCTGGAAGAACCGGAGTTCTGGGCGCGCGCCGGATACTCGGAAGGATTCAAACGCGAGTGGCGGTCCTATTATCAGGAGGAATGGCAGCCACCCCATTCCACTCCGGACGCACAGTGGCGGGCCTCCAAGCTCAAGTATTTTCTCTACCGCCGCGCCCTCCAGCAGGTTTTCAACCACGTCCAGGCCTTCAACAAACGCACCGGAAAACACGTCCGCTGCTACGTTCCCACCCACTCGCTGATCAACTACGCCCATTGGTGCATCGTCAGCCCGCAATCCAGCCTCGCCATGCTGGACGGCTGCGATGGCTACATCGCCCAGGTCTGGACCGGCACGTCCCGCACCCCGAACCATTTCCGGGGAAAACTCAAGGAGCGTACCTTCGAGACCGCCTTCCTGGAATATGGTGCCATGCAGAACCTCGTCCGTGCCACGGGCCGCTCCGTCTGGTATCTGAACGACCCGATCGAGGACAATCCCCGCCACGACTGGACGGACTACCGGACCAACTGGGAATCCACCCTCACCGCCTCGCTGCTCCAGCCGGACGTTTCCAAATATGAAGTCGCCCCCTGGCCCGAACGCATCTTTGGCGGAAAATATCCGCGTGGTGCGGAGGACGCGAAAACCATTCCGCCCGAATATGCCACCGAACTCCAGATCGTCGGCAACGCCCTCAACGACATGAACCAGGCCGACATCAAATGGGATTGCGGCACCCAGGGCATCGGTGTCCTCATCAGCGACTCCCTCATGTTCCAGCGTGAGCAACCCACTCCGAGCGATCCGCACATGGCACACTTCTACGGGCTCGCCCTCCCACCCCTCAAGCGCGGCATCCCGGTCACTCCGGTCCAGCTCGAAAACGTCCCGCTGCCTCATTTCCTCGACACCCAGAAAGTCCTCCTCCTCAGCTACACCGGCCAGAAGCCGCAATCCCCCGAGGTCCACCAACCACTCGCCGACTGGGTCAAAAAAGGTGGCGTCCTCATCATCGCCGATGACGACAAGGATCCGTATAACCAGGCCCGCGAATGGTGGAATGAACAGGGCAAAACCACGCTCATCCCACGCAACCATCTCTTCGATGCCCTGGGCCTCAAGGACGGACAATTCAATGGCGCACCCGTCTCCGTTGGAAAAGGCTCCGTCATCTGGCTCCGCGAGAATCCCGCCACATTCGCCCTCGGCGAAGAGAGCGAACGCCGGCTCATGGACACTCTCAAGCAGGCGGCCGCTCTTGCCCGCCTCACTTGGAAGGAAACCAACCATTTGTCCCTCAAACGCGGTCCCTATCAGATCGCCGCAGGTCTGGATGAATCCATTTCTGGTCCGGCGGCAACCCTCACCGGCCGGTTCGTGAATCTTTTCGACCCCACCCTCTCCGTCCAGAAATCCTTCTCCGTCACCCCGGGCAGCCGCTACTTCCTGCTGGATCTGGATGCGGTGAAAAAATCCGACAATCCGCAGGTTCTCGCATCCGCCTGCAAGGCCCTGCCCCTCAGGGAGAACTCATGGACCGTCGAAGGCATCACCGACACGCCCGCCGTCCTCCTCATCGCCACCGGAAAGGTCCCGAAATCCGTGAGACTGGACGGTCGGGAGATCACCGGATTCAACCACGGTGACGGGCTTCTTCACGTGCGCTTTCCGAACGAATCCCGCCCTCGTGTGCTCGACCTCGTTTTTTGACAACCGCCGGAGCGGGCGGACACGCTATCGCTCCTTTTTGACAGATCCGGGAGACATGGTGCGGGCATCCGCAGGAATGTCGAAATGCCCCGCCGGATAACCCTCCGGGATTGTCGCGCTGATAAGTTCGATGGAAAACGGCCCTTTGGTGATCCTGAAGGTCTCGGCATCGTTGGAAGATCCCAGGGAATTGCTCCATTCCATCCGCAGCGGCAGGATACGGGACATGCCCAGCAGTTTCATGTGATTGCGGAAATCGTGATGGCCTCCTATGTCCGGCTTGTGATAGAAAACATTTTCCCCGCTTGAAGCCGGAGGTGGAGAGGCGAGAAAATGATACAGTCCGGCCAGAGCCGTCAGGGACTCCACAAGAACATAATCCAGTTTCAAGGCGTGCACTGTCTCCTGCGCGGCGGGAAACGGATAAGTCATGTATCGCGCGGGATATCCGGTCAATTTGCTGGTGGAAGCCCGTTCGGGGCCTTTTTCCAGAAACAGCCGGCAGAGCAAATCCGTGCTGAAAAGTTGTGGATCATAAGGGAGAAGCCGCATCTGGTCGAAGCGTCCCCATTGTTTCTGCCCCAGGCCTATCTTGCCGTCCTTCATGACACGGTAGATCGTCCAAATGAAAGCACCGTCGGCCATGTCGTAGATGAGCGTGCTCCTTTCCACAGGAAATTCCACCCGGCCCCGGGTTCCTTCGGTGTTGATCCTGACCTCGAAGGCGCCGCGTGCCGATGTGGTCAGGCGATAGACCAGATCCAGCCGGGGCAGCGATGCCGGGGTCGCCGTCGCTTCCCAGAACCTGAACCGGACCTGATCCTCGGTGACCAGATCCGTTTCAGGCAGGATGGCGGTCGCACCCTTGGTATTTTTCAAGACGATCTGATTCATTTTCCGCCCTTCCGGTGTCCCCTTCAGCACACGCCCGTCCTTGAGCTTCCACGAGTGGAGGAATGGCCCCGGTTTCACCTCGGGAAGTTCCAACCTCGGATAAACCCATGCGGGATTTTCGACGGTTGAAGTTTGCGCGGACAAAGCTCCTGTCGGGATCAAGTATCCGACAATCAGGGATAGGAATGATTCGCGCAATCTCATGATTTCCCGGACAGCCTGTTAGAAGCGGAGAAGCGGATCAAGTTGCAAAGCACCCGTTCACTCCGGCGTTTGACCTTCCTCCGCGTCGTCCTCGATTTCCTCCCTCACGATCTTCAATCCAAGAAACCCGCTGCCGTGGACAAAGCCGCACGACTCGCACACCATCCACAATCCATCCTGTTTGTCTCCGCCCACGCGGCCACCCCTGCCACAAAAAGGGCAGAGCATCCGCAGTTTTCCGAAAGCCAGCCGGACGCCCATGAAAGCACCGGTGAGACCGAGAATGACCATCAGCCACATCGCGGCGGCTCCCAACCTCCCCATCAGGCCGCCATCCGGCATGAAAAACGTGATGACGATGATGGGGAATAGGATGAAGCATCCTACCTTCGTGAGATAATACCAGAGTCGGAATGGCATGAGCGGGGAAAAGATATGAACCACGGAATCTCCGGAATACACGAAAATGAAGAACAAATGTGTCGGACCGGATGATGAAGCCGGGATCACGACTTCCGTGTATTTCGTGTATTCCGTGGTTTATATGAATGGAGTCTCAGGAATCGGTTTGCCCGTGAGATCTTTTGGCATGCCAAGCGTGGATCATCCCGGCTTGGAAGAAAAGCAGCGGAGAATCAAAGCCGCCGAGCGCGATGATTTCTCCTACCTCACGAGGCAGCAGGACCGCCACGTCCCGGGTATAGGCTTCGCGCATTTGTTGGATTTCCCCCGGATCCACGATCGTCCCGCTCCCTCTCATCACCTTCAGCCAAACCTCAAGCAAGCCCGGCCGGTCGCCCGTGCCGGAAATGTCACCCGCGAGATCGGAACTGACGAGGATACCCTCCGGACGAAGTCTGTCGGCAATGCCGTGGAAAAAACCGGCACGGTCCGTGCGGTCCAGGATGAATTGTGAAACCAGAAAGGAGGTTGCGGCGTCGAACGACCCATCCTGCGGAAGCGAATCGAGATAGCCGCAGTGGAAGACACAGCGTGAAGCGATCCCCGCCTCCTCCGCCCTGCACCGGAAAACCTCCAGCATCGCCGCGGAGGGTTCGACCGCGGTGAATTGCCAATCGGGAAACTTCCTGGCCAGATAAAGGATCTCAGCCCCCGTTCCCGCCCCCACGCACAGGATCCGTGCCGACGTGGGAAGTCCGGAGAGCACTGAACCGGTGAGCAGATGCAACGCGCCGTTGATCGGTGCCAGCCGCCCCCACTTCTCGTCATACGTCGCCGCCTGCTGATCGAAGATCGCGGTGATTTTTTCTTGTTGCATGGGGTGATGGATAGTTCCCGAACAGGACGAATCAAGTTCGGTTTCAGGTTTCCTCATCCCAAGAGAAACCCGTCCCACCACCGCATACCAACGGAGGAAGGACGGGTGAGATTTTGTCGCCCGGGTGTTGGAATCCCAACCAACCATCGCAACACCCTGGCAATCTCCCGCCGATGTCAGCGGCGACGGCGGCGTAGGAACATCAGCGCGGCAAGTCCCGCGAGCCCGGCCGAGCCCGGCTCGGGAATGCTGTAGAGAACCACGTCATTCCCTCCGGTGATGGCGACAGGGCCGGAATCACCAAAATCGCCCTGATAGGTGATGAACAGTCCCTTGCCTCCGAATGTGCCCACCAGCGCACCTTCGGCCAGACCATCGAATGCGCCGGTCAGGCTTGCTCCGGATTCCAGTTGGAAAATTCCGAACGCCTGGTAGTCGTCAATCGTGAAGCCGCCGAACATGCTGACCGCCAGAGTGCCAGCCAAGGTGAGAACTGAAGAAGCGCCGGTCAGCTTCGTGCGGTCGTACTGCTCCGTTCCATTCAGGGTGAAGTCGGTGCCGCCAAGCTCGATACTGGTGATGGTCCCGGAACCAAGGGTGAGATTGTCGGCGATTTCCAGCGACCCGGGACTTGCGCCCGGCGAGTAGGTCGCAGCCCCTACGGTCACCGAACCGGCAATCGTGCCGGTACCGCCCAAGGTGCCACCATTGACGTTCACCGCGGTCTCGCCCAGCGAACCATTGACCAACAAGGTCCCCGCGCTCACGAGGGTCTCGCCGGTATAGGTATTGGCAGCCGTGAGCACCCAGGTCCCGGTCCCTGCTTTCGTCACCCCGGTCAAGCCTGTTGTTCCATTGGAAATGACCCCGCTGACGGTGTTGTCGTTGGAGGAGGCACCTTGGAGTGTGAGGGAGCGTGGCGAATCACTGGAGATCTCCCCGGCCAGCGTCAGGGTTCCACTGGTGGACTGGATGACCGTTCCTCCGCCACCGCTTGTCATTCTGATGGTTCCGTTGATGGTGTTGTCGCCGCTGGCGTTGTTGATCGAATAACCGACGGCACCGACGGTCGTGCCATCGTTGCTTGTCAGGAAGGTGATGGAAGATGGAATCGAAATCCCACCTTCCAAATGAACGGCACCTGTCCGGGAGGTCTGTGTTACCTGGCCGCTCGCGCCGAACGCATTGTTATGCCGCGCGATGACGATGCCGGAGGTCACCGCAGTGCCTCCCGTATATTCGTTGGCTCCGGTGAGGGTCAGCGTGCCGGTGCCGTTTTTCACAAGGCCACCCGCGCCGCTGATGACTCCCGAAAGAGTCTGGGCGGCGGAGCTTTCGTATCTGAATGAGCCGGCGTTCGCGATGTTTCCGGCGTAGCTGCCCGCATTCAGGGTTCCCGCTCCCCAGATGGCGAGAATGCCACCATTGACCGTGGTGGTTCCCGTGTAGGTGTTCGTCCCGGTGAGCCTCGTGGTTCCCGCCCCCACCTTGACGAGGTCGATGGTTCCGAGCCCCCCGCCAATCACGCCGGAAGCGGTGACCGTGTTGGCGCTCCCGCCGAAAGTCAGCGTCCGCGTATTGGCCGTGTTTGATGTGATATTCCCGGAAATGGCGAATCCTCCGCTCGTGGCACCGGAAATCATCAGGTTCTGGTTCAGCGCGATATTCCCGGAAACGCCTGCGGCGCTGGCGCCGTTGTCGGTGTCGATCGTGTAAAGGCCGGTAGTGACGGCATCGCTCGCGCCTACGGTGACATCACGTGCGAGAACGGTCGCGCCATTGATCCGGAGGGTCACATTCAGATTGGAAGCGATGGATGTCGCATTCCCCAAGGCGATGGCCGAGGTGGCGGCACCCGCCGAGGAGGCTCCCGTCAGTCTCAGGGTTCCATTCTCAATGGTGGTCGTTCCGGTGTAGGAGTTCGCCCCTCCCACGCCCAATTGGAACGCGAGGATGCCGGCTCCCTTTTTCGTCACGGATTTCCCTGCTTCTCCTTCCGAGATGTTCCCGGTGATGGTGAAGGTGTTGTTCGTGGAATTCGTGGTGATATCGATGGAATCATTCAGAACAATGTTCGCCGTGATATTGTCCGGATTGGTCGTGCTGGTGCCAGCGGTCGCGCTGTCGGTGAGGACCGCGTTCGTGGTGCCGGTGTTGTCGAAGATCAGCGATCCCGCCGTGCCTGCACGGATCGAATAGAAAGCGGTGTTGTTCGTGTCCCCGAGCAGAAGCTGCCCGACGGTGATCGGCACGTTCAGGTTCACGATGTTCTGTGTCACCCCTCCGGTGATGTTCTTGGTATCCATCGTTGCGATCTCACCGACTCCATTGGGAAAGGTCGTGTTCGGAGTCCAGTTGGCATTGGCATTCCAATCGCGGGTGAACGCGTTGGCGATGACGTTCCAGGTCGCGTCCCCTGCAATAGCCTGGCCTGACAGCATGGACAGTCCGGCGAAGCACAGGACGACACCCGAGCCGGCGCCATGGGCCAGCCTGGGTAAAGCCCGGTTTGCTTTGGGCGATGAGAATTTCAAACGGTTTTTGGGTTTCATTTTGATTTGTGGTTTTTGAAGACGAGGGAGAACTGCTTCAGACCGAGGCCTAACCAGCTGCTTGCGAACCGGGACAGATGGGTTGAAGGTCTGAACCGGGGTCGGAGAACGGCGCGTGAGGTTGGGTTTCAAACGGGGGGCGCAATTTTCCCTCTTATCTGATAAACGAAGTTTCCGGACGAAGGCCGACACCTTCCGCGAATCAATTTTTCGGGAAGTCCTCTCCCGCAGCGAAATACCACCCCCAACCCGAATCAATGGCTCCTAAGATATACATCGAAACAACCGATTCCTCCCTTCCCTGCAAACATTCTGAAAGGGTGGTCAGCTCGAATTGTTCGAGAAAAAACCACCCAAACGCCATTCTTCGCAGGCTTCAGGGTACCGCTGGTCGGACTCGAACCGACACGGGCTTGCGCCCAACAGATTTTAAGTCTGCGATGTCTACCATTCCATCACAGCGGCTTTTATTCGTTTATCAATAACTTATGGAGCTTTGATAGCACCCGTTGACCACCTACCTTGACCACCGGTCTTGCGGGCTTCAGCTTTTTGTCCTATTAGCAGGACATGAGCGATTGGACGCAAGTCGGGGAGAATTTGGTGAGGCACCGGGCCGGAACGATCTATCTACGGGCCAAGGTGGAAGGCAAGGTCAAACGGGTGTCCTTGGGAACTTCCGACCTGCGGATCGCCAAGATCAAACGCGATGACCTGCTCGCCGGGATGCGGGCCGCCGCGGTGCTCCAGCCGAACGCCGCCCATGTCAGGACGATCGGTGATGTTCTTGCCGTCGTGGCAGAGCGGATCACCACTCAGCCCCAGCTCCAACCACGCACGATCCTATTCTACCGCGACATTCTGAAGGTCCTGAAGGAAACCCTTCCGGTGGCCGTGCACGCGAGATCCTGGACAGCGGGAGAGGCCGGAAAGTGGTGGATGAGGATGGCGAAGCAGTATCACGCGCAGCGGGCGAACAACCTGCTCGGGGTGGCCAAGCGGGTGGGCAAGGCGATCGTCGAACTGGGTTTGCGGCTGGACGATCCCACGGCGGGCCTGAAACGGATGAAAGTGACGGAAAAGGACCTTCATATCCCGTCGAAGGAAACCGTGGAGATGGTCATCGAGGACGTTCGGGCCCAGAGGAAGGCGCACTCGGAGGAGGCGGGCAACTACATCGAATTTTTGGCCTATGCCGGATGCCGGCACGGGCAGGCGGTTGCTCTCCAATGGGAGGACATCACCAAGGACTGGATCCGGTTCAAATCGGGAGTTTCCGGGACGAAGGGCGCCGACACGCGGAGGCTTCCCATCTCGCCGCCGCTGCGGGCCATTCTGGACAAGATGCGACCCGAGAACGCCACCGGGCCGGTGTTCAAGCTGAAGACACCCAAAGTCGCACTGGCAAACGCGTGCGAACGCCTGCAGATCCCCCACCTCCGCGTGCATGACCTGCGGCACTTCTTCGCCACATGGGCGCTGGAGTGCGGCGTGGACGTGCCGACGGTGTCGAAATGGCTCGGGCATAAGGATGGCGGCGCGCTGGTCCTGAAAACCTACTTCCACGGCCGCGATGACCACGGACTGGCGAGTGCGGCCAAGCTTGGGCTCAGTTCTTGAACTCCTTCGCACCGTCCGGGAAAAGGTGCGTTACAATCGTCCGAAAGCTGAAAAACGTCTGAAGCAAGACTCCTGTGGTCAGAAATCCGAAAACCGTATCCCCAAGATGGAAATGACCACGGCCTTGCCAAACGACAATCATGAAAAGGCCGATGAGTTCCATGAGGAGAAGAACCCCGACAAATCCCGCCACCCAGTAGCGCAAAGCAAGGGTCTGCGCCAGCGCTTGAAGTTCAAGGTCACGCTTCCCGTTAGCAGCAACATCTGACGGAAGCGAATCAACAGGCACCGGGCGATCTTGCTCGATAGACCTTAAGATGGCCTCGAAATCGGGAGAGAATTTAGTCTCAATTTCGATGCTCATGGAAGTTCCATTCCGAGATCCTTTGCTCGAATACTAGCGGCGGCATGAGAAACGCCGAAGTATGCGGCGACCCGGTAAACGTTGCCCCCGCGTTCCCTCCATGCAGATTTAAATCGTTCCCGGGGCATTATCAGTTCCGATGCGAACTGGTTAGCTTCCCGCTCGACCGGAGTATTCGGTGCATCGATGTTCCTACGGTAATCCACGATCCGCTGACCTGGATGCAAAACAGCGTGGCCGATTTCATGCGCGAGGGTGAATCGCTGACGCTGTGGAGACTCGTTCCCGTTGATGTAAATCCGTTTGTTTTCGTAGTCCACGAGGCCGCTGACGTCTCCGCTGCCTTCGAACTTGTATGGTTCATACCCGAGCGCACGGGCAATCCGGTCCAAGGGAACCGGAACGATACCCTCGACATCGGCACGCACAATCTCCTTGCGCGCCTTCTCCTCAATGTCGCATTTCGAATACATTTGCCGATACTGGAAGCATGATCCGCTTGAGAAAGCAATATAATCCGATCAAAACTCAGGACTGCGCCCGTTACTGAGGCCGCGTGAGGTTGGTAGGTTCTCGCATGGCCCGCAGATACCGTGACGACTGGAATCCGAACGCACGCACCAGAATCGACGCCCGTCCACCCTCGCCTGAGAAGGCCGCGGGAATGACCCGCATTCACTACGCCACGGACGGCACGGTGATCGGTGCGATCGACCGTTACGGGATGCCGCTCGGTTCCCGCGTCCGTCAGGGCCCGAAAGATGGTTCGGCGATCGGCAACCCGTCGACGCCGGGACTCGATCGGCAGACGAGCATGAACTCCCGAGCTCCGGATGAGAATCTCTCCGCCCGCCAGGCGCTCCACGCGGAGATGGTTCGTGCCGGACGCAGCGGCATCACACCGGAGATGCAGGAGCGCGCCAACCAACTCGGCGTCTCCGGACCCGCGTGGAACCGCGTGGCTGGTGCTATTCCTGAAATCCCGGATTCAATCACCGGAACCACCGCGGTTCCAGCTCCCCCACCCCGTCCAGAATCCCCTGCTCGCCGCCTCGGTCAGCTTCCCAGCGGAGCAACGCAGGTCGGCATGGCTCCGTTCAAGCCAGGTATGGCAGAAGGCGGTCTGACTCCGCAGATCGCGACGAACACCCCCGGCGCGGTTCCTGCCGCCGCATCCGGTGCACAGCGTATCAACCGGCTCACCGGCAGGCCATTCGGCTACACCCCTGGCGACACCAGCACCGCCGCGCCGCAGGTTGCCTCGAAACCGCCACAGTCGGACATGGCGAAGACGGCGCAAGCATCCGCGGATCTCTTGGTTGCCCACAGAAAGATCGAAGCAGATTCAGCAAAACGATCTGCATTCCGGGCGGCGGTTCAGCCTCCTAAAATGGGAATATCCCCTTCCCCGCTCAACATCCATGGATTCCGAAGCGCCGCCGGGTTGCCAATCTACCGCGTGAAGGATTTCGCCTTACCTGCAGTGAGCAATCCGCAGCCCGTTGGCGGGCCTCAGCCCGGGCCCGCCGCGCCCCCCAAAGCCGCGACTCCATCGCTGACTCCCGGTTCAACCTTCCGACAGCTCACCACGCCGCCCGCGGTCATGGGGCCTCCGGCCTCCGCCAAACCACAGCCCGCGAAGCCCCAACCAGCCTACAGGACGCCGCCAGCCCTCCCCGCGGGTGGACCCGCGTTCACCGCACCCAACACACGGAGTGTCGCGCGAGAGCAGGAGATCGAGGCTCAACGCGGGGCGAAGCGGAAGGCCTACAACGCTGCGTGGAACCAGACGCCGAACCTGCCAGTGGCGGATCCAAACTCGGTGTTGAACAAATCCTACAAGTCGCTCCGCACGTTCTTCTCCGGCCACAGCTATTGATTCGCCAGCGGACAGGCCCCAGAGAATCCGATTGCACCGTCCACCGCGTCTGATAGAACGCCCGGATATGAAAGCGATCATCTGCGGGATCTTTGTGGCCTCAGGCCTCCCTCTTTGGGCAGAAGAAAGCGCGCAACAACAGGTTGCCCGAGCTGCTGCCGAAAGTGCCGCAGCCCGGGACGGAGTGACAAGTGAGGCAGGCCGGGCGCTGTATCTGAAAGATGAATTGGCGAAACTCGCGGCGAAAGAAGCCAGCGAAAAGCCGGCTGAAAAAACCTTCAGCGAAAAGGAGCAAGATTCAGTGGCCGCGGCTTGCCAAAGATATCCGGACATAACAGTTGAAAACTCAACTTTCAGAAATCGACTCCAGGCCAAGCTGAGCGCATTAAGATCCGCGAACGATCCCGTTATGCATGATCCGAACAGGACCTTCATAGTGGCAAACGAAGTGGCCGTGTCGCTCATCGCCGAAGGGTATAATGTCAACATCGCCAAAGATGGTGTGATTATCGCGACGAAACAGGTGCCCACGGCACCTCTACCTCTGGCCAGACTTGCGAACCCGACAGATATCCCAACGCCGTCGAGAGCGGTGCAGTTAAGCCAAAGAGAACGATACAGGTCTGAAGTTCAGAGTGTGCTGGATAATGACAAGGCACGCCGTCAGGCAGAAACCGCAGTTCTGAATGACCCTTCGTATCAGTTGCGAGAGCTGAGGCGAGAACAAGAAGAATTACGAAGACAAATGCTCGAGGAATCTCAACGATTACAATGGCAGTTGGAGACCGCAGAGCAGGAGCGGAAAAACCGAGAGATAATGAACCGTGGACGCTAATGTGGCCACGCTCCTACGAAGGGATGAGAATCACCGTCGCCATCCTTGCGATCGCCGTCGTCATTCACTGGATTCTTGAACAACTTGGATGGATCAAAACCCCATGAACGAACCCAAATTCCAAGAACTGGCAAAGGTCCTGGTGAAGTTCCCCAGCGACGAGGAACCATGCACCGGATACGTCGTCAAATTGGAGTGGCGTGATAGCCGGTGGATCTACCAGATCTCGCTTCCGGACGAGGAGATTCCCGATGGAAGCTGGGACAACTGGGCACCCGAGGAATGGCTGAGCGCAGCAGGTTGAATCATGAACACCAACGGCACCGACGAGGACAAGACAGTCCTGAATGTATCGCTCGAAACCAAACTGCACCGCAGGCTAGAGAAGTTCGCCCAGGCTGAAGGACTCTCCCTTGAGGCATGGAGCAAGCGGGTGCTTGAAGAGCACGCCGAGGGTTTGAAAATGTTCGACGGAGCAAGGCGGCGCGGCGGCCTCCACGTTTTCAAGCCGCCCCACGTGCTGCCCGATCCGAAATAGATCCGCTCGAGGTATCAGTTGTCGGTCTTATCAAGCCATCCCAGCCAAGTCAGCTCCTCCGTCACCACAATCTCCGGGAATGCTGGATTGAGAGCCTTCAAAATCCGGACCTTCGTTTTTCCGTCTGCCTGAGACACGTAGGAATGCCCCTGCTCGATCTCCTTCTTTTTCGCGACACGTGATGCGTAAATCTTCAGAGTCTTCTCACCGTTGATGTCGAAGAGGTAGATCTCGCCCTTCTTGAGGACGGGCTTCTTGAGGCTGTTCCGTTCACGGAGAACGACGATCGAACAGTCAGGATACTTGGGGCTCATGCTGTCGCCGTGGAGTTGGACGGCAAACCGGCCGGGGCCATACGCGCGGGTCGGAATATGCGTGTCGCAATCTGCAGAGAAAGGCTCACCGGCGGCGGCGTGGAACAGTGGGACCTCGGGGAATGCACTGACGTTCTCGCCAGAAGGTGCCATCCGCAGAGGCACTTCCATTACCTTCTCTTTCGCGGAAACCGCCTCCATATCGCGCCGAGCAGCCTCCTTCAAAACCTCTAACGCCCACTGCCTCACCAAGAGCTGACGGGAGCTTGCTGCCGAGTTGATGTGATCGAATTCCTCCGTTGTTAGCTCTACACTAAATCGTTCCAGATCAGTGGATTCCGACTTATCGCGCGCCGCAGCAGCGGCTGCATCATCAGCCATAAGACGCGCGATCAAGGTTAGCATTCCATCCGGAATTTCCTGAGGGCTGGAGAGCCAGTTATCTACAGTCCTCCGCTTGGTGCCACCGCACTGTTCGCCCAACCATTCACGACTATGACTCTCTCGTTTGAGCCACTCTTTAATCTCCTCTTTGGTGGGATGCATGCCTTGGAATACCTGATTCCATGCGCTTTTCAAAGCAATTTCACGCCATAATGCATTATTGTGTTGTCATGCGCATTATTTCATGCATTCCTAATGCATGTTCACGACACGAGCAACCCAACAGAGGATACAAGGCCTCGAAAGTGACAGCAAATTTCTCTTCTCCGAGATCCGCTCACTCTCTCGTGAAATCACTGCCCTGAATGCTGCCCAGAAGATCCAGGGGAAGACGGTGCTGGCTCTGTCTTCGGTTCTGCTGGCTTGCCAAGTTCTGAGCTTGGCCGGTGATGTGGTGCGGTCCAATCGAGGATATCGCGGACAAGCGACCCAATCGCAACCAGCAGTGCCAACACTGCCACAATCAAAGCCCACCGCGCAAGATTCCGCGCCTGCTTATCCACGGACAGAGTCTCGGAGTGACGCTGATCATCCTTCCGCTCCGCAAGAACCTGAGACGCATACCGGCCAGTCGGACCATCCCCATGCTCCAGAGCCGCCTGCCTCAGTTTCTCATCCGACCAGTTATCCATCGTTGCTCGTAGGTGTGGACTCAGCATCCCCGATCTCTAACGGAAGCCTCTGAACCTTCAACCCAAAACCAGATCACCACCATGTCCGGACTCACCCTTCCAATCGCTCTGGAGGATCTCCCTTCTGAAACCAAGTCGTGGATTATCACCCAATCCGCCTCACGTGGCATCGACCCGCGCCGCCTCGCCCATGACCTACTCGTGAGCGCCGCCGAAGCCGACGGCTTCGCTCCCGGCCCCATGCTGGCGTCCTCGCCCTCGAAACCTGCGGAGCGCGCTCCGAAGAAAGGAGACGCGCAGTGAGCGACTTCGGTTTCTATCTCGACCTCCTAGGTCAGGACCTCAAGCACGCCGTCCGCGGTCGCGTCCCCTATATGGTCAGCACCCTTGGATTCGAAGTCGTCGACGGGAAACCCATCAACAGCGTGAGGGTCAACGTCAACACGGTCTACGCCCTGTCACTGCCGCAAGCCGTGCAGGCTATTTCCTCACACCGGGTCGACCACGTCATTGCTCAAATCTCACTTGCGAACCGCTTCATCGGCGTCCAGCACGTCCTCGCATATCCATGCCGTTTCGCCCGATGGATCTGGAACAATCGTGAGGCCCGCAGCCGGGAACTCAAGGCGGTGCAAACCATGCTCCGTATCCAGACCCGGCAGGCCGTATTGCGTAAAATCGATGATTCTCACGCAGTTCTCGATGTTGCGATACCTGCCGATGCACCGCCACCGCCTCCCCTTCCATATCACTGCGCAAAGCACACGATCGGCCGCTGGGATTCCATCAGTGTGAATGAACATGGCGAGAGCCTGCAAACACCCGACAGCGTTGGCAAGCCATCACCCGCACCCTTGGATTCCATCGCCGAAATGGAGTATTTCTCTCTCCGGCGCTCCGTCAACGATCATCACCGGACAACAACACAGGACCCAATATTCTTCCTGCCCACTCCGGAACAAGTTCCACACGACATCAAAACCTTATTCGAGTGGGTGAGTCGCATCCAACGGGAGGTGGACGAGATGCAATCCTCCCGCGATGGATGCGGGAAACATGCTTTCATTGACCGATTTTTAACGGCGAAGGCGTGGTCCCCCTCGAAACCTGCCGACTCCGGCAACACGGGAGGTGCGCAGTGAAGTTCCTGAAAGCCATCATCGCGATCCTGACCATCCTGCTCATGGGATGCTGCGTTCCCGTCGGATTCATCTGCCGCGCCATCCAGCGTGGGTTCGAAGGCGGGGTCGGCATCTTCGACGCCCACGGTGAGGAGACTCTCGAGGATCCCGATGAAGAGGAACGCTAACCCACTTCATACCATGATCGACCAATCCACCGAACCCCGAAAGCGCGGACGACCCGCCACCGGCAAGAAACGCTTAAAGCTCTCCGCAGTGGTGCTGCCAGCGCTTCTCAAAGCGGCCGCCGCCGAAGCCTTCGCCAGCAACGAGAGCCTTTCCCAGTGGGTTACCCGGTCGATCCAAACCCGGCTATCCACGGCGGATGACTCCATCCCGACCAAGGCCAGCCGCGCCCGCAAAGCACAACGAGAAAAGCTCAGCGTCACCGTTCCGATCCCACTGATCGAAGCCGCCAAGCGCGCCTCATCCAGCAGGGGCGAAAGCCTCAACCACTGGGTTGAGGAGGCCATCGAAGCCCAGCTCCTCAAGTCCGCAACCACCCCGAACCAAAACCCATCTGTATCCCCACCATGAAAAAGCTCCTCACCTTCCCCACCCCTCCAAACGATCCCCGGATCGTCGCCGGATACAGCGAAGAGATGCTCACTCTCGCGATCTCCCAACTGTCGCAGGTCAAGAACCCCGGCGAATGGGAAATCGAGCGTCTGGCCTTCCTCAAGGCCGAGCGCGATCGCCGCAAAGCCGCCGCCTGATCCGATGTCAGTCCTCCTGCCGCCTGGTTACGTCATCCGGGCTTTCCTCCGAATTCTCAAACGCCGCTGAACCATGTCACTCACTTTCGTAGTCCAACTCTCCGACGACGATCTGGAAAAGATCGCCAACAGGGTCGCCGCCAAGATCCGCGCGGGCAAGGCCGACACCTACTCGGTGAAGGAGGCCGCGAAAGTCCTCGGTGTCAGCATCAAGACCGTGAACCGACGCATCCAGGCCAAACTTTATCCTCGGGTGCCGAACATGCGCAGCGTCCGCATCCCCGCCGCCTTCATCGACCGCCTCGTCGAGCCAAACACTGATGCCTGAGCCCGATGAAAATCCGAGAATCATACCACAAGCTGATGTCCGCATCGGCTGGGAGCCAGTCGCCGATTTTTCGGACGATCTGCCTCAAGCGATCGGGTTTTACCATGATCAACGGAGCGCTGGGAGCATTGTCATCGTCGTCTCCGCGCCCAATGACAAATACAGCGTGTGGAAGCGTGAACGCCGGTGCTGGCCGTTCCCCAACCCCAAACGCTGAGAGCGCGTTCCTGCGGACGATGGCGTGCGTGATCATCGCCGCCCATACGACCTCCGGAGCCTGCCTGCTCGCGCTCTCCGCCGCCTATCTCCCAGCCGCCCTGTTGACCTACCTCGCCCTGTTCTTCTGGTGGCTGGCAACCCTCCACGGCCGCGAATGCCTGGCCAACGAGTGACCCGGCAATCCCACCTCCTTTCCAACCCAGATATCCACCATCATGACACCAGCCACCATCGATCCACCTGAAACCACTGATCCTCTCATTCTCACCGGAGAAGGATACGGCCTCATCATCGGCACCGCTGCGGAAACAGCGAAGGCCACGCTTCTCAAAAACTCCAAGCTCATCGTGGAAGTCACCGATCCCGTGGGCGATGCGGCCGCCGACACCCAGTTGAAGGCGCTCGCTGCGATGCGGATCGGATTGGAGAAAACCCGGGCCTCAGTGAAGAAGCCCGCGCTCGATTTCGGTCTGAAAGTCGACCAGATCGCGAAGAGCTTCATCGCCGAAGTCATCGCCGAGGAAGGCCGCCTGAAGAAAGCCCGCGGTTCCTATGCGGAGAAGGTGCTCCAGGAACGGAATCGGGTGATCCGCGAACTGGAGGAGAGGCGGCAAGAAGAGGGAAGGCAACTGCGAGAAGAACAGGAAGCCGCGCAGAAGCTGGAGGACGGACGCATCGCCGCAGAGCAGGCGCTGTGGGAAGCGGATAGCCCGGAGGAGGAAGCCGCCGCAGCGGTGGCCATGGAGAAGGTGAAAGCCGAAACCAGCGAACTGACCGCCACCGTCCGCCCTCCGGTGAACACGAGCGTTGTCACCTTCGCACCTCCCGTTCCGAGGGGCGTGAAGATGGTGCCAGAATATGAAGTCACCGACATCGATGCTCTCTACCGCCACAACGCCGGCCTGGTCACTCTGACACCTCGCCGCATGGAGATCCTCGAAGCGATCGCGCGCGGTCGAATTGGCGATGACCTCCCACAGATCCCCGGACTGAAAATCAAACTCGTCCCGCAGGTCCGGTAACCCCCTTCCCTTCCCGCAAGCCGAACACCGATCCGGGGGGAAACGGTCGACGGCGCGGGAGGGAACCACTTTCCACACTCAAAGACAGAATTATGAACTCACTACTCAACCCGGCGAACGCCGAACCGCAACAATATCAGGACCCAATCATCGTCGCAAATCTGATGAACGAACAGCGGTTCAGCCGCATGATGATCATCGCACAGACCATGGCGAGCGCATCGCTGATCCCTGAGCATCTGCTCGGCAGGAAGAAAGGACAAAACATGGACTGGTTCACGCCGGATGAGGTCCGCGCCAACTGCTTCCTCATCGTAAACCAGTCCTTCCGCTGGGGAATGGATCCATTCGCGGTCATGCCGGAAACCTACGTGGTAGGAGGCAAGCTCGGCTATCAGGGCAAGCTCATCGCCGGACTCGTGAACTCGATGGCCGACTTGGAAGAGCGCCTTTCCTACGAGTTCAAGGGAACGAAAGGACAGGACGATTTCACGGTCATCGTTTCTGGGAAGTTCCGTGGCGCGAAAGCACCGGTCACCGTCGAAGTCTCCGTCGGCCAAGCCAAGACGGACAACCTGATGTGGCGCAAGGATCCGGAGCAAAAGCTTTGCTACACCGGGGCTACGAAATGGGCGCGTCGTTGGTGTCCGGAAATCCTCCTCGGAATCCTTATCGACGATGACCTGGATCACAGCGAAATGCGCGATGCTACGCCACGCGCAGATGCCACCCCACCGAAGGTCATCACTGGTGGAAGGTCCGCCAAGCAGAAGGAAGCCCCTCCCGCTGTCGAAGCTGAGGCCGTGGCAGCGGACGGCCAGCAATACCCGCCACGCGAGGTGATGACCAAAGCCATCAAAGTGGCGATGAAAACCGCGAAACTCGGCCAGCCTGCGGCGGAAACGCGATGCCGCGAACATGGCCTTCTCAAGCATGGTCAAACCTTCCAGGGCACGAATGATACCGAACTTTTCGCGATCTATTCCAAGATCGAAACGCTCTTCCCTGCCCCAGTCGATCCTCCCATCATTAATGTGTTCTACGAGAACCACGCCGTCCACAACTCCCCGGCGGAAGCAACGAAGCCATGGACGCTCTACAAGCTCCGCTACACCCTGGCAGGCGAAGAAGAGCCCAGGGAGGCCACGACGTTCTCCAGCACCTTCGGCGAGTTCCTCGACAAGCTGGAAGGCGGAGAAAGCCTCCTCCTCTCCGTGGAGCCGGGTGAGAAGGGCGATAACATCAAAACCATGGAGCTTGCTCCGAACGCGGGAGGTGAAGCGTGAACGCATCAAATACCGACGGCGGTCCGGCATTTCCATGCCACACAAACCCGCTTCCAAGCAAACTGGCGAACGCTCCACAAGGCATGACCCTCCGTGACTGGTCCGCAGGCCAAGCTCTAGCGGGCATCTCAGCGCAGACAGACGAGCGGACATGCCCCCGTGAGCAGGTGGAAGAGAAGAGCGCTAAGTGGCGCGAAGCAGATGCGAAGTATTGCTATCAACTCGCCGACGCGATGATAGCAGCCCGCAAATGCGATGCTCAAACCCCCAACGAGGGAGGTGGCCAGTGATCGTTCACCAATGCGTTCAACGCTCAACCGAGTGGCACGCCGCCCGTGCCGGAAAGTTCACAGCGTCGGAATCTGGCCCGTTCTGCGCCCCTCCGTTCGAGATCTCCCTGAGCGTCCCCAACATCTGCGATCAGCTCGACCTCGCCGGCATCCCTCATAAGAAGAACGGGAAACGTGCGGACCTCCTCAGCCTGCTGCCGAATCCGGAGCAGTATCTCACCCTCAAGGACGGCGCACAGTCCGCCATCGACCGTAAGCTCGCGGAATGGGCTGGCGAACAGAGGAACGACTTCCAGACGGACGACATGAAACGCGGCAACGCGCTGGAACCGATCGCGAGGCAGCAATACCGCACGATGCTCGGGCTGCCATGTATCGAGGTGGGATTCATTTCTCATGACTCCCTCCCCATCGGTTGCTCGCCGGACGACGTGGTGCTGTCCGAGGATCTCGACGAAGACGCGGACCCTGCCGAGATCGGCGCGCTCATGATCGGCGGTGCCGAAATCAAGGCTCCCGCCTGGCACACTCAGATCCGATACCTCCGCGAAGGCGTCCTTCCCGACGAATATCTTCACCAGGTGCATCACTGCATGGCTGTGACAGGTGCCGACTGGTGGGACTTCTTCAGCTTCTGCCCACATGTGACGCAGTGGACGAAAACCCGTGACATGTGGGTGGCAGACTATTGGGAGGCCGGGAAGATCCCGAGCTTCTACATCCGGACCCACCGTGACGAGTTCACGGAACAGCTCCGCCAAGGATTGGAGGAGCTCGCCGCCGAGTTCCTTCGCCAGAAGGCATGGCTCGAACACCTCGCCGCATAAGGTCATGAAGTCTTCCAAAATCGAATGGTGTGACCACACCTTTAACCCGTGGATCGGATGCACCAGAGTATCCCCCGGCTGTGCCCATTGCTACGCCGCCAACTCCACACGTGCCCGCGTCCTTCGTGCCGCCGGACATGAGACGTGGGGGAAGGGTGCACCCCGATCGCGCACCCAGACATGGAGGGAACCGATCAAATGGAATCGCGAAGCCGCCCTCTCTCTGGAAAACTACAATACCGGTGTAGCTTCAGGAGCGGGGATGACAGAGCTCGCCCGCCCCCGCGTGTTCTGCGCCAGCCTCGCGGACTGGCTGGATGACGAGGTGCCCATCGAGTGGCTGGCCGATCTCCTCGCCCTAGTCCGGTTGACGCCGAACCTCGACTGGCTGTTGCTCACCAAAAGGCCGGAGAACTGGTTTGCCCGAGTCGCAGGAGTTCGCGACGTGGCGCTGGAGCGCGACGACATGGAACTCCACGGATTCGCGCACTCATGGATAGCCCGCGCCGACCGTCCTGCACCTCAAAACGTGTGGGTAGGCACCACCGTCGAGAATCAGGAGATGGCGGACAAGCGCATCCCTCTGCTCCTCTCCATCCCGGCGAAAGTCCGTTTCCTCTCGTGCGAGCCCCTGCTGGGTCCGGTGGATCTCGTGGCGCCATTGGTTGCAGCACGGCGGGCAGGTCTGATGAGCGAGGGTCTGACGGACGAGCAAGCCTGCCGGGTTGAATCGACGTTCTCCGACCTCGACGGCATCCACTGGGTCATCGCCGGCGGCGAGTCCGGTCCCAAGGCAAGGCCCATGCACCCGGACTGGGCACGGAGCCTCCGCGACCAATGCCAGGCCGCCGACGTGCCGTTCCTGTTCAAACAGTGGGGCGAGCACGTGACCGCAACCATTGGAAACTGCTACGATGGGGATTCACGCCAGGTGGAATTGGACGGAACAGACAGTTCCGATTGGACGATTGACCGCCACACCGCCTCTACCGAGATCATGGTGAAGATCGGCAAAAAGAAAGCCGGCCGCCTCCTCGACGGACGCGAGTGGAACGAATTCCCAACGGTGGAGGTGAACGCATGAGCCTGGAACCAATCACCATCGTCTGCGGACTCCCCCGGTCAGGAACGAGCCTGATGATGCAGATCCTCGACGCCGCCGGCATCCGTTGCGCGGGCGAGTATCCCGCCTTCGAGCCTGCCGAACTGCTTACCGGTGTCACCTCGGAGTTCATCGAATCGAATGTCGGAGGCGCGTTCAAGTTGCTGGATCCTCACCTCCATTCCCTGCCCACGGGGAAAAACTACCGGTTCATCATGATGACGCGATCCCGCCGTCAGCAGTCGATTTCGATGGTGAAAATGATGCGCCTGACCCAGTCGGTTCGCCCCGGACCCATCTCGGGCCAAACGATGGAAGCGATGCGAAACAACATCGCCATCGAAGAAGCCGAGGCCATCGGTGCCATATCTCTCCACGGCGCGCCCATCCTCAAGGTCCGCTTCGAGGACATCATCGAACGGACCACGCCAACCGTCTGGCGCATCGCCGACTTCCTCAACAACTGGAGCGAGCCGGAAATGGCCGCGGTGGTGAAGCCGCGCTCCGCCGTCTGCTACAACGGCATGCTCGAGGTCGAACTCGTGGCCGAGCGGGAAGCCCGGGACGCAGCGGAGAAACTTGCTCCCTTCGATCCCCTCCAGTGCCAGTGCCATCTCCCTCCCTACCCCTGTCCGTGCACTTACTGCGAGCACGGCGAATACGACCGAACCACCGTTTGAATTATGGAAAACATCGACGCATTTCCCCTCTCCTGGCCCGAAGGTTGGCCCCGACATCGCGGCACTCGCGAGCGTGGATCGTTCACAGGAACTCCGCGCAATGTTCAGGACGAGCTGCTCGCGGAGATCGACCGGCTTGCGCTGGGCGCTTCATCCCGCACTTACACTGTCCGAGAAAAAGTCATCATTTCCACGAACGTCCCGCTTCGCCGCGATGGCTTCCCAATGGCCAACCGCACCGAGCCATCAGACCCAGGTGTCGCTGTTTACTTCGAGCGCAAGGGCAAGAAGGTCTGCTTCGCCTGCGACAAATATGACCGCGTTTGGAAGAACATGCGGGCAATCCAGAAGACGATCGACGCTCTGAGGGGCATCGAACGGTGGGGATCCTCCGACATGCTCGACCGTGCATTCACCGGATTTGCCGCCCTGCCGGCACCGGAAAGGAAACCGTGGTGGGTGGTGCTCGGGTGCGAGAAAGACTCCACCTACGCACACATCCGCGACTGCTACAAAATGGCTGCCAAACGATGCCATCCCGACAACGGCGGCAGCCATGAGCGAATGGCTGAGATCAATGCAGCATACGAGGAGGCGACACGATGAAAACCACCCCCCTCCTCATGACCGGCGGCAACGTCCGGCTGATCCAGCAGGATCTGAAGACCAACACCCGGAGGGTTCTCGCGGGGCCGGGAAACTGGCTCCAATCCCACGCTTGCCTAACCGGCGGCTGCCTGCACGACACCAGCGAGGAATGCCAGGCTGCACTAATGAAGGAAAGCCCCTACGGCACTGTCGGCGACATCCTCGCCATCAAGGAAACCTTCTGGTGCTGGGGACACTGGAAGATCCAGGTCGCTGATGGCGGCAAGCTCAAAGGAGAATGGAACAACCTAACGGATGCGGAACATCCCATCGTTTACGACGCCGACAAACATGACCTGAAGAAGATCGAGCGGTCTTCTGTTGGCTACCACAAACGGCCGTCCATCTATCTCCCGATGAGCGCCTGGCGAATCAAGCTGGAGATCACGAAGGTCGAGATCCAACGGCTGCAGGACATATCCGAAGTCGACGCGATCGCTGAGGGTGTGGAACGGGAAGGAAACGGGTGGAAATCCTACGAGATGATCCTGACGGGACCGCACAAAGGAAAGCCACATCCGCACTCTATCGTGCCGAACAACTCCCCGATCCATAGTTACCGGGAGATATGGGATTCCATCAACGGCACACCCCGCCCCAACAAACCCGACATCTCATGGAAGGCCAACCCGTGGGTCTGGAGCATCCATTTCCGCAAACTCCCATGATCACCAACCACATCAACACGCTGGCCGCCACCACCTGGCCCGAGGTCGCAGGCGAAGCCCTCGCGGTCGTTCTAATCCTCGGATTCCTCCTCATTTTCTTCCGTGAATAACCACCCACACCCATGAGCCAAGACCACCTGCCACCCAACATTGCAACGCAACTCGCCGATCTGGAACACCGTCACAAGCGCCACCAGCACATGCTCGATGGGCACCACGAGGCCAAGCACGACCGCCGTGATGCCCATCGGAAGAAGAAGCCGCGCCGCATGTCGACCCGAACACTCTGCTGAAACCACAACCCCAGACACCCACAACACAGATATGGAACTCAAGAAATTCACGATTGGCTCGAAAGCCATCAAGTTCGCCGTCGTTCTCAACCCCGAGAGCAAGGACGAGAACGTCGCCACCGAAGAGCGCAACGTCACCGCCCATGAGGAGCCCTTGCCGGAATTGCCCGCAGCATTCGGCAAACTCCCGCCGGTCTTCTGCGAGATCATGGAACTGCCCGCCGAATACGCCACCGGCCTGAGCGTCACAGGCTTCACCATCTCCCACACCAAACAGGGCACCAGGTCGGTGAAGCTCCATGCGAAGAAGCAGTTGGAAACCCGCACGGACTTCCTGCACCCGATGAGCTCGCCGATGATCCAGATCGACAAGCCTGCGGACGGCGAATCCGGAGACGTGCAGTTGAAGGATCCCAAGATGCTGAAGGCGCTGAACAAGGCCATCAAGGAGGCGGAAAACTACGCGGGCGGAAAGCGGTCCCAAAAGCTTCTCAACTTCAACGAAGGGAGAGCCGGTCTCCAGGCACTCGCCGATCAAGGGCAATCACAACTCGGATTCGGAAGCTGAGCCATGTCCCCCGTTCCAACCACCCTCAAAGGAAAGGAGTTCGAACAACTCCTGATGGATGCCGCAGACCGCGAACGTCGCGCGAAGCGGATGACCATGGGCCGCTACGGCACCAATGGCGTCACCATCAAGGACGACAGCGATCCCTCTGGGAAACGCACCAAGACGGTTCTCATTCCGTCGCTCCCCGACTTTGAGGGTGTGTTGTATGATGGGCGGCAGTTCATCATCGAGGCGAAGCACTGCCAGCAAACCGCGTTCGACATGCGGAAGGAGTCGATCAAACCCAAGCAGGTCGAGCACATGCTGGAACGTTCCGCATTCGGAGTTCCCTGCTTCCTCGTCATCCATTTCGCCGAACGCCGCGGCCAGAACTTCTTCTATCCGGCCATCACCGTGGCCATCCCGGTGAACAACTCCCGCCGCGCATGGCAGGACTACGTCGACGCCTATGCGATCGCTCGGAGACTCAAACAGAAGGTGAAGCCGCAGGGAAGCATCACCCGGGACATCGCCCAGGAATGGGGCCAGCTCGTTCCTTGGCGGATCCCGAAAGGCTGCCGCAAGGCCCTCCCCGACCTGATGTCGTTCCTCGTTCCGGATTCCACCGAAACACCCGCTCCAGACAGCGAGCAACCCACTTTATTCTGATGTCCCCCGACCCATATATCCAATTCCTCGAATCGAAGGTGAAGCTCGCTGAAACGTGGGGCTTTGACATCTCCGACGACGTGATCCATCCACTTCTAAAGCCCCACCAGCGTGCCACGGTGCAATGGCTCGTGGCGGGCGGACGCCGGGCAGGGTTCCTCGCATTCGGCCTCGGAAAGACGTTCATCCAGATCGAAACGGTGCGCCTCACAATCACCCGGGCCGGCGGATTGGGATTGATCGTCCTTCCCCTCGGTGTGCGCCACGAGTTCGCCCAGGACGCCGCCAAGCTTGGCGTGAGGGTGAAGTTCATCAAGCGCTTCGAGGAAGTGGAGGACAGCTCAACCATCTACCTGACGAACTACGAGACGATCCGCGACGGCAAGCTCGATCCGGCACTGTTCACCGTGGCATCCCTCGACGAGGCCAGCGTGCTTCGAGGACTTGGAGGAACCAAGACCTTCCGGGAATTCATGCGGTTGTTCACCGGCGATGCGGGGCCGATGGCCAAGCGCAACGATGTGTCACGCGTCCCCCATCGGTTCGTCGCCACCGCCACCCCATCCCCGAACGACTACATCGAGCTGCTGAGCTACGCGGCATTCCTTGGCATCATGGATGTCAGCCAGGCCAAGACCCGGTTCTTCAAGCGTGATTCGACAAAGGCGGATGTTCTCACCATCCACCCCCACAAGGTGAAGGAATTCTGGCTGTGGGTTTCCTCATGGGCGCTCTTTGTCCAGAAGCCATCCGACCTCGGATTCTCGGATGAAGGTTACGAACTGCCACCGCTCGACCTCCGCTGGCACGAGGTCCCCAGCAACCACGCCAATGCCGGCACGGAGAAAAGCGGCCAAGGCAAGCTGTTCCGTGATGCCGCCATCGGAGTTCAGGACGCAGCAGCCGAGAAGAAAAGCAGCCTCGCCGCCCGCATGGCGAAACTGATGGAGATCCGCGGCGAGGATCCCGCAGCCCACCGCATTTATTGGCACGACCTCGAGATCGAGCGGGCAGCTCTCGCAGACAGCATTCCAGGTCTCGTCACCGTGCGTGGCGCCGACACCGACGATCACAAGGAAACCTCCATCATCGGATTCTCAGAAGGCGACATCGCCGAGATGGCGGGCAAGCCCTGCATGCTCGGAAGCGGCTGCAATTTCCAACGGCACTGCAGGTGGGCGGTCTATCTCGGGATCGGTTTCAAATTCAACGATTTCATCCAATCCATCCACCGACTCCTCCGCTTCCTCCAGACCGGCCAGGTGAGGATCGACATCATCTACACCGAGGCCGAGGCGGGAGTCCGGAAGCAGCTGGAGAGGAAGTGGAAACAACACAACGACATGGTTTCAAAAATGACGGCTATCATCAAAGAATACGGGCTTTCCCACAGCGCGATGGCGAAGCATCTGACCCGCAAGCTCGGTGTCGATCGCGTCGAGATCATCGGCGAGGGATATCGGATTGTGAACAACGACAACGTGCTGGAGTTGCGCCGGATGGACTCCGACAGCGTGCACCTCGGGCTCACATCAATCCCGTTTGCTACCCAATACGAATACTCCCCGAACTACGCGGACTTCGGCCACAGCGAAGGCAATGACGAGTTTTTCCAGCAAATGGACTTCCTCACCCCGGAACTGCTCCGAGTGATGATGCCCGGCAGGATCCTCGCCATCCACGTGAAGGACCGGATCGTGCCTGGGGGCATGACAGGCCTCGGCTTTCAGACGGTCTATCCTTTCCACATGAAGTGCATCGAGCACTACACGAAGCACGGCTTCGGATATATGGGAATGAAGACCATCGTGACGGATGTGGTCAGGGAGAACAGTCAGACCTACCGCCTCGGATGGAGCGAACAATGCAAAGACGCCACCAAGATGGGCGTCGGGATGCCGGAATACCTCCTCTATTTCCGGAAGCCTCAGACGAGCACGGAGAAGAGCTACGCGGACCTGCCGGTGAAGAAAAGCAAGGAGAGATATACCCGCTCCCGTTGGCAGGTCGATGCCCATGGATTCACGAGATCCTCCGGCAATCGCCTCATGACTCCCGAGGAACTGCAAACCCTCAACCACCAGCAGATTTTCCGCCTCTTCCGCGACCATTCACTGAGCAACATCTACGACTTCGAGCACCACGTGCGCGTCGGGGAGGAACTTGAGCTGAGCGGACGCCTTCCCACCGACTTTATGCTCCTGCAACCGCAGAGCTGGCACGAGGACGTTTGGACCGACATCACCCGCATGCTCACGCTGAACGGAGCGCAGAGCGCGAAAGGAAAGGAAATGCACCTCTGCCCGATGCAGTTCGACCTGGCCGACCGTGTGATTGAGCAGCTCAGCATGCCCGGGGAGACCGTCTGCGACCCTTTCGGCGGCCTGATGACAGTGCCCTACCGAGCCATCCTCAAGGGACGCAAGGCGATCGGCATCGAACTCAGCACGCCATACTTCCTCGATGGCGCGGCCCACTGCGCGGCTGCCGCCAACAAGATGGCCATCCCGGATCTCTTCGACCGCCTCCAGGACGACTCCGCCGCCTGAATCAACTTTCCCCTCATACCAATCAATGAACTGGATCAATATCAATGTCACCGTGCTGGACTCGGAAGAGTTTCTCGGAGCCGAACCTACCGAACGGGCCACATGGCTCTGCCTCCTCCGATACTGCGTTGGGCAAGAAAACGGCGGTCGTATGCATCAGGCCAAACAGTGGAAGGACCGGAAATGGCAGCAGGTCGTCCGCGTCACATCAAAGGAGATCTCGACTGACTGCGACCTTTGGAACTGGGAAGGTGAAGACCTTGTTGTTAGGTTTTACCCCGAGGAAAAGGAGGCTGAAGTGAAGCACCTCCGTAGCATCGGAAAGCAAACGTCGGAAGCTAAAAAAGCCGCCGCGAGAACCAACGGCGCAAAGGGCGGGAGGCCAACTATCCAGCCAACGGATAAACCCAACGGAACCGAGCAAGAAACCCACGCGGAACCCATAGAAAGGAAAGAGAAAGGAAAGGAATTAGAAGGAGAAGAGAGAGAGCAAGACGCGCCTGCGCTCGCTCCCAAGAATTCGGCCTCGCCGACTTCCGAGCACCAACCCGACGGCTGGTCCAATCGCATGCCAACCGAGCAAGCGCGGGACTTCGACAAGCTCCAGAGCCGAATCAACGCGCTCCATCCAAGCTGGAGAAAGCGCCCTCACTTCAGCCGCATCGAGCAGGACGAGCTATTCGCGAACTCCCGGATCTTCTTCGACCTGAAGGATCAGGATTGGGCGCTCCTCTCCGCCTACATGGCCGTGGAGATCCCTGAAAGCTGGTCCCCCAAGTTCTGGCAGCCGGACAACCGTAGCGTGCTGCTCAAGAGCGTCACAGATGTCCTCGGACATGCCGACCGCTGGAAACGGGAGAGCAAACGCCGGGGCGTCGCCACCGGTCTCGAAGGAGGTGCAGCGTGATCTACAACATCGCCGATCTTTTCTGCGGCGCCGGTGGCACTTCGGACGGCGCGATGGAGGCCGCCAAATTCCTGGGGCATACGCCGCGACTCACGGCCGTGAACCACTGGCCGGTTGCCATCGACACGCACGAGACCAATCATCCGGAAGCGCGATCGCTCTGCACTGGTGTCGATGCAGTAAATCCTCGGGACCTCTTCAAGGAGGGCGAGCTGAACCTCCTGTGGGCGTCTCCGGAGTGCACACACCACTCGATCGCTCGCGGGGGCAAACCGATCAACGATCAGTCACGGGCAACCGCCTGGTGCGTGATCCGGTGGGCGGAAGCTCTCCTTCCCCCGGTGATCCTCGTCGAAAACGTTCCCGAATTCCAGACGTGGGGTCCGCTGATACGGAAGCGTCAAACCGTAAAAATTCAGGTGCCAGCGATTCCATACCGCAAATGGAGGCGCGAGCAGATCGCCCACGGTGTGACCAATCGGAAGGAACTCTCACGGGCATTCTGGTGGGATTCGGTCAACCATCAGGAACGGGAAGTTCAAAAACTCGTCTGGGTTCCTGATCCCAAACGGAAGGGCGAGATCTTCCGCGCGTGGATCGCAACCCTCGAGTCCATCGGCTACAAGGTCGACTACCGCCTTCTGTGCGCCGCCGATTACGGAGACCCGACAACCCGCACGAGGCTTTTCGTCCAAGCTGTTTTCGGTAAGCGGAAGAAGATCGTATGGCCGCATCCGACCCACTCCAAGGAGCCGGATCTCATGACGCCGCGTCGCTGGACGCCGGCACGGGACATCATCGACTGGACTCTGGAAGGACAATCCATCTACGAACGGACCCGCCCGCTTTCACCGAAGACCATGGCCAGGATCTTCGCCGGACTGGAAAAGTATGGTTTGAAGGGCTTCATCGTTCCCCAATTCGGAGAGCGTGAAGGTCAGGTCCCACGAACGCACGACATCGACGAGCCATCACCAGCGGTGACGAGCCACGGTGCCGGAGCATTCGTTCAACCCTATATCATCCCCCAATGCTCAAGTCCCACCCCGAAGAGCGTGGATGAGCCACTCTGCACGGTATTGGCCGTGGGCAGCGGTCCGAAACTGGTGGAGCCTTTCCTGATCCCCCAGCATTCGAGTAACGGGCCCCGGTCCGTTGATGCTCCTGCTCCAACAGTGACCACGACCAGTCGCGGAGTCGGACTGGTGCAGCCGTTCCTCATCACCACCTCGCACGGCAACTCTGGAAAGAAGAATGCAGCCAACTGGAATGCACACTCTCTCAATGCCCCGCTGGGAACTGTGACTGGTGCCACCGAGAAGGGCCTTGTGGAGCCATTCATCGTCGCCTGGGATCAAACCAGCGGCGGCCCATGCGGCGGACTGGCATCAGTCGATGCTCCCCTGTCCACGGTCGTCACGAAGGCCCGCCACGGTGTCGCCCAGCCATTCCTCGTGACTCTGCGTGGAGCGTCTCCCAGCAACATCGCCACATCCCACGGAAGCTTGGACCTGCCCTGCGGAACCGTCACGGCAAATGGCACTCACCTCGGTCTTGCGGAGCCGTTCCTAGTGAACATGAAGGGGCAGAGCACCGCAGCGGATATCGATCTGCCCGCCCCGACCATCACGGCCAGCGCACCACACCTCTATATGGCGGAACCATATCTCATCCAGGTCGCGCACGGTGCCGGCACGTCGGAATCGTCCCGTGTGAAATCCATCGACTCGCCGATGCCGGTTGTGTGCGGAAACCGCGGTGATATGGCCCTGATCGTTCCATTCGTGATGAGCGCGGGCGGCCCCGAATGCGCGGCGCGGACGGTGGACCTCCCCATCGGCACGATCCTCACCCGAGATCACAGGGCATTGGTGCAGCCGTTCCTTGTCAAAACGGCCAACGGTGTGAGCCGTGCCGGGGAAGGAACTCGCGCGAAGGACATCGAGGATCCCGCTCCGACAGTTACGTGCTCGAACGATCTCGCACTGATCGAACCTCATCTCTTGCCCCAACAGAGCGATGGGCGGCTGCGCCCGGTGAGCGAGCCATGCCCGACTGTTGCCACCTCCGGTGCGATCGCTTTCGTGGAGCCGTTCCTCATCAGTTATTACGGAAACGGCCAGCCTCATGATATCGCCGATCCTGCGCCGACAGTTACATGCAAAGACCGATTCGGACTGGTCCGACCGATCGTCGAGATCGACGGACAGCGATACCGGTTGGACATCCGCTTCCGGATGCTCCAGCCCCACGAGCTCGCTCTGGCCCAAGGCTTCCGGCACGACTACAAATTCACCGGCACGAAAACGGACCAGGTAAAACAAATTGGCAACGCCGTGCCCCGCAGGCTCGCGCGTGCTATCGTCGCCGCCGTTGCTTCCCAGAATCCGGACGTGTCCGCACTCGTGGATGCCGAGGAAGCTCGGGATATCGAAAGGGGGGCGGCGTGAAGCCCTCCCAACCCACACTCTTCGACGGTGACCGCATGGATCTATCTGACGCGATAGAGATCACTGCGAACAGCCTTCGCGCCTATGCCGAACGCTATAACTATTGGGCGATCGCATTCTCTGGCGGCAAAGACTCTTCCGCTCTGCTCACGGTTGTGGCATACCTGATCGCGTCGGGGCGGGTGCCGAGGCCGAAAAAACTGATTGTCCTTTATGCCGACACGCGGATGGAGCTACCGCCGCTTCATGCGACGGCGATGATTCTGTTGGAGGAGGTTCGCGCCCTTGGGGTGGAGACGCGGATCGTTCTCCCGGAATTGGACGATAGGTTTTTTGTATACATGCTCGGCCGCGGAGTTCCACCTCCATCCAACACCTTCCGATGGTGCACCGCTCAGATAAAAATCGAGCCGATGCTCGCCGCCCTCAAATCGTTGCGGGATGAAGCTGGTGAGAAGTTCCTGATGTTGACCGGTGTGCGCCTTGGTGAATCCGCTGTCCGGGATGCCCGTATCGCATTGTCGTGCTCGAAGAATGGAGCCGAATGCGGGCAAGGCTGGTTTCAGGAGGCAACACCAGAGTCTGTCGCTGACACCCTTGCCCCGATCCTCCACTGGAGGGTCTGCCTGGTGTGGGATTGGCTGATGGAGGCAGATCTCACCGACAAGTTCGGATTTCATTTTTCCACGAAACTCGTCGCGCACTGCTACGGCGGTGACGAAGCCGTCGAAATCAACGCACGCACTGGATGTGTCGGATGCAATCTCGCTTCCCGCGACGTAGCCCTTGAGCGAGTATTGCAATATCCGCAGTGGAAGCACTTGCAGCCATTGATGGAGCTGCGTCCTCTCTATGCCGAAATGAAGTTGCCGAAGAACCGGCTGCGCAAGGATGGCACCGAAGCCAGAAGAGACGGCACCCTCGTTTCGAAACCATGCCGCATGAGTCCTCTCACGCTCGAAGCTCGGATGGAATTCTTGGATCGACTCCTCAGCATTCAAAAGCGGGCCTCTGTCGATCTGATCAATTCTGTCGAGGAAGTCCGGATCCGCGAACTCATAGCCGCCCAGACATGGCCGCGCGGATGGAAGGGATCCGAACAACTTGCATCAATCCCCTTCGCCAACGTGAACCCGGACGGTTCTGTCCAACCCAACCTGGAGGGAATTCTATGAACACTCCCAACGAATACCCCGGCCCGGATCTGCAGGCTCCGCCCCAACGCGATCCGGACGACGTGACCCGCGCCCTACCCCACGCCATCGGCCCGGAGAAGTCGCTGCTCTCATCCATGCTCCAGGAGCCGCAGGAATTCATCGGCATCGCAGTGGAGGAGAAGCTCACCGCAGACCACTTCTACCAGCCCTCGCACTCCGCTTTGTTTGGATTCCTCGTCGAGTTGTTCAATGCCGGGCAAGAGATCGAGCTGGTCTCGCTGGTGCAACGCCTCCTCGACAGGGGTTTACTCAATCGCGTTGGCGGGCCGGCCGTTCTGACGGACCTCTACACCTACGCGCCCAGTCCCGGTCACTTCCGGTATCACATGAAGCACGTGAAGGATAAATTCGTCCTGCGCTCCATCATCCAGAATTCGAACGAAGCAATCGCCGAGGCCTACGACTCGCCGGAGCAGGTCGAGGAGCTTCTGGATACGGTGGAGGCGAAGATCATGGCAATCCGAGAAGGAGCCGTGATCCAGCGCACGCCTACGACGAAGGAAGCAGTGAACCGGGTGATCGAGAATTTCCAGCGTCGATGCGCCGGAGAGCGTGACAGCCGCGGTATCACCACCGGATTCGAAGAGCTGGACCGAATGTGCAACGGGATGAAACCAGGTGACATGTTCGTCGTCGGTGCGCGCCCCTCGATGGGAAAGACATCCTTCATGATGAACGTGGTCGAGCACGTCTGCATCACAGAAGGGAAGCCATGCCTCGTCTTCTCCGCGGAAATGTCGCGCGATCAGGTGATCGACAGGCTGGTGTTCTCCCGGGCGAAGTTCTCCCTCAGCCAGCATTTTCCCGGCCAGACGCCGGTAAAGGGAGACCTCCAGCGAATCCAGAGATCAGCCCTTGAGACAGCGGCCGCGAAACTCTTCGTCGACGACTCGCCCGGCCCGTCCGTCAATTTCATCCGAGCCGTGGCGAGACGTTACAAGCGAGAGCACAAGATCGAATTCATCGCCCTCGACTATCTCCAGCTCTGCAAGTCGCTTTCCAAGCAGGCGGCATCATCGCGGGAACGCGAAATCTCGGAGATATCCGCCGGCATCAAGGGACTGGCGAAAGAGCTGGGGATCCCGATTATGATCCTCGCCCAACTTGGCCGGAAGGCTGAGGAGCGCGGGGGAAGCAGAGGCACCGGTAAACCACGCATGTCCGACCTTCGCGAGTCCGGATCCATCGAGCAGGACGCCGACATGGTCGGTCTGCTTTACCGGGACGCATACTATGCGGAATCGAACGAGGAAAAGGAAGCGAACGCTGGCCGCGCGCAGCTCGACCTCGCGAAAAACCGCAACGGTCAGACCGGCGTCATCCCGCTCACATTCATCGCCGAACTGATGCGCTTCGAATCAGGACCACCGGCCCAAGAGGAGCAGGTCGAGATGTTCGCTCCGAAGCCACCACGAAGCCGATTCGACGACTGACAGACTTTCGGCCGGTCGCCAAGGGGCGGCTGGAACTTCCGAGAACCCGGTGCGGCTGCTTACTCAAGAAATCATCACAGAGTAATTGCCAGCAGTCGCGCCGGAACCCCTTTCCCCCAAAAACAACAAACACATACCCCACAAGATATGAAACTGATACCTACCATCGGACGAATCGTCCTCTATGTCCTCAGCGCGGCCGATGCCGTCGCCATCAACGATGCCCGTCAGCGCATGTTCGCCTACCCGCAACAGGACTCGTCCACCGCCCCGAGTGGAGCGTTCATCCGTCAGGGTAACGTCGCAACCGAAGGCGACATCTACCCCGCAGATGTTGTCCGCGTGTTCAATCCCGAGAGCGATAATCCTCCGATCAACCTTCAGGTGAAGCTGGACGGAAACGATACGTTCTGGGCCACCAGCCGTTTCGAGGATGATGACAAGTCGCCCGGCAGCTGGCACTGGATGGAATACCAGAAGCAGCAGGCCGCGAAGGAGGTTCCCACCGACAACGGCCCGCTTACTGGAGCATGCGACCCATCCGCCAACTTCCAGCCAGGCAACGGCGACTTCGGACAATTCCAAGCTGGACAACCTGGCACTGGAGTTTCCGGCGATACCTTTGGAACCGGCATCGGCACGCTCGGCGAGGGAAACGGGCCCACCGAATCCTCCTCAAGTCCCGAAGGAGCGGATTCCGGCACTTCCTCCGATCAAGGGGAATCCACTTCGAGCGGTGATTCGAGTGGACCTGAGCAGGCCGGCAGCGATCAGTCCGACGAGAAAAAGGATTCGGTCGAAGACTACATCTGAACTCCAACCACGGCCCGCCGCCTTCACCGGCGGCGGGCTCTCACAACGAGATGGCAGCAGAAACAGCGAGCAAACGAGCCAAGGTCAACGACCGGTGGACCGAATACGACCCTCCGTGGGTGGAACCGGACGGCAGCGCTCCCTTCCGCTACCGTGTGGAGAGCAAGAGCATGCCGGATCTCTGGTATCTCGTCGACCTCACCGCCCGCAACGGCCACGGCCGCTGCTCCTGCATCCACTTCCAGACCGTCGCGGATCCCAACTACCGCCGGCACGGCTCGTGGATTCCCTACGCTCCGAAGAGGCAGGGCGTCAGCGAGTGCAAGCACCTGCGCGCTGCGTGGGACTATCACCACCTCCATGTGACCGTGCCGATGATGGACCGGTTCAAAAACGGGATCCCAGCAGCATGAACATCCCTCCTCCACCCTCCGCAGAAGTTCTGAATTTCATTCGCGACAACCTCGCGATCGCCCGCCGTCTGGCGTGGATCAGCACCATCCACCGCGAGTATCTCGAACATCTGGAGGACCTCGCTCGAATTCACAATCTGAAAATATGAAAGACCTACCGCCCATTGCCATCGCCATCACGATTCCCGCGTTGACCAAGCCGGGAGAGTGCCGTGACGGGTATCTCCAATCCCTTGCTAAGATCAAAACCGGAGATTACTCCGGGGTCAACTGGTCTATCGGTCGAAAGCCCAAGCACGAACTGCTTCACATCTACATCGTGAGCGGCGGCAGAGTGCTATCCCGCTTCCTGATCGCGGGCTACGAGAGCGGCTCAAAGAAATGCTGGGATGGATCCGTCCGCTCCAATTTCTGGGTTGTCTCAGTCGATCCAGAGTTCCCGCCCCGCGAAATCAAAATGAAAGGCTTCCGCGGTTTCCGATACATCTACGAAGCCCTCTGGTAAATCTCACCGATATGAACCGAAACCCCGACATCGACCTCGACAATGAGGCAGTTCCCCCGGGCTACGCGCTCCTGGAGGGAAAGCTCCTCATGGCCACCGCCCGGGCCGCCAAGATACCCTTCGGACTCGCCACCAGACGCGTCCCGTGCAGCAACTCCCACCGGAAGGACACCGTAGGCCTCATCCTCCGCGCTGAGGATCTGCAGCCGATGAAGGAGGCGCTGGAGCGGAAGATTACGAAGCGCACCGTGGCCAGTTATCGGCAGGGTGACCACCAACATGCGTCCCAGCAGCCCTCGATTGTGAAATAGCAGACCATACGCTCCCCTCTATCGCACGGACCAAGGTAACATATCCCAGGTCTCCTCTCAGAAGCTTCATTTCCTCGATTTTTCGCCTTCTCCTCCGCTATCTCGTCCGGTGTCGCGCGCCTAAGCCCCGAACGATCGGCTTCCTCAGCACTTTTCGGCAGATCTTCAAAATCAGAACATTCAGATTCCATAGTCCTAATAGGTTGAGGGAAATTTCTTCGTTGAAAAGGCAAAACATTCGTCTCTCGCCCCCGACTGCTACCCATAACGACTCTGCGCCCGTATAAAAAGCTCGACGCTTCTGCTTACCCTGATTTCAGACGACGCCGTGAACAACGCGTCCCGATCCTTATGAAACCGTTACAAGATGGGCGGAAGCCTCTGAACGTCAGGCAAGAGCGATTCGCGGAACTGGTGGTCTCAGGCCTCAGCGCAACCGAAGCATACATCCAAGCGGGCTACAAGGTGACCGTGAAGAGTGCCGGAACCAACGGGCCAAGGCTGCTGGAAAACGCTGCAATCAGGGCAAGAGTGGCAGAACTCCGCGCCCCGCAGACCGCCGCGGCACTCATGACGAAGGATCGGAAGCGTCAGATCCTGGCTGGAATTGCCGAAGATCCGAAGTCCGGACTGCTCGCGAGGATCCGCGCCATCGAGGTGGATGCGAAGCTGGCCGGAGACTTCGAGCCGGACCAAGTGGTCGTGGAGACCGGGCCGAAGACGCTGGATGCGCTCGAAGCCAGGGCAAAGGAAGTGGTGTCCGCGCTGGATCGGAGGAGGCAGAAATGAACGTCTCCATCTCCATCCCTGAGCCAGCGCTTTGGATCGTGGGCACGATACTGACCATTGTCGTCTTGCGACTTCTCGCCAGGCTCGTCTACCCGAGCAACTGAAAGGCACTGTTCACCCACAAGATGTGGTAGTGCGATTGTGCGATTTTTGGCACATCACCTCCCCTGCCCCATTTTCCTGATACCTACAAGGAAACGGACTCGGCATTCTGTGTGTTGTTACAAGTTGGGCGTTTCATATCTTCCACCAGAAAGTTGAATCCTGGCGGATTCGAACGCTCAAAGATTCGCGTGCCTGGCATCGTGACATAATCGTGATATTCTACGATCCCGTCGCCTGTTTCGAAAATGATCCGCACATCCAACGCTGGCCTTTCCAGCCGCATTCTCGAATTCATCGGGTAGCCGAGCATATAGAGATTCGAAAAGCCTGGGTGCGTTCCACTCGCCTCTGCAAAAATCTCAAACGGAATCTTGGCCGCCTTGCCCGTTGTAGGATCCATGGCGGTCAGATTTAAAATCGTGACAGAATCCCTGATATTTCTGAGAGGCAAGTATACCATCCGCGGATCTTCGCCGTCGAAATGTTCTGCCAATGTGAGGTTTCTCCGGCCAACACCAATGACGTCTATCGCCTGAACACGATTAAAGCTGATCCCATGAGGAAATTCGCCCTCGCCATATGACGCGAACAAGGGGGTTTTGGCACGATTTGACCTCTCAAGCTCTCGGGTGAAATGCTCATACTGTTTTTCGGCGATCTGAGTCTGGTCAGACTGCTTCCGGAACGCACCTGCTGCGGCCCATGCCGCCCATCCCGCCGCTCCTAAGGTCAGGATATTGATCCCGATTTCAACGATTTTAAAGAACACTTCGCCACAGTCCATTCTTCGAAACTGGTCGAATTGACGGTCAGAACAAGCATGATCTTTGCGCCCGTTACGCCACCGGACTTCTCTCAGGCATGCTCCAGCCTGAATGGAAGCCGATTCGATCAGTGAACGATTTGCCGAGAGCCTGAGGGGCAAGACAGCGGACGAGCTGCAATTGATGGCTCTCACCTCTCCCGCCGTCCACTTTGCCTGCTTTGTCACCATCCGGGACAAGAATAACGAGGTCATCATCCCGGTCCCCAACGTCCTCCAGCTCCGCATGTCAGAAGCCTACGAGACGATGTGGGCCATGAAGGTGAAGATCCGGATCATCGCCACGAAACCTCGTCGGGCCGGATGTTCCACGTTTGGAACGCACATCGTCTACCACCACGGGATGCGAAGGCCGATCGAAGGAATCGCAATTTCCGACGTGAAAGAGCACTCCACCGAGATGCTCGACAAGATCAAGGCATACTCGCGGGTAGATTCATTCCCGTGGGGCCACGCGGTGATCAAGGATCCAAACCAGAGCATTGCTTGGGATAACGGGACCAAGTGGACCGTGGATTCCGCTGAGAACCCTGACGCCGGCGTCGGTGGCACTCGCCAATGCGGTTTCTTCTCCGAGGTGTCCAAATGGCCGCAGACAGCCACCAGGAACGACAAGAAGACAATGGCCGCGGTTCTCCCCTCCCTTTCCGGATCGGAGACAGTGGCGATCGCGGAATCCACACCGGAACGCGCAGCGGGATGGCAATACACCACCTGGCAGGAGGCTGTGACGCTTGACCAGTTCATTGCCATGCACGAGGCAGGCATCTGCCCCGAAGAGGTGTGGGTGAAGGTGTTCGCCGCATGGTTCGAATTCGCCGACAACCGCCGCGCCAACCCGGTTCAGGAAGCGGAGATCGACCAGATCCGCCGGACTCTGACCGAGCGCGAGAGGAACGGCATCGAGAAATACGGCTGGGACTGGGAGCAGGTCGCGTGGCGCCGGGAAATTATCAAGAGCGTCTGTAACGGCGACGAGAAGATCTTCGATTTCTACTACCCCGAGGACGAGGTATCCTGCTGGCTCGCCGGTGGAACGCCTCGCTTCGACCTTGGACGCATCACCGAGATGGAGAACATCGCCCGCGGTGCGACCTTCGATACCGGCTATCTCGTCACCCAGGACAACACCAAGGTTTCATTCCAGCCGGTGCGGGACGGGAGCGGAGATATCTACGTGTGGGAGCCGCCGAAGACCGGCCTGCGCTACATCGTCACCTGCGACCCGGCGGAGGACATCACGCAGACGATCGGCATGGATCCCGATGCCAACTCCGTATCCGTGTGGCGAGCCGCCTACCACGATCAGTTGCATGACCGGTGGCGGCCCGCGAAAAAGGTTGCCCGCCTACGCCCGCCCTTCCGAGGCCTCGGTGAAGATGTCGCCGGTCACGTGGCACGGCTGAGCAAGTGGTATGGCCTCGCCATGGTCAGCCTCGAGGTGAACAAGGGCATGGACATCCTCCGCCTCCTCCAAACGGCCGGCATTCCGATCTACAAGCGCCGTCCGTTCTCCCCTCGCATCGGGCAGGTGGTGGAGCAATACGGATTCAAGATGGGCGACAAGGAGGAGCGGAACGCTCTGATCGAAGGTTTCGCATCGGCCATCCGCAATGGGGATGTCGAGGTTCTCGACCTTCACGCACTCGCGGAATACAAAATGTTCATCGTGAACCACAAGGGCCGCGCCGAGGCCGCACCCGGTGCGCACGACGATGATGTCATTGCCGATGCGATCGCGTGGGAAACCCTGCCGAGCGCCCATGAGTTCAAGATGATGGTGGCCAAGCACGTGGACCCGCCCGACCGCCACACCTGGCGGAATGTGACCGGGAAGTGGTAAAAGACGGCTTGCCAAGGCGATTCCGGGTGTTCGAAATGCGAGCAGGTTTATCGACCGCTCCGCTCTCCTCACGTCATCATGGCTGGTGTCCGTGGGGAGATGCGGAGAACTTTCCAACCAGCCATGGATAAGACATCATTGCAGGACGCGTTCGCGAAGGACTTGTTTCACACGGGATACATCGAGGTGGACCTATGGCAAATCGAGGAAGCATTCCCCCACCCCAAGCGATTCGGAATACTGGAGATGAGCGCGATGATCCATGCCGCCATTGAGCACAACGTGCCTCCACCGCCGGAAGAACCAACCCAGGATGAGCAGATCGAAGCGTGGTGCTCGAAGCACGGTTTCGAACAGAGCCGCCCTTGGAACAAGAGAGTGATCGAGTTCAGCATTCCGAACTACATCCCTGAGGACTTCCGTGGGAAACTGAAATCGAACTGTCAGGACTGCGCCATCGGCGATTTGATCGCGTATTCGGATGCACCTGCAGAAACACGGGACGCCAGATCATTCCTCAGGCAATGGCATCGCAATGATGACCCTTCCGAAAGCTATCGTGGATTCACGGCAGCGGTTGAGATCGTGACAGCCCGCTTCGAGCGTGTCGCAGTCGGTCCACGCGCCTTCGTTTTCAAGCGGACGGCATAGACCTGCGCCCGTTACGCCTCCTCAGAGTGCGTGACAGGATGCGTTCATGCCCCTTCCGCAACGCTCCCGTTTCCGTGCCGACGTTCAAGCAGCCCTCGACGAGGTTCAGGTAGCTCCAGACCGGCCAGCGATCGACATTCCCAAGGCGCAAACGCTGACGCGCAGTGCGAACAACCCTGATGCCCAGCGCGTGGGAAACGCCATGCTGCGGGAGGATGAGCGGCAGCGCGAGGATGCGATCCGCCAAGGCCAGATGCAGCAGCGCAGGAGCGAGGCGGAGGCACGCCGAGCTGCGAATGAGCAGGCATCCACGGACAAGCAGGCGCGTGCGATGGACGTTCGCGCTGGTGCCGCAGCCGGTCAAAAAAACGTTACGGATATCGCCACGGGTGAACGCACGATCGCACGTCACAACGACGGTGCGCCGGTCTACGATACCGGGAAGGTTGGAACTCCCACCATCCAGCCGACTCCCGCCGAGCAAGTCTCCACCGTCCCGGGTGTCGGGGGCATTGCACAGCTCAACCGCCCTGCTGGTGATCAAACCGCAGTTGCCACCCAGGCAGCTCAGACCTACCGGAATGACCGCGGATCTCTTCTCACCGCTCCCCTGCCATCCAAGACCGATGCGAAGACGGGCGAAACCCGCGTCACCACCGATGACGAGTTCGGCAGGCCGCAGCAGACCGCGACCGGCGTGGATCCGGTGGCCGAGGCCAAGGCCATGCGGGATGCGGAGTTCCAGCAGCGGAGGGACCAGCTCGCTCTCAAAGCGAACGGCATCGCCCAGCAGCGGATGCGCTTCGATGAACCGTGGAAGAAGGCCAAGGGCGAGTTCGACGACGTCACGCGGGAACTGGAAAAGTCCACAACCTCTCCGAAATTCGTCCTCAATCCGAATACCGGGGCGATGGAAAAGTATGATCCGGACACAGGTTTCGCGGCCCGAGATCGTTACAAGCAGCCGATTCCCTATGATTCTTACGAGCTTGCGAAGTGGCAGCAGGACCAGCGCGACCTGGCAAATAGATACGCGGCCGCCAAGACCGCCCACGACAAGCTCTCCCCCTATGCGGAATCCCTCAACCGAGCGGAGGAAAACACGAAGCTCGAGCATCTGAAGCTCCGCGCGGAACAGATCGCCCACGAACTGCCCGGGATCGGCCCGGAGGCCACCGAACTGCTGGCCAGAAGCGAACCGGACACCGTGGATCCCGACCAGGAGAACCTCTCCGCTGTCCTGCCTCCCGACATTTCTTCCACATCCGGGACAAACGGAATCCCTGCTACTGCGGGGGCAAATGCAGGCGCTGTCCCATCGGTGGAAGACTCTCCCGAAAACCGAACAGAAACTGCCCAGCCGAAACCAGTCATCGCTCCGGACACGCGGAACCCTGACGCAGTGCTCAAGGCATTCTCCGGCTTGCAGGGCGTGGAAGGCATGACGCTGGAGCCATCCGCCGCCGGCAGCTTCATCAATCGGGGCGGGAAATGGATCGGCACCATACAGGACGGCGGCGCGGACGGCCAGAAGGTCATCGTGCTCCGTGATGACGCCCGCACCGACGACGAGATCAACAAGACCGTCGCCCTCGGTGTCACCAGCGGCGCACCGGTGTATCTCCGCGACGACGGTCAAAAGAAGGACATCGCCAAGGAGGCGCAATACCTCGCAAGCGTATTCCAGACGCGACTGGACCCGACGGTGACCAGTCCAAGACAAATGTCCGCTCGCATTGCCCAACTGGGTGCGGACAAGGCCTCCATCAAGGCCAAGGTGAACGCCGGGGAGCTTTCCATCCAAAGCGGTGAAGCCCTCATGCAGGAACTTTACAGCGACACGCTGAAACCCACCCCGCTCTCCACGCCCCAGTCTTTCGGGAAATGGCTGCAAGACAGGTCCAAGGCGGAAAACGACGCCAGCATCGCCCTACGGGGCAAACCGGCCGCAGAAACCGTGCAATCCCGTTGGTCGAACCGGACCAACCTCGCCGACCGGCAGGAGGTGAAGCGGGAATACCTACGCGACTGGTTTTCCGAGAACCGCGGCAAGCCAGGTGTCACCCGGGCGTCAATTCAGAAGCTCTACGGGAAGGATGTCGCGGATGAGGCCACGACCGGCGAGCGCATCCAGTCCGCACTGAAGACCGGTGGACGCATGATACGTGACGACGTGGCGGGATCCATGATCGGACTGGCGGGCAAGTTCGCAGTCGGACTGGGGGCGGCTGAGGCCTCGCTGTTCGGCTCTGAGGACGGCAAGCGGGTGTTCAACGAACTGCTGACTTCCACCAACCGCGACACAGCCAACTGGGTCGAAGGCGCGAAGCGGAATGCCAAGATCTGGACCACCAAGGAAGGAGCGCAGATCAGCGGTCAGCTCAACAATGCCGTCCGGAACTTCAAGCGCACGATCGACGAAGAGTTCGAGAAGCCCGCTCCGGACCAAGGCAAGGTAGATGCGGCGAATCAGGCGGTGATCCAAGCCGCGCTCGCTCTCCACGGCCTCTCCCCCGACCCGTCCTGGCCGATCACCGCTGATTCTCTCGACGCCAACAAGGATCCCGCCCTTGCCTCTGCCTTGGTCCGGTATGCTCAGACCGCCGACCCGCGAGAAATGGAGCTTTTCAAGGAACGTCTGCTCATGAGCAACGGGCGCCGCCAGTTCAGCGCGGAGATGGAGAAGAAAACCGCTGGGATGGGCAAGTTTGGCGGCTCGGTCATCGGAGGCATGCACGCGGGATGGCAAGAGGTGGCCACGGAGATGGTTGCCGACGCCGGCATGCTCGTCACCGCAGGCGGCTCGAAGGCGGTTCAAGCCGGGCTGAAAGGCGTCGGCATGGCATCCAAAGCGAGCATGATCGCGAGAATCGGCGAACGTGCGGGAGCGTTGCTCGACGACGTGGCAAGGGCTGGCATCAAGGCCGAATCTCTTGTGAATCCCCTCACCCGCACCGAGCGAGCCATGAACGGTGTCGTAGGTTTCGGCAAAACTGCAGCCGGTTCCGCAGTGGGCGAAGGATTCGAAGAGGTTCTATCGGAGATCGGCGCGGACTCACCGAATTTACCAGGAGCGTTCGCCTCCGGCACGATCGGCGCAGTTGCGTTGGTCCCAATCGCGCACTTCGGAGGCCAAGCGGTGGCGGGAATCCCCGAACGGGCCCAAACCGCCCGCCGTGACGCTCTGAACGCCAAGTGGACCCGCGACTACAACGCATCCATGGCGGACCTGCCCGGCTTCAAGGCCATCTCTCCCGAACAGGCCATGCTCGCTCGGGCATTCGTGGATCCAGCCCGCTTTGAACAGACCGCCGCGGCCATCGAGGAAAACCGCCAGAAACTCGAAGCGTTCACCGGCGAAGGAATAGACGGGATCACGCCGGAAGACCTCGAAACCGTGAAGGGACAAGCCCGGCAGATGCTCGACCGCTCCGTCACCGACCTGGCCACGCAGACCCAAGAAGGTATCGCGGCCGTAAACGAGATCTACGGCATTGAGGATCCGGAACAGCGAACCTACTTCCAGGGCATCGCGAAGGTTGCCACCGGGAACGAGGCAGCTCTCACGTCCGCCGAACGGTCAGCGATCCAAGGCGGCACCACTCCCGACGGGAAGCCTCTGTTCGCGGAGATCCCACAGTCTGACGGCATGGTCGCCACCGTGCTCACGGACGATGCACGAGCATTCCTGCGAGTCGATATGCCCGCGGTCGGCAACCTGGTCAGGACCACCGAGAGCGATGCGATTTACGACGCCCTTTCCCAACCCACAACCCAACCATCCTATGAGTCGAACCCGCAAGCGTCCGAAAACCTTGAAAGCAATTCGATCCCTGCGCCAACGCCGGAAGGCATGGAAACAGGCCCGGACGCTGAAGGAAACGCAGGCTTTGATGTCGACGGGAATGCTCCGCTTCGACCATCCCAAGAAGCACCGGCGCAAAGCCAGGTGAACTTTGCCGAGCTGGACGCCGCCGAATACGAAGCCGCGCGCCAGACCGATCCCTCGCTTCCGGACATCCCGTCAGTCGTCAAGCAATCCTTGACAGCTCGCCGCCCCGTTTCGGTCTCAATGGCCAAAGCAGCCGGCATCGAAATGCCCGAGGGATATACCCGGCGCGGCCACCTGCTGACTCCGCCGGTTCCAGAGCCTCAGAATAATTCCGGAATAATTTCGCAAGAAAAAGTAGTTCCCGGCGATGAGAGCCCCACCGCCCAAGAGGAGCCGACCCAGCCATCAGAAACCGTCCAAAAGGCGGCAGCGGCTGTCCAGCGGGCCAGCGCACGCTACCCCAGCCTGCGCGGCCTGTTCTTACTCGACGAGTCCGGGCCCACCGGACAGACCGGCGGTGCCTACGCCACCCCTTCCGGTGCGATTGTCATCAACAGCGGCGATTTGGAGAGGGAACTTTCCGGTTTCTCGCCCGACAATCAGGATTCACGCGTTGATGCCATCATTGACGAGGAAATCATTCACCTCGCCCAGTTCGAAGCCGTCCGAAACATCGGTGAAGACGTGCAGGAATTCTACGGCCAGTTGTGGGACGAATTCACCCCGGAACAGCAGACCGCAGCCGCCCACACCTACCAGGCATCGTTCGAGAACAAGGAATCGTGGGCGAAGGCGGCAGAGACAGTCCGTATGCTCGTGCAACAGCGAGCCGATGGACAGGTCACCGAGTTGACCAAGGCATTCTCGAAGGACATGCCAGCCCGACTTGTGGAAATGCTCAGGCGTGCCGTCGAGTTCCTGAAGAGCGTCGTCGCCGGTGACGAGCTGTCCCAGCGCGTGAAGGACGCGATCGACGGGATCGAATCAATCCTCGCGGAATACAGCACTTCGGACGCCCCCACAGACGCAAACCGTCAATCTGAAGCAAAGTTGGATGTCCAAACCGGTCAATCTGACACCCAAGTAGCGGAAATCTTGCCTGAGACGGCCTCTGACCAATTCTCCCCGATGCGTGTTACCGGCGAGGCGATCCGGGACGCCGTGGACCGCGACAGCCGGCTCACCCCGGCCCGGAAGCGGGACTTGGACTTCGCCATGGATGAGATTTGGGACTTGCTCGAAACCCTGCCGCCCGAGCAACGCCGCGAGTTTACCGACAATGCCATCAATGAGTGGTTGGACTCGCTCCCTCCTGCCAAGGAGAAGAAGGCCCGCAGCATCGATTCACCTGCCCGGCGGGAAGCATACAAGATTCTCAATTCGGACAGCTATCCAGCCCTCTCCAAGATCTTCCAGAGCGGGACGAAGCTCGCGCCACGGCCAAACCTGATTTCCCTCGTGCTCGCGAAGCGGAAGTCCGGCGGAAAGCTATCCAACAGGGAAATCGAACTGGTTCAGAACAATCCGGAATACGATGGCGCGCTATTCCAGAACCAATTCGCGAACAGCGGCAAGGGCAAGGTCGCACGCGAGATCCTGAGCCTCATCACCGCCCGCCAGGGTGAGGGATCGCGTCCCGACGTGGTTGCCGGATACGTTCGGGACGGGATGACAGCCTCCGACATGTGGGGAGAACTGTGGAAGGAGCTGAACGCGATCGCCAACGGCACCCAACTCGACGGCGAGGATCCCAACCGGGATTTCAGCGACGAGGATATCGCCGCGGAGCTGGCGAAACCAACAGTTTCCAGTTTGGAAAAAGTTCAGCGTGAGGCATTCGACCATGCCAACACCCCGGACAATGGCGAACCATTCGCCGTGGAGGACTTCACGCCCGAGCACGTCGGAAGCACGGTCACCGTCGACGGAGAGGAAATGCGGATCACCGCGGTCGAGATGGACAGCCTCGGTATCGAGGTGGAATCCGTGATCCTCGACGATCACCTTCGGTTTGGGAGGCAGATCCTCGACGGTGGCGACGTGATATACCTGGAGAATCCGGACGCTCCCGCCTACTCCGCCGAAGTGGATGAGGAGGCTCTGTTTTCCTCACCGTCGGCTCCCCGTGGACGTGCGGCGCCGGTGGACATTCCGAATGCGATCGTCGCCCATGATCTCGGCAAGGCGGCGAAACACCCAGATTACGCCGCCGCCAAGGCCGGTGACCCGCGCGCTGCCCTGCGTCTGGCCCGTGACCTCGTCACGAAGCAGATGCGGAACGACGTTGCCGTGCTCATCGGCGACAGCAAGCCGGTCATCGTGCCGGTGATCGCGATGGAAGCCGGCGGCAACAACAAGATCCCGCACGGTGTTGCGATCAGGATTGAAGAATCGCTCGGACTCCAATCGACCACGGATATCATCCAATCGGTGAAGGCGCATCGCTCCGAAAAGACCGCGCTGGATCGAGTTTTTGCACAGCCATCCTTCAGCGGCCCTGTCAAAGCCGGGGAATCCTACCTCCTCGTGGACGACACCCTCACCCAGGGCGGCACGTTCGCCGCTCTGGCGGACCACATCGCTCGCAACGGCGGGAAGGTGGTCGGAGCAGTTGCCTTGACCGGAAAGCAATACAGTGCCACTCTCCGCCTCAGTGAGCCACTCCTCGCACAACTCCGGAACCGCCTCGGCGACCTTGAAGACACCTTCAAGCGCGCTACCGGTCACGGATTCGAAAGCCTCACCGAATCCGAAGCCCGCACCCTCGTCAAGTTTGGTCCCGTTGACCGAGTCCGAGAGCGAATCACTAAGGAAGGAATCGAAAGAGGCGATGGAGTGGATGCGATCGATGAGGGACAAGCCGATTCCCCGCTAGCCGCTTCTCCGTCGAATCAACGCACATTCGACTTCGAGCCAGCGAAGAACAATCAGAGCACGGTGGCCGGCGCGAAAGTCGATTCCGAGTGGAGCCTCTACAATCCGCGTTCGGGAACCCTCGGCGTGCCCCGGGCAGAGATGCCACAGGTGAAAGCGGACAACCGCAGTGCTTTGGTGCAATACCTCCGCGCCCGCGGTGTCGATTACGAGGCGGAGGAGGTGCTCCCTGGCACGCTGAAACCCACGCAGGCGGAATACTCCCCTTCCAAGGTGCGCCGGGCTCGTGAGTTCGATGGCGGGAACCGTTCCATCCTCGTCAGCGCAGATCATCACGTCGTCGACGGGCATCATCAGTGGATGGTGAAACTAGCTGACGCACCGAAAGAACCGATGCCGGTGATCCGCCTGAAGGCCCCCATCGCCGAGTTGCTTCCGATGATCAAGGAAATGCCCAGCTCGACCACTGCGGCGGGCGCTCCATCCTCGAAAATGGACACCCGCAACGCCGATTCAAAGGAACTCTTCCCCGACGACGGCGGGTTCCAGCTCACCGGCGAGAAGACGGTAGACGGCGAAAAGGTCACCGCGGCAAAACGTGCCGCAGAAGCCGCGAAGGCGAGCCAGGACGCAGCCCAAGGCACGCTCTTCTCCTCCCCTTCCCCCGACCAGTCCGCCGCCGTGCAAGCCGCGTTGGCAGCAATGCCGCCCATCTACCGGGACGTCTTCGCCTCCGTGAGTGCCGGCGACACACCGGCGCAGGTCTTCTCGAAGTTCAATCTGAACGAAATCAAGGTGAAGAATATCCTGAACAGCGTGCGATCGAAGATCACGGCCGCGATGGGTGCAGCATCGGCGGAGGGACTCGTTCCCGTGATGAAAGATGGAAAGTTCGACGGCGGGCGGCCGGATCTCGCTTTGTCCACGAACAAGACCGTCGCCGCCATCGATCAGATCCGGAATGAATCGGACATTCCGGACGTGGAGGCTTGGGACGAAATAAACGATCGCGCCGAAAAGCAACTGTCTGACGACTATCAGGGGACCTACAATGCGCTCTTCAAGAAAGCGTCTGACGTGGATCAGATGAGCACGGTAGAGATTGCGGCGGCCAAGAAAATCATCGCGAGAGAAACCCTCGCGGGAAATATCCGTTCTTCCGCAGATCGGGTGAAAATTGCGCTGTTGATTCATGGCTACAGAGACATTGGAACCGAGGCCGCGCGGCGTCTCGCAATACGACGAGATCCCTCGATGTCTCCGGCGGAAAGGCACGCCCAATACATTGCCGAGGCTTTGTTCACGCCCGATGCTGAGACCCGGAAGCGGTTGCGGGAGGCGAAGAAAGGGCAACAGGAAGACATCCTCTCCGGCTGGATGGCAAGAGTCGACGCCATCAAGGCCGAACTCCTCTCCGAGGGCATCGATATCGACGCATCACTCGCCGCGTTCAAGGCCAGTCAGGACGCCGCGAAACAGTCCTCCGCCGACAGCCCCCGCGCAACCGCGGCAATCGAGGATGAGTTCCGGAAGCTCACCAAACGGGAGAAGGCCGTCATCACCATGATCCGGCAGGGCGCGCGGATGTCGGCGGTCATGGACTCCACGCAAATGTCGAAAAGCGACATCCTGCAGATCCGCAACCAGTTCGACTCCGATATCCGGAAGGCGATGGCGGCCCGGGCGAAGCGATACATGGCGAACAGCCTCGCCGCGTCACCCTCGGACATGATGGACAGCATCCTAGCCGACCTCGGCTGGCAGACGCTGGAGGATTTCGACGATACCGTTCCGGGATATGTTCCTCCGGAACTCCGGAAACCACAGCGCCCCCGGAAGCCAGCACCGACGCCGGCACCGAAGCGTCCGGATCTCACTCCGGAGCAGCAGACCGCCCTCGACGAGGCCTTCGAGCGGTTCAAGGAAGCGGATCCGTCCACCTGGTCGACGTTCTGGCAGACCGAGGCGAAGAATCTCACCCCGATGATCGGGCAAGTCGCTTTCGAGGAATTCAAGGGCGAGGCCATGAAACCCTGGCGTGATCGCTGGCAGACCGAAATGGAGGGCGTCGCCACCCCTGCGGCGCGCATCTCGTTCGACGACTGGATTTCCAAGCCCTCGAACGCGGAAAAGATCAACCGTCAGGAGATGCTGTTCCCCGAGCCGATCAACGAGCAGAAGGGCGACTGGAATGAGACACGGCCGTTCTCCGGTCAGGGAGAACTCATGCGGGAATCCGTCAACGAAACCACCGGCACCTTCAATATGAACGACCCTCGCGCTGTGAAAGCAGTGCTCGACGCATACGCGATCGCACGAGGATCAAAGATGGACGCACTCATGGAATATTGGCGGGCGTCTATTCTTTCCGGGCCTCAGACCCACATCGTGAATGCGGGATCCAACTTGCTCAACGCAGCCTTCAACCTTATCCCGAAACGAGCAGCGGAAGCGGCAATCAACTCGCTCCTCGGAACGGTCGGACAGGGAAATGCACGATCCGCGACGTTCGCCGAATTCGTGCCCATGGCTCGCAATCTCCGGGCCGGATTCCAGCTTGCCGCGAGAATGGCGCTGAATTCCTGGAACCTACAGGAACGCACGTTCGAAGCCTACGCCAACGCGAAGCCACTACAATTCGAGTTCACCGGTGTCGGGAGCGAACATATTCCGCCGGCCTTGAAGGGCCCGCTTGGGAAAATCATGCATTCCATCTCATTCCGGCCAATGACCGCGGTGGATGAGTTCATGAAATCGCTCTACGCCCAGATGGAAGCGGCCGCGCAAGCCCACCGAATCGCCGCCGTGGAGGAAAAGCTCACCGGAGACGCCTACGAAAAGCGCCTGAACGAACTCATGGTGCCAGGCAGTGCAGCGTGGATCCGCGCGATCGACGAGGCAAAGCGCATCACCTTCCAGCAAGAAATCGACGGCACCAACCCGCGCTCGATCGCTCGCCTCGACCAACTCGCGGAACTAGCGAAAAAGGGCCGCAACATGCCGTGGATCGGGCGTCCCTTGACGTTCTTCCTGCCGTTCATCGACACCCCTCTGAACGTTTTCAAGCAGGCCGTGGAGATGTCGCCGATCGGCGGGACGCTCGCGGTGATCGACGGCATCCGGGCACTGCGCCGCCGGGTGTTCCGTGGGAACCTCAGTCCGCAGGAAGCGAAGGCCGAAGCGGACCGGATCTACGATCGCGCGAGATTCGTTCAGGATCTCACCAACCAGACGATGGGTGTCATCGTCATCCTCGCGCTGCAAGGCCTCGTCGAGGGCGATGAGGACGAACTCCCCGTGATCACCGGCACCGCCCCCTACAAATCGACGAAGCGAGGCGAGCGGGACAATGCCTACGCTGTCCTCCCGCCTCAGACGATCCGCATCGGGGACCTGCAGTTCAGTTATGCCCGGGTGGAACCCTTCGCCACCTTCCTGGCGTCCACCGTCGACCTGCTGGTCGAAATGAACCGTCACGGCGGATTCAAGCCCGAGGTGATGTCGCAGTGGCTGGGACGGTTCAAGGATCAGGTGAAGGACAAAACGTTTCTGCAGGGGATCTCCGACCTCATCAATGCCGTGGAGGATCCCGATCGCTTCGCAGAGCGGCTCACCGCGAATATCGCCACCGGTTTCGTCCCGAACCTCATCCGCCAGCCGATCCGGGAGGCTGACTCGCAGATCAGGGACAACAATCCCCGGGCTGACGATGGTTTCATGACCGCGGTGAGCAAGAGGGTCGGGTTCTCGATTGCTCCCCAGTCCGCGCCCGAGAAGATGGACGTTTGGGGCAACGACATTTCGTCGAACCGTGGAGTGCTGATCGGCGGCATCCGGCCCACCGACATGCTTTTCCGGATCCTCGATCCCACCAACGCGACCTTCGGGTCGAAACCCGATCCAATCGATGTGTGGATCTACCGGTGGAATCAACAGGCGGCCAACAGCGAGGATCGTATCGCCATCCAGCCGATTTCGGACGCTGTTTCCGGAACCGTTCCCGGCGAGAAGAAATCTCGGCAATTCGCGCTCACCGTGGAGGAACAACACGCCGCAAACCGAACGGCGGGAAAAGCAGCTCGGGCGATTCTCGGCGACGGATGGGAAACTATGCCGCTTGAACCTCTCCAGGCGGAAAGGATCAACCATGTGGTGAGACATGCCCAGCAATCAGAGCGCACCCGTATCCGCAACGAGAAGATCATAACCGTGCTTAAACATGGCCCCGGTCACTAGGGGGTCCAATAAGGACGTTTTCCCTCTCCGATTGCTGCCCGTCTGATGAGGAGCGAGAGGCGATGAGAACGAAGAATCATTTGAAAGGCCGCCATAGCAAATCCAACGCTGACTACCTGTAACAAGATCGCTGTCTCGCGATGCTGAGAATTAGAAGAGATCACACACATGAGAGAACAGATGATAAGAGTGCAAATGATTATGTTGAGTTTTGTAAACAAGCACTGAAAATACAACAGGCGAGTGGGTTCTTCCTTACAATTTTTTATCTCCGCACTGAAGGCTTTATCTCGCTCTTCGAGACGATTCTTTCTCTTCTCGTTCCACTCAGGAACCTTTCTATCGAGCATGCGCAACAAAAGCGACGATCCCATGTTGAGAGTGATCCCAAGAACAACTGTGGTTACCCAGAAGACAGGGGACGAAAATTGTGCCATAAGCTCCTTCATCCGAGAATCCCAGCACGTACATTTCCGGGACGCAAGCACGCTTCCCGGAATCGACTTGCCGTGATGAGACCGTTCGTGTAGCCGACTCCATGCGCAAGACCGTCCAGCAGTGGTTGAATCTCCCAAAATCTTCTTCGCTTTACGACCCATACCCCCCAGCGGGTGACATCGAGATGGGACTCGTTCACTTCGATGCAGTGCAGAACGCTTTCAAGATTTACCAGGGTGCGGAATGTGACGGAACCTACGACATAAACGCAGACAGGATCCTGAGTGGCGCGGGATTTCTAGACTTTCTGCTTCAGGTTCACATGAAGGAGTGGGTTACCGGACAGCACCTGAAGGATCTTCTCGATTGCGTGACGTGCTGGCTGCACCGGGAGCATGGAAAGCTGCCGCAAGATTTCTTCGATGTAATTGGCGGAATGAACATCGGATTGGACCACCCCGGGGCACCCTAGATTCTCGGCAGATACCAACCCTCTCACGAGTTCATCCGTCTGACCGGTTCTTCCGTCTCAGGCCGGAAGCTCTGCGGAGCCCTCGGGTTGGATGACGGCCCCCTTCGTGGGGCGCCGGTGAACGCCGGCGGCGGCCCGGGCGGCATCGGCCCGTCAGGATCGATCCCATGGCGTGCGAGATGCCAGCGCATATCGTCTCTATTTTCCTGCATTTCGTAGATGCTGTAGCCGTCACGTCTCGCGATCCGGTCCTCAAGCTCCAATAAATAGTGACGAAGGTAGTGGACCGCGACGGGATGGGATTCGTAGTAGGGTTTTCCGTCGAGGTAGTAAATTATCCCCCCATCGAGGTGAATCCTGGTCAGATCCCACCTCCGGCCCTGCTCGTCTTCGACGACGTAGTCGTTGGAGTCCCTGATCTCGATCACCTTTACGCGGGAGCGGTCCGCGAGTCCTACAGGCAGCTCGTATGGCATCACGTTCACAGCCCATCCCCACTCTCCCAGTTTCGGGTATTGTTGCAACATGCGTTCAGCCGAACACTTCGATTCGCCCGGCACAAGTACAAACCCCACGGCGACTATAGATCGAGTTCAGGAAAACAGATCTCCTTGGGCTGGCGGCGGGGGCGGCTCTTTTCTGCCCTTCAGGAAATTCTCTGCCTCCGTGAAAGCCAAGCCAACGGCAGACGGACCGAACTCGTGGAGTTCCCCAGCCAAGTAGGGCGGGATCTGAGATTCTTGAAGAACGGCGGGCATCCGATCGTGGACCGGCTCCATCACTTCATTCGGATCGGTCGTGATCATCGAGTAGCATTCTCCGTGCTGGCCATCCTCCCAGATCCCGGCGATCCAGATCGTGTCGAGATCCGGCCGAACGAAGCGCAGAGGGATCTTTTTGCCGTCCAACTCCACCCACTCGTAAAATGCCGACGCGGGAATGAGGCAACGGCGTTTCTGAAATGCGTCGCGCCACGGCCACCCCTTCAGTTTGTTCTCGCGGGAATTGACGACATTCTTGATCAGCGGCTTTGCTCCCGGCCTGGCCGACCTCACTTGCGTCGGGATCCCCCAGCGCATTTCCCGCAAGGAGCCATCCGGCATGATGACAGGAGCGATGTGCGTGGGACGGATGATCCGTGTTTCTGAAATTTCCAAAAGTCGTTGAACCGCCCGAGCGTCGAGGTAGCCCGGTGAACTGCCGCGCTTCTTGCTTCCGAGTTCGTAGGCGGTGCACATATCCGATCAGCACTTCCTGAGCATCCGAGCCTCCCGCTCGTAGAGCCGGGCAAGCCGGACACGGTCATCACCCTCCAGGGCGACTTTCACCTTCGACGGGACAAGCTTCATGAACCGCTCAATCGTGGGGACCGGCCCGATTTCCAGTGGAACGGCAAAGTTCCAGACGAACTGATTCCCCACCGGCTGGAACGGGGCGAGCGGACGACGTTTCACCTTTGATCTCGGCTTTTCCGCCCTCGGAAGCGGCTCGTGCAGGATGAGCGCGGACCGTTCAAGGACACTAGCCCGAAGGCGACGGCGATCGCGCCCGAAACAGTCTGCGACGAGCTGTCGGGTCATCCCCATGTCCCCGATCATGGTCCGCCACACCTCCAGCCGCGCACGATCGGCAATCCGCGATCGCACATGAGCCGTGATGAACACAGCCGGAATGGAATACTTTTCCGCCGTCCGATAGACGAGCACACGGCACTCCCGTGCGAGCGCTTTCGTCATTTTCCGATGGATCGGCTTTTCCATGGCCACGGTATTAAGCGATTTCACCGTTCTTGGCAAGATCTGCGCCCGTTACGCGCGATGTTCTCAGGTGACATCCTCCGGCAATGGGAGCGCCTCGCAATTACCACGAATTTCCACAGCCTGACGGAGAAACCTCCTCAATCATACGGATGGTGCCGAACACGACCGATGCGCGGCGGATGGCGGGAGCGTGGCGTCCCAGAGGATGCAACCTTGAGGAAACCCTGAGCACTCTGGCGAGGGCGACCCTGCGGCTGATCGACCGCGTTACTGGCAAAAGCTACTCGGCGGACGAATTTGAAGCGAAGATTCTTGCGAGCGTGGCAGCCGGCACAGTCCTGGAACGTGATTCCCCGCCCCTCGACGCAGGGCTCCGCATCCTCGGATCCCTCACCATCGATGGCGATCTAGTGACACTGCCAGACCTCATACCCACCGGCGGTGAGACGCCCGAGTGGACCGACACCGGCGAACCGGCAGATGAGATCGTCGACGGCTGGATTGTCGACTACGACACCATATCATTCCGCTGGAACATCCGGCGAGTCGTGGGAGGCGAGAACCTTGCCGTCTGGTATGGCACGGATGTCGACTCACCGGAGCTCGTGGAGGAATACTATCCGCTAAATTTCGGGCCCGTTCCCATCAGCGGTGTCGCCACGATCGAACTTATCGGCACCCCAGCGCAATACCTGCTCCAAATGGCCGTGGTCAACGGAGGTGATCAGCTCTATGCCTGCACCCGGCTGTCCCCCGTCCAATGGCTCCAGCTCGCCGGTTCAGGACAGAGGATTTACGCCGAATCATTGACCGTCGTCCACGCCACCCTCCTCAATGAAACTATCTTCAACGACAGGGCGGAATTCCGAGACAACGCCATCTTCAACGGAGCAACTGTGTTCACCTCGAACACCCATTTTTCTGGAAAAGTTGAATTGGGTCTCAGCAGCACCGTGACACCCGGAAGCAATGGAGGACTCGTATTCCAGGCCACCTCGAACACCTCGCTCACGGTGAAATATAAAGGAAACGACGGGGTGGTCCGAAGCGCGGCGATCCCGTTGTCCTGAAATACCTGCGCCCGTTATCCCCTGGCGAGTTCTCTGGCACATTCAGGGCATGATTCAGCTCTCAACCAAGCGGACGAACGTTACAGCCAATGAGGAGTATGCCCTCCCATGGGCAAAGGCGGACACCGACCAGCTCATCGAATGGGACATCACGGGCGGCTCCGCCACTGTGGAGATTGGCGTGATCGGACTCACGAGCGCCTTCCGCAAACTACTTCCCCTCGATGGTGTCGCGCCGGTCTTTGCCGCGAGCGGTGGAAGCTGCGTTGTCGAAACCCCCGCCAGCGGCCAGGTGTGCGTCAAGGTCACGTCTGCAAGCTCCCTCGCCATGGTTGTTTCTCAAACCGTGAAACCTCGCCGGAAATGATTTCACCATCGATCCGCGCGTCGCTCACGGCCTCGACATCAGGTCCATCCGTGAGCGGGGCATCATTTGACTCGGACGCGGCCGCGCGAATTGCGCAGATCGAGGCCACGAAGGGTTCACCCGTGACATCGGTGCAGCGGACCGCCATCAACAACTTCTTCCGGACTGAAAAGGCAGCGGGACGATGGAGCATCCACAAACGGATCTATCTCCCGATTTGGGCCAACGCCTCCGCGAATGCCATTGATCTCGTCACCGGAACAACCGGGACATGGGTCAACAGCCCCACCCAGGCAGCCGGCTACGTGCAGGGAAACGGCACCACCCAGTATTTCAACGTCGGATCGACCCCGGGCGCGCTCGGCGTGACCACGAGTTCAGGCTCCATGTGGGTTCTCAACCCACTGGCCGATCCGCGGGCCCAGGCGTCCTTGTCCGGCCTCGTCGGCGCGTCGACCGCGCGATTCTCGCTCGGGCAAGCCGCGAACCTCGACCTTGTCGCCGCCATCGGGGACGTGGCATCCCAGCTCAACGCCGTGGATTCCCGTCTCGGTATTCTCTTCACTGCAACCACGTCGTCGACGTCGAGATACCTGGCGGTTCGCACCACTGCCGGATGGTCCGTCCTGCAAACCTCCACGGCTCTCGACTCGACGGCGCTCGACAACATCAACGTCTACTTCCTCGCGCGGAACAATAACAACAGTGCGGCAATCACGCACTCCTCCGCGCGCTTCGGAGCCTTTGGCCTCGGCGCAGGCTTCACCCAAGCCCAGGCCGACTCGTTCACCGCCGCCATCAAAATCCTTTGGGAAACCTGCACCGGCCTCACCCTGCCATGATTGGATTCATTACCACCCCCGGAGTCTCCTCCTCCCTCACCGCGGCCATCGCGGATGCCCAGACCTCGCGGGGCTGGCCGGTCGTCTGGCTACTTCTCGGCATCCCCGTCATCACTGGCGAGCACGTCGGGAATCACTTCATCCCTGCGGATGACGCGGTTCTCGCCTGTCCGGTGCGCGAAGATCTCACCCCAGCAGACTTCCCGGAGTTTGCCGAACTCATTTCGCAGTTGGGAGGCCTCGATGCACGCATCGATCTCAATCCAGAAGCGATTCTCTCCCATCATGAGTGACGGCTGCGCCCGTTACGAGCGAGGTTCATTTGCGGGATGATCCGCGAAATGAGTTCCCATCACATCCTCGACGAGCGGACAGCAAAAACCACACGCCTCGTTGATGACGCACCAGCGTCCCGAAATGTCAGTCCGAAGAATACGGCGCTGATGATGGAACTGAGTGACAGCCAGGTAGATTGGCTGCTCCAGCAGGCGTGCGATCAATGGAGTTCCTGCTACGGCAGCCTCAGCACGTGGAGGGGCAAGATGACGAAGTGGGAACACATGTCGGAGGGGGACTATTCCGACCGTGTCGGGCGACCAGACCCGAACAACACGGAGTCCGTGAAAGACGTGTTCTCGGTCCAGAATGAATCCATCGGGATGAGCGAAGGATTCGTAGATTTCGCAACCGCTCAGGGGCGTGACGATATCTTCGGAACCTGGCCATGGCTCAAAGCCGGGCCGATCGGGCGGGCTGATGGAACGCTTGCCGACCTTATCACCAAGCACGCGACATGGAAACTTGATCAAAGCGACCTCGAACCCGCTCTGAGAGACGCGATCTCCATCGCGTGCTGGGGCGGCACGGTTTTCGTAAAGACACGGTGGGACCGGCAGGTCGAAACGAGCAAGAGACTGGTCACCGTCGCCATTTCCAAGTCCAAGAACGCTCCGTTCACAAACCCTCAAACGAAAGACTTCATCAAGTCCGAGGAGGAAGCCGCCGCGGCAAAGCTTGACGGAAACGATCTCGAGTGGAGGCGAACTCTCGTCGAGGAGACCACGGTGCACTACGACAACACCCGGACGAACTGCATCGACTTCAAGGACATAGCATTCGACAGCGCGGCACCCCACCTGGATCTCGCCTTCACGAACGTTTTCTGCAGGTTCCGGATGGGATTGCTCGATGTGATGGACCTTTACAAGATTCCGACGGATCGCCTCAACCAACTCAAAGCCGCATGTGCCACGAACGGCGAAGGAATCCGATCAGAGCGCGGCGAATCGAACACCGACACCGCCAGCATTGACGAGGATTCGGCGAATCCACCCATCTCATTGATCGATGGATATATGCGGTTGGATCCTCTCGGCACGGGCAAACCTGTTCGTATCCATTGTGTGTTCGCTCCGGAACTTCAGATCCTCTTCCGCGCGGACTACTTGAAAAATGTAACGCCCGACGGCGTGCTGCCGGTGTTCCCAGTCCGCGTGGCGAAGATCCCCGGACGCATCCTTGGACGGGGTTATTTCGAGAAATACGAGATGTCGAACGACTCCGTGGACCGCCAGCACAACTCGATCACCCGTAGGAACAAGCTTGCCTCCGAAGTGATTGCGGCCGTGCAGCCCGCAGCACTGCTTGATCCCGAGCCGAAAAACTACGTGCTCGACACCTCCAAGCCCGTGGTCCTCGGAGTGGATAAAAAAATTGAGGACTTCGTGCAGTTCGCCACCATTCCGGATTCCAATTCCCGCGCGGTCGAATTGATGAACACCCAGCTCCAGATGGCCCAGATGCGGAGCGGTATCACCTCAGCCGCCCAAGGGGAGCTGAAAGGGGTTCCAAACGCGTCGACGGCCACCGGCGTCAACCAACTCACATCCCGTGGCGCTCTCCTGCTGAAAGACCCCATCACACAGCTCACTGACGACATCGAACGGGTGGCGGGTTTCAACGTCGATCTGGTATACGCCAACCAGGATCGCGACGAGACGTTCGCATGGGGTGACGGCGAGGCTAGCGAACTGCTCACCATTAAGGCGGGCGATGTCCGCGGACTCCGGATGAACGTCTCCCTCCGACTGGTGCAGGCACAGAACCAGTCGAAGCTCGCGAACGCCCAGGCAGCCACTCAGGCATTGGCCAGTTACATCGCGCTTCCCGAAATGGAAAAAGCGGCTGCGCGTCCGCTCTTCATCGACCAGATCACCGCCCTCGGTTACAACAACGCAGAGGACATCATCCGGCAAGCAATAGCGGACCCCGCTGGCATCATCGCGCTGCTTCCTCCAGAGATCGCGCCCATCGTGGCGCAGGCGCTTACGGATGCTGGTGTCATGGCCCCGGCTACCGGGCTTGACAATGTGGATTCTGCGCCCGTTACCGAAGCCACCTGACCATGGCAGTCTGCGGACATGGCCAGTCCGCAAGATTACCACAAGTTCCCCGAGCCGCACGCGACCGCTGCCGGACGGAACAACCCCGAGCAATCTAGGCAGCCGCTATCGGAGGTGGCAAAGCTCTGGCGTCCGAAAAACGCAAACCTCGAAGAGGCGCTGGCCGCCACGGTATCACGTTTTACCCACCGGATCGTATCCGAAGATGGAAGAGCCTTCACGTTCGAAGAATTGCTCGCCTCGGAAGATCTCGCCAGTGCCATCGGCTTAACCCCGGTCCCACGGTCACCCGGAAGCCGCGCGGATCTGTGGGACGACTTTCATCGGACGGATACCGCGTTCGGAACCATAACCAATCCTCCCACAGGTCAGACCTACGACATCCGCTATGGCAATTCCTCCAGCAACTCTGTCCGGATCCTCAACAATAAGTTGGTCGGGAAAAGCCGCGAAGTTTACTACTTCGGCGGAAACATGCTCTCCGAGCCTTGTTTCAACATGGGTGCGGAGGTGGAATGGTTCACCCCTCCGGTGACCACTGGCCCCCAGTTATTCACGCAGCTCACGTTCATCATCAAACCGGACAGCGCGTGGCTGAATTCCCTCATACACATCCGCATCAGCCGTCTCGCCTGTTACGTGGAAGTCGCGACCAGTGGTGGCGCGGGCGGTCTTGTGGAGATCGCGTCGACGGTAGGAACCAACTACTCCACAGCGCCATTCTACCGTGCGATGGACGGTCCCACAGCGATCTATGAGGTGCAGATATCCGGAGACAATCTGGTGCTCACCTGTGACGGAACATCCATCCTCTCGGTGACTGACGCCCGCATAGGCGCCGTCAACGGAACGTGGGTATACTGGGAATCCTACGAAGGGGGAATCAACGATGACATGCGGATGCTCAAAATCTGGGCCAATGACCGTCGCCACGCCGGAGATGTGGGCGACCAGCGGACCATGCCCGCAAGCGGATTTCTGAAGAGCATCTCCGACGGCGGACTGAATTTCTACCGCGGTGGGACCATTCAAAAGGGCGATGTGATCGTGTCCACCGGCAACGTCCGGGCGGACTCTCTGCAAACTGTCCTCAACCGGGCTGCTGGAGGAGCCGGCATCATGCGAGCCTCCGGTCGGCTCAACGCCGCCAGTTCCCAGCCCAACCTCGGTAATGCGGCGGGGAGCGGGGACACAAACTGCGGTTCTTGGAATTCACCTCCCTACGTCATCAACGAAAACGGAGATCGCTACAAAGTGGAGATCTACGGAAGCTTCGCAGCGAACGGAAACAACAAGGTTGTGAAATACAACTGGATCGGCGGCGACATCTTCACCAGCGGAACTCGCACCACCAACGGCGGCACTTGGCGACTCGTCGCGAACATATGGAAATCTTCCAGCAATAACTGGAATTTCGATTTCGAATTCCGAGATTCGGCCGGAATCGTGACCGGATCGCTCTCGGCAGCCACCGGTATGAACAACACACTGGCTCATCAGATCAAGCTGCAAGGCGTAGCTGCGAACGATGCTATCACCCGGGCCATCTTCGTGAATGTCGAACCAAACTGAGAATGAAAACCGTATTCGTCGCCATTCTCCTGCTTGTCGCGAGCTGTGCGCCTCGCGCTGTGCTCGTGGAGCCGGTCGCTCCAGCCGTCACCAAAGCCCGCGCAAGCGTGGAGGCCGCCAACATGTCCTCCGCACGGTTGGAGAAGAACGTGGGAAGCATCCACACCGGAATCTCATCACTCGGTCTGGAGATCAACAAAGCAACCACAGAGGCTGATCGGCTTCGTAAACAAGGATCAGCCACGCCTGCGGAATTGGAAAAACAGTGGAAGGCACTCACGGGGATCCGGACCCGCAATCTATTCCTCGAAACCCAATCCACCGAGGCGGTGCAAAACGCCGCCGAACAACGATTCCTGAGAGAGACCGCGAATGCCCGGCTCGCGGAACTGGAGAAAACAGCCGTCACCAACGACAAGGGGGTGGAAAAGCTGAAAACCCAGATTGTCCGGCAGGAAGGTGACGCCGCCCTCGGTCGCTGGATGAAGCGCGGGATCGTCATCGGCGCAGTCGTCATTTTCATCGCCATCGCCCTATACATCGCAACCCGCTTCAGGATCCTCTGAAGCCAAACACAAGCCCACACACCCATGATCAAACTCATCCAATCCAACTGGCGCGAAGTCATCGCCGTCATCGTCACGATCGCGCTCCTCATCATCGGCCTCATCAGCCTCGGCAATGCGAATATCGCCGCCAGTTCCGCCGCCTCCACAGCGGTATCAGTCGGCGTCTCGCTCCTCGGTGGCATCTGCCACTTTGGCGTCGCTCTCGCGCTGGCGTGGTTCGCTCTCGCTGTGACCTTCCCCGAGGCCAACCGGTTCATCCTTTCCATCCGTTTCGACAACTGGTGGAGCCATCTCAACGACGACGGCAAGGCTCGCATTTCCCTGATCACCGTTGCCGTTCTGGTCCTCGTCGCAGCTCTCTGCCTGGCATCCGCATGAAATTGATCCTCACCTTCCTTGCGGCGACCATCCCCGCCGGCCCCTTGAGCATCTCACCGGAGTCGAAGGCTCTGGTCGTCGACTTTGAAACAGGCGGCAAATCATACTACGACGCCCGCCTCCAACGGCCTACGTGGCCTGGGGGCGCTTCCGGAGTGACGGTGGGGATCGGCTACGACATCGGCTACAACAGCCGAGCGGCCGTGCTTTCCGACTGGAAAGCGCTTCCGGAAGGAAGCCGCAACGCGCTGGCTTCCGCCGCCGGGATCAAGGGCGCCGCCGCCAAACCCCGCGCCGCCGCCTTGAAGTGGATCATCGTCCCCTGGTCCGCTGCAGAATCACTTTTCATCACCAACACGATGCCCCGCTTCGGCACGATGACAGCTAGTGCATTTCCCGGCGTAACATCGAGCCATCCTCACGTTCAGGGATCTCTGCTCTCAATCGTCTTCAACCGCGGTGCGAGCATGAGCGGCCCAAGTCGAACCGAAATGCGGACCATCCGCGATCATGTCAGCGCAAGCCGCATCCGGTTCATACCAGGCGAGATCCGTTCCATGAAGCGCCTATGGCAGAACAAAGGGCTCCCGGGCCTCATCCGCCGCCGCGAGGCGGAAGCCCTGCTCATCGAAAAATCGCTATAATCCTCTCCCCATCTATCACCCATGACCGCCCGCCAGAAGCTCGAAGAAAAAGGAATGAACCTCAACACCCTGCTGATCCTGTTTGCCACCGCAGGGGGCATTTTTACGGCCATCAAGGTGGGAGGACCACTGCTCAATGTCCCGGAGAAAATGGCGCAGGTGGACCAGCAAGTCAGCGCTGTCGCCGGACAGGCGGCGAACATCGAGAGAACGCAGGCCGTTCAGACCGAAGCCCTGAAGACACTCGCGGAAGTCGCCAAAGATTCCCGCGATCTCAGGCGCGACTTCGACCGCTCATCCGCAGAATCGGAGGCCAAGCATAAGGACACGGACAGGCAGTTGGAAGGCGTGAGCCGCCGCCTTGATCGCCTCGAATCGCGCTGAGCGCCCCATGCGCCCGTTACCGAACCGGGCAACGATCAGTAGTGTCCTGACAACTCCAACCCCGCATCCGCCATGTTCCGCGAATTCCTCATTTCCTCCAAGTTCCCCCCTGTCCGTGCCAACCGTGTCATTCTCGGCACCTACCTCGGATTCCTCGTGTTCCGCGATCGCCTCGGCGTGCTCTTCAACCTTGCGGTCGAGCCTGTTGTCACCCTCGCGTCTCCGCTCACCGGCACGATCATCTCCGCGAGGCCCATGGTCTCGGAAGAGACGATCTATCTCACACCCGCCGGCACCCTGGCCGCCCTCACGTTCACCCTTCCCAGTGCCGCAAACGCCCGCATTGGCCAAAAGCGCAGGCTGATCACTTCACAGATCATCACGGCTCTCACCGTGAACGTGGATGGCAGCGGCGTTACTGCAGGTGCTGCCCTCACAGCGGCCGCGGTGAACACCACCTACGAGTGGCAGTATGTGCAGGTGACCGGAACGGTTGCCACCTGGTTGCGCCTGCCGTAACGACACAAAAGTCTGCGCCCGTTACGTGATCGTTCGCGGTCCGTTACGGTCGCGGCTGATGAGCAATCCAACACAGCCTCTCGGCGAACAGCCAGTCGCACCAACCACCCCGGTCGAAACACCCGCCAGCGAACAGCAGGCACCCTCCGACCACTCCACAGCCATCGCAGAGCTCGCCCCCTCTGATCTTTTGAAGATCCTCGAGGGCACACCGCTCGAATCCCCAGCTCCAGAACCAACCCCCGCCCCAACCGCGGCACCCGTGGAGGAAACTCCCGCTGCTGAACCCGCATCAACTCCTCCGGCAAGCGAACAGCAGCCCGTCGAGCACGATGCTCCACCATCTCCGGGCGAGGGACCAAAATCATCCAAACGGATTTCCTTCAACGGACTTCCAGCCGATCAACAGCAGGAAATTGCCAACGCGCGAGACCTCGTGCGCAACGGTGACGCTCCCGACATGCTAGCCGCCCTTCAGATTCTGAGAGGCACCGCTCCTGTCGCCACGTCGACCCCGGAAGCAACTCCCGCCACCGCTCCAGCAACGTCGACCACACCACCTGACGTCGCGGCAATCGAAGCAAAAATCGCCGAACTCAGCGAACAGCGGGACAAGGCGAACGATGACTACGACCGTGACACCGCACGTCAACTTGAAGCCGAAATCCGGGTGCAGGAACGCCTGCTGGTCAGAGCCGAAATCACCGCCGAACAGCAACAGCAGGCCGCTGTTTCCTATCAGGCGGCCTACGACAAGGCAGTCGACCAGTTGGAAGAACGCTTTCCGGCAGTGCTGGATGAAACTTCGGAGTTCTACCAGATCCTCAATGACCGGGTCATCGCGGCGAAGCACAGGAATGATCCTATGTTGCAGCGCCCCGACTTCATTCTGGAAATGGCAGAGAAACTGGATGCAACGCTGAATCCGAAACCGACGACTCCCGGGCCGATTCCGCCCAAGTCCGACACGGTTCCGGAGCAACGCATGGGGATGCAAGTCGCGCCTGCCCACACGGCAGCGCCGCGCCTGAACGCAGTGGAAACGGACGCGCTCATCAAGAACGCAAAGCCCGATGAACTGCTTGCCGTTATCGATGAATTGTAACGGATCTTCAAGCCGATCACCGGGACTGAAACCTCTTCAATAGAAGTCCCTTTATCATGCCTGGAACCTATAATGCCAATGCCACCGTCCAAGCCCTCGCGGACGCAGTGGCAATGGATCCCAATGTCCGTCAAAAGGCTATTTCCCAATACCTTGAGACGACCTCTCTGCAACACAACGCGCTCGAGCGCTTCACGTCCGAAATCCCTGCCAACGCGAAGGTCGGCAAAGGCGTCGGCTCCGTTTTTGCTAAAAAAACCGACCTGACCAAAGGCGGTGCCTCGCAGGTGGATTTCCACGTCGTCGGCACCCCCGGCGGTCCTGGAGTCCAAGGTGACACCGAACTCACCGGTCGCACGTCGAACGCGCGCCTCGGCACCTACCAGGTGACGGTGGACTGGGTCCGTGACGGATTCGAAATGAGCCGCGACATGATTGAATTCCTGGCCGCCGGAAAGAGCCTCGTTGCGACCGTGCTCAACCTGATGTCCGAGAAAATGGGCATCCTGAAGCAGAACCACATGTTCGCCCGCCTCATCAAATCGGCAACCCCTTGGAACACCTACCGGCCCAACAACCGGATGTCGACCGACGCGCTGATCGCCACCGACACGCTCTCGCTCGACGTGGTGAACAACGCGAAGCCGCGTCTCCGTCGGATGGGTGCCAAGCCCCTCGAACGGAAGCTGCAATCCTCCACCAGTTCCCCGGTCGATGGATTCATGTTGTTCGCCTCGGACACCGCCATGCTCCCGATCCGGAACGATTCCTCGTTCCAGACCGCGATTGCCAACGGAGACGAGCGCGGCACAAACAATGCGAACTTCACTGGAGAACTGCTCAAATGGCAGGGACAGAGCTTCTACGAGCTTCCGGTCACTGATCAGGACTGGGATGACTTCAAAGGCGGCCCCCTCATCGCCCGGGCAGTCATCTCTGTTGGCTTCCAAGGCAGTGATGCGGCCCCCGAGCTCATCGCGAACGCGAGCAATACCCTCAGCCGCTACTTCCAGTGGTTCGACGGTTACCAGTTCTCGTTCAACCGTCAGGAAACCACCGCAGGCTTCCCCGCGGTCGATTCCAGCGACAAATATGCATGGGTCATCAACCCGGACGGTTCGCTCGGGTTCGTCAGCTATGTCGGCAGCGGCAACAACGGCAACAAGATCACGATCAAGAACGTGCTCTCGCCGAAGGCTGGTGCCGGCAAGCGCGCCACGACTGTCGGTCAACTCACCACCTCGGGAACCACGAACGTCTGGACCGGGGGTGCTTCCACCCTGCCTGTCACGGGCACGAACGGAGCCTGGAACTATACCGACATCTTCGTCGCCGATGCCGTCGTCATCCAAGCGAACGCACAGGGCGTCCCTTACGCCCGCTCGTTCGTCTTCGGTGCAATGGCTGCCTGCTTCGCCGATGGCCGCATCCGGATGTCTCCGATCGAACAGATCCGTGACTACGGATTCACGATTGGCAAGGGATTTGAGATGATCTTCGGAACCTGCGTCACCCGCAATACCATCAAGAACCCCACTGGCTATCTGATGGTCGAGCACGCTGTGGAGCACGAGGGCTATCCCGTCCCAAGCAAGATCTGATCGTCCTGCAAACCACCCAGAAGCGGGGCGGCATACCGCCGTCCCGCTTTTTATTTCTCCCTCCGCAGACCCAAAAATTGAATTATGAAACCACATCAACAACGTGTAGTGGACGAAAAGTCCGACCTGGATGAAAAGCTCACCAAACTTGGAGAATTCATCGAGTCATCCCCGATCTTCGCCGGACTTCCGAGCGACGAAAAAGAACGTCTTGTCCGTCAGAAATCATGCATGGGGGAATACTCTGAGATTCTGGCCGAACGAATAGCGGCATTTGGCCTTTCAGTCGACGAACTCAATGGAGTCCGCCACTTCACCTTCGGGCCTGCTATCGAAGCCGCCAAGTCCGGCAAACGTATTGCCCGCGACGGATGGAACGGCAAAGGCATGTTCGTCTATTATGTCCCGGCGAACTCATACCCAGCCCAGACCGGCGTCGCCAAAGCACACTTTGGAGAGAACGCGATGGTCCCATACAACGCCTACCTCGCTCTCAAGGGAGTGGACGGCACGGTCAACACATGGGTTCCCAGTGTCAACGACGCTCTGGCCACAGATTGGCAGGTCCTCGACTAAGTCACTTCAACCGCTGGCAGACCGGATGTCAGCCACCTCAACACAGAACCTCATGAACCTGCCGATCGAAATCAACCAGCGCGTGCTCAACGAGCTTGCATCTCCTCAAGACAGAACCGCCATCCGTGTCATCTGCGCTTCCGTCCCGAATCCCTCACCCTACCGGCTCCGCGGCAAGCGGCGGCAATACGTGTTCGAGCGCAACAACACCATCGGTGCCCACATTCTCGACATCCCAGCATCGCTCTGGCAACATGACATCCCACGCGGTCCATGGCGGGAGAACCTTTCCCTCTGCCACGACATGCAGACGGTCATGGGAGTGAAAGTCCCGCTGGTCTTCCTCATCATCCCATGGGGCGAGGGCGCGCAAGATACGGACACGACGGCCGCGACTGGTGAAGGTTCGCAGATGCTCGAACTCCTCCGGAACTTTTTCACGAAACTCGACGCGCCTCCGATCGTCTTCGAAGGACTGGAATGCCTGGCACACCGCGGGCCGGAAGCGTTCTCGGAATTCGTTCAGGCCATCAGCCCTCCGACAGACGATATCGTGGAAGCCGCGAGCCGGACCGGCGAAGCATCACAGCCCTCCGCCCCTTCGTCCCCAGCTCCAAACATTCTCGCGACCCCGGTGAAAAGGGAGCTGTCCATGGACCCTGCCGCAGTGCGTATGCGCAAGATGCGCGGCCGAAAGAGTGAGGCCAAAAAGAAAGCCGCCTCTAAGGTCGCGGCGAAGAAAACCGGCCGTCGCAAGCCTGAACCTGCCCGGGCATGACCATCAACGAAGCCGCCAAAATCCTGCTGGGTTATTTCGCGCCCGAAGAGCGTTCCATTCCCGACGCCTCGCCATATCTCGGCAGGAACGCAGCCGTGGCGAAGGCGATGAATCACGCCCTCCAGGAACTCTTCGGCGAAGGTGGGGCGTGGGTGAAAAAAGACGAACGCGGGCACGTCCTGAACGCGCCCGCCCAGATCACCATCGCGGTGACTGCAGGGTCGAAGGCGGCGACCATCACCGGCTGGCAAGCATGGTTCGCGGGCTGCACGATCCGCATCGACGGGGCTGATATCGACAACCAGATCAGGAACAACAGCGCTTCCGCCGTGCTGAAGTATCCCTATTCGGGAACGAGCGGATCCAAGTCGGCCACCGTCTACAACGACTCCATCGAGGTGGACATCGACGTGGCGGAGGTCCATCAGCCCGTGATGCTGGACAACCATCAGATCACGCCGATGCCTGATGCGAAATCACTCGTCGGGACGAACCCGACGGAGGACTTCAACTTCAGGCGGCACGAGACAGCGATCGCAACGAGTGTGGCTGCCACCGCAGGCACGCCGGTTGCCTACGCCATCGACACCTGGTCACCGGACGCCCTCACCCCGCCGAGGCTTCGGATGCGATTCTTCCCAGCCCCGAACCAACAGCACTTCGTCGGCTATCCGGTGATGCTCGCGCCACCGGTGGTCTCCGATCTCTCCAGCGGGAATGCCCTGCCGATACCTTTCGGGAAGTCCGAATCCATCTTCCTGCCGATGGCTGTGGCAGCGCTGCGGAAATCACCATTCTGGCGGGGAATCGTCGGCGAGGACACTGTGTCATCCGGTGAAGCGGATGCGCGCCGGTCTCTCGCCGAGGCGAACCCGAACAAGAACCCCGGCCCTCGATTCATCCCTCCCTACTAAATGGCTTCCGACGCTTACACCCCGACCACCACTCAGGACGATTCCCAGTTTCAGGGATTCATCACGCTTTACCGGACGCAGCGCGCGGTCCCCGCTGAGATGCCGCTTCCGGAGCGCGGCAGCACGGTGGAAGCCGGGTGGGGTGATGCCTTCGCGAATCATGTGGTGATCGCCCGCGGACTGGTCCCGGACAAATCGCTGCGCATCATGTGGATCCAGCACATGCCGGCGCCGGTGAGTTTCGCCGCCCAAGAGGCCTACAATTTCGCGGAGGACGGAACCCAGCTCGTCCGTGTCTACGTCATGCCCAGGGCGGTCTATCTGGCTGGATACAACGAGACCTACACGGTGCCACCCACCATCGCTGAACTGCTGATTGCACCAGCACTCTACGGCGGTGTGGGCTACTGCTACACCGGCGAAACGGTCGACCGAATCGGCACCGATCCCGACTCCCTGTTCGTCGCCATCACCCGGGTGTGGCTGAAAAAGGTCACCACCCGGAAATTCTTCGACGACAACATCGATTGCGATATCACAGAGACTCGTGAGATCATCGCGGCCGAGACTGGATCCGCGAGTTCTTCCGGAGGTGAAACCGTAGAGATCCAGCCAGGTAACCGATTCATCGACTACCGGATCACGCAGACTGTCGAGGGCTTCGGCACGTCCAAGCAGCTCGCAACACTCATCAAGGACGTTCCATACCGGTTCCCGGACCTCCTGAAGTCCGCCACATGGGTCGGCTGCGCGGCGTTCGCAGATAGTTCCACCGCCGCGGCATCCTACGCCGAGTCGTTCTATATTTACTACGACATGAAGGAACCGAGCATCGGGCCCTATGAGGCGCGCGTGCTCCGATTCCTCGTCACCGATCCGAACTCCCTGAGGAGTTCCTACCCGATCCAGAAGGTCGTGACCCAACGTGAGACCATCGGGCAGTCCCGCGCGTGGTGGCTCGCCAGCACCAAGGGAAACTCCACGTTCGCCGATGCGCGACAGCTCGAGGTCCCAGCCTGCATCCACGGGGAAATCAAGATCGGCAATTCTCAGATCGGATTCGCCCAAGGCCAGTGGACCGATACCCTGCCGGCAACTCCAAATTTCGAAGCCTTCACGGCCCTCACCCAGATGACGGTGGGATACGAAACGCAGAAGGTCGGATATGGCCTCTACATCGCCGAAATCACGCAGATCAATACCACGGGCCTCTACAACGGCGTGACCGTGCCATTCGGAGGATCGGGCGGCTCCACCGGCGCAGGTGACGTTTCCAACACGGTCATTCCCCCGCTGACGCCCACGGCGACGATGGCGGCGGACAATTCCATGATCATGGGCAAGACAAGCCCGATGACCGAGGTCCGGGCCCGAGTCGGCAGCGTCGAATGGGGCGTCGCGCAGACCGACACCACCGGCAACTACGTCATGCCGCTGAGGACACCGCTTTTCACCGATGCTGTCGAGATGCTGGTGAGCGCCCGTCGCAGCGGAGTGGGTTCCCTCACCCGAATCGTCTCCACATTCGACCTGGCGCCGCTCGCGCCTTCCGCCACGATTTCGACGGACCTGTCGACCGTGAACGGGCAATCCGAGCCGGGAGCAACAATCGCCATTCTCGTGAACGCGGCCGCGCAGGTCGAAACGCTGACCATCATCGCCAACCGTCCCCAAGTCGAAACCCTCACTTTCGTCGGCAATGCCACAGCGGATGGCGACATCGAGATCCAGTTCACATCCGCACTGGTGACCGAGCTTATCACCGTGGGAATACTTACCGGCGACACCCCGGCACAGCAGGCGGAGAAGGCTCTCGGGATCGCAGCGGCCAGCACGGTGGACGCACACTGGGAGTTCACGAAGAACGGAGCATCCCTGATCGCCACCGCGCGCGTCACCGCGGCGAACGACGGCACCGCCGAAATGGACCTGACCGATCCGAATACCACCGGCATCACCCCGGCCACCTCCGTCAACACAACTCCCGGGAATGACCCGGTGACCGTCACCGCCACCGGCACCGCGCAGCTCGAGGTCACATGGGTGGATCACGCGAGCCCGCCGCTTACCCTCCTCTTCGCCGTCACATCCGGCGATACTCCGTCGCAGGTCGCAACCAAAGCCGCGGCGGCGCTCGCAGCGTCGACCGTTCACGACAAATTCAACAGCGGCAGCTCCACCAACACGTTCAACATCGCTGCAAACGCCATCCGCCCGAACGACAACCTCCTGGGGATGATCCTCAGCAACGGCACATGTGCCGGGCTGATCACATCGACCTCGGTGCATACTACGGCAGGCGGCATCCCTTTCACGACAACCGCGAACGGTGCCGGTGCATACTCGCACGCGTTCTCGCCAGTCCTTACCAGTGGCGACAATCTCACCGTCACCGCAACCGATGCTGGCGGAACCTCCCCGGCCACCACGGTCACAGCTTCGGCCACGCCTCCGACACTCGCTTCCGCATCGTTCCCCGGCGGTGATTACGACTCGATCACCGGCAACGCGTCCGCAGGGTCCGTCGTGAAAGCATACGTGAACGACGTGCTTGTCGGCAGTGCGACGGCGGCCGGCGGCGGAGTCTACAACATCACGTTGCCAGTCCCGCTCGTGCGTGGAGAACTGGTGCGCGTGGTAGCAACGGATCCCGGCACACCCACCATTCAATCGGCATCCATCTACATCAACGCGCACGATCTCGACCTGGAGAAGCCATCCTACCAGTGGTCCGAGATCCTGAACTTCTACGGGAAGGCACCGGTGGGTGCGACCCACATCAAGATCAGAAGTCCCGGAGGCTCTCTCACCGATGTTCCCATCCTCACACCTTCCCGGAACTTCACATTCACGCTTCCCGGCCAGAACGGCGAGACCTACGAGATTTTCGCCCGTTACGCGGTGGGAGACTCGGATCCCGTCTATGAAACCGTCGCAGTCGTGGACCTCGCACCCCCAAGAATCGAAATCTTCGATAGATTCCGGAATACCGTGCTGGATACGGTCACGGAAGCACCGGCGAAACGCTGGCGGGCTCCCGACAGCTCCCGGGACGGATACCTGGTATTCATCGAGCCGTCGCCGGGGACGACACTGGCGGAAACGTTCATCAATTTCCCCGGTCAGGCCGCCGCTGGCTATGTGCCTGTGAGCAAAAACAATTTCCCATATGCGACCGGTGCTCCTCGTTCCGGTGCGAGCGGAATCATCGATTCGACATGGCGTGGGCCCATGATGTTCGAAAACAACGCTCCGCAGGGCACCACCAATGCCCAGTTGCGGAGCATATTCCTCGCCCAGCTCCCGCTCATCATGGAGGTGACATGCACGGCGCTCGACGGACGCCAGGCACGGCGGACGTTCATCCGGGACGAATACATGGAGCAATACAACAACGTCGACAGCACCTATGGTTGATCCATTTCCACCCCGCACTCCATTCCAACCGCGTGTCATCGCAGCGACATCGATCGGCACAGCCGCGGTGACGCTGGTTCGTTCCCATGCGGAGCGTCCGAACATGAAGGTCCAGCCGCAGAAGTGCGAGGTGCGCGAAGCAGGCGGGAAGACGGGCTCCATCACGTTCAAGGACTGCGACGGACAGGAGGTAGGCAAACTGGAGTGGCGGAATGGTCAGGTGCTCACCGAGGGAGATCAGGAGGTTGAGGGCGGCTGCGACGACTCCACCTCAATCTGATGAGAACCGCGGTCATTGTTCAGGATCCCGCCGGCTATCGGCTGCGGGTGCAGGCTCTCCAAGCAGCCCACCCGAACGTCCACGCGTTTTCTTCCATCACCCATCCACATCCGCACACCCGGGCGATTCATATCCCAGCCGATTGGATCCCTGCAGATCCCTCGATGCCCTATGACCGGAGGTGCTGGCTGAAGTCCGAAGCGATGGGCACAGCGGCCGTGATCGAACACCGGATTATGGCTGATCAATATTGGTTCATCGAATCGGACGTTGTCGCTTCGCAGGACCGCTGGACCGCGCTGTTTGCCGACTGGGAAGGTGTCGATGCCGACTGCGTTTGCCAGCCGCTCCGGCTTCGGGCAAACACTCCGGAAATTGTTTGGTGGAAGGATCCAGGCACACCGGCCTGGGCGGACGCACACCTACTCATGTCGTGCTACCGGCTCTCCCGTCGGGCGGTGCTCGAAATGCAGCGATGCGCGGTGGAGATGCGCGAATGCCTTTCCGAGATCACCGTCGCCAGCGTGATGCGGCGGGCAGGCATGTCGATGGCGAACGTGAACGGCCGTCAGATGCACTGGAATTCCCAAACGATGAAGACGCACGAGCACAAGGTAATCATCAATCCGAAGCTCGTGAACCATCCTGTTAAAGCGAACACCTTCGGTGTTCCGTTGACCACTGCCGAATGACCACCATCGTTGACCACCTGGGGCTTTAAATGGGTGCGAAAAACCACCTCCCCGGAAAGTGTGACCATTGAAGTATCAACGAAAAGGACGCTCCGGCCTCTTTTAAGTCTGCGATGTCTACCATTCCATCACAGCGGCGTCTGAACCGGAGCGGCGTGAGTGCGGGCCTTCCGGCGCGAGAGGATTCGCAGCTCTGCCGGGCCTTGTCGAATGTTGATTTGAAAAAGTCACCACCTGCCCAACATGGCTGCCAGTGTGAGAGCCGTCGGTTCTCCCGGGCGGGCGAGTTTCCTTCCCACGGACGCCTGGGGAAAAACGGCTTCAAGGCACGGGGACGTGACAGGGGCGTCGGACAAGATCGCCCGGGCGGGAATCCCGATGGAGCCTTGGCAGGTCTTCCCTCCCCACGGATCGACATAGGTGACGGGAAAAGAACGGGCACCTTTCTCCAACTTGCGCGGAATGGATGTCAGGGTGACGAAGTGCGCGTCGAGCACGATCCACTCGCCGCCTTTGCCGCGCTTGGCGTAGCGTCTGATGCTGAGAACGGGAGGAAGCCCTTTCGCCAGCGATGTGTTGAGCTGATAATGCACCCGCTTGAGAAGTTTTTCCTGACTTTCCCCCTGCTTGAGGAACAGAACGTCCTGTCGTACGATTGGAAGCGCCTGGCCTACAGTCATCTCGTTGGCGATGTCCTCCAGGTCCGCGATATTGACACCTTTTTTCGACCAGCGGGCGCGTCCGTTGATGTGATTGGAGGGACGCATGCCATAGCGGCGGATGATGGTCTGGATCCTCTGCTTGTCATTCTCTCCGCCGAGCGCCAGCGAGGCACGCTGCCAATTCTTTGTTCCGAAACGGAATGAATTCAACAGCGCGGTCGGGCCACAGGCATTTCCCGCCACAGTGAGTTGGTTCGCCGCCACAGCCTGCGGATTCGGCGCCTCCCGGGAAGGCGAAGCGGCCACGACCGAAAGACAGAGTGCGAAGAAGACGCTACTTGCCGCCAGCCGGTGCATAGCTTTGGGAACGACGGTCGTTGGACGGCTTCGAATCGCGGACGCCATTCGACAGGGTGACTCTGGAATCGTAGCGGGTCGCCGTCGTGGCGGCTTGCGAAATGGGGATGCGGATGGTTTTCACCGCGTTCGCTCCCAGGGAGGTGATGTTCGTATTCACCACCCCGTGAGGCGTGGAAATCGTCACTCCGGTATTGATCAACGTCTCCGTGCCACGGTTCTGCACCATGACTTCCACCTGTCCGTTCGGATAGGCTGCCGAAGGAGGAAGTATCCGCTGGGAAGCCACCGCCGCATCGTAGATGCCGCGGGTGTTCGCGTTGAGGGCCCGGCCCAGGTCCGGCATGCCAGCGCCATACGCGGAATCGGTTCCTTCCTGGCCGCTGTCATTGAGATAGGCGAAAAGAAGGTTCCTCGCTTGGGTGGCGGTGAGTTTCGCCGCTCCCGGCTGGCTCATGAGCGCGGCGATGGCACCGGCAACAATGGGACTGCTGAACGAAGTCCCGTTGACGCTGGCGGCCTGGTCGCCGGTCCATGCCGCGTTCACCCCGAATCCGGGTGCGGAAATTGCCAATTGGTTTCCCGTGTTTGAAAAGTCCAGATGATTTCCCAGCGCGTCCACCGCACCCACGGCGATCACTCCATCGTTCGCGGCGGGATAAGAGAGACGATCGATTCCGTTATTTCCCGCCGCCGCGATGATGAGCGCCCCCGCCGCCTGGGCATAGGCGATGGCGTTCCGGACAAGCCCGCTGTCCCCGAAGCTGCCCATGGAGATATTGATGAGGGAGGCTCCGCCGTCCACGGCGGCGATGATTCCCTGTGCCAGGAGATAACTGTCGGATTGGCCGAGATCGTTTGCGATCCGGATGGAAATGATATCCGCACCCGGAGCGACGCCCGGGGTGAGAGCGTTCTGGCCGATGATCATTGAGGCCACGGCGGTGCCGTGGCCGTTCTGCTTGGAGAGGTCCCCCGGCAGATCGACGAGATTCAACCAGGAGATGTTTGACAGGAAGGCCGGGCTGGTCGCCACTCCCGTATCGAGGACGGCAACGCGAACACCGCTCCCCCACTCGGAATTGTCTCCGGTGATGCCCAGCCACTCGAGCAAACCCTTGCCAAGTGCGACAGCGCCGTCCTGGGCGGTGCCCTCGCCCGGCGTCGGCACGTCAACGGGGAAAATCAGCGAGGATTCCTCATCTCCGCGAAGCAGGGATGCGAGATCATCATAATTGCCGAAACCGATGCGAAGGGCGTTGAGAGCGTCAAGCCGCCCCATGAGGCGCACCTTGTCCCCCGCCCTTTTCAGGAAATCCTCAAGCGCCTCCCGGTCCTTGAAAACGAGGACCCGCTGCCCCGGCAACGCACCCGCCTCCGATGCCTCATCGTCACGCCGGAAAACCGGGCCTCGCTCACCTCTTCGGAACTGGGGTGCCGGTTCGTCGGCAACGACCGGCCGCTTCGGCGCGGTCTCGCTTTCCACCGAGACTGGCCGGACCGGCTCTTTCTGGGTCGCCGTCCCGGCAAGCCAGTATCCGAGCATCGCCGTGAAAGCGAAGCCAAGGGTCAGGAAAAGATTGCGGCGGCGCATGATTCACAGGTAACCCCGGAAATCGGAAAACGGCAGGAAAAAATTTCCGAGAGTTACCGTGGGATCAATTTCCGGAGGCAGAGGCGGGTTTCTCCATCCAGGGCGGGAAGTCCGCGAACATGTTCACGGTAGGCTGCTTGGTGCGGAGATCCACCGACGTGATGACGATCTCGCGACGGTTCTCGAGAGCCCGCCAGCTGACCGACTGGCCGTTCACCCATTCGCCGTTGCCGCTGAGGAACTGCACGAGAACGGGATACATGTTGTAGTCGTTCACCTTCTTGGAATGCGGAAATTGCGCGAATTTCGTGGGAGCGATTTGCGGAGTCAGCTCGCCGGACAATTGGAACCTGATCGGCACCGGTGCGAGATTGATGGCACGGATATGGCCCATTGGAAAGGTCTTGGTATCGTCGTCGAAGACGGTGATGCCATAGGCCGGCTTGCCATCCGCCGCCTTCACGGGAGCGAAGATGAACAATTGTCGCTCTGATTTTCCAAGCGTTGCCTTGCCGACCGGCTTCAAGACAGGTTTGCCGTCCGCGCCGGGAGCTGCCGAATAGAAAGCAGCTTCGCTGGTCTTGAAGACCCCCTCAACCACCGGTGAAACATCGGTGTAGAGATTCACCTCCTGGAGTTCTCCCGGATTGACCCCGGGAAGCGAGACTTTTTCAAGCCCCGGAATCTGCTCGAGGCACAAGGTTCTGAACGCCACCTTGCGGGCATTCTGAGCTAGCGATATCGAAGTTGAAATGGCTGCGATGGCACAGATTTTCGTAACAATTTTCAATGAAAACATAAGCTGCTGGCAAATTGATAACATGAGGCGGGAAAGCCGAAAAGGGTCAAATTTCGCTTTCGTTCAACCACCGGAATGAAACGATCGCGAAGCGGCGTCCGAAGTTGATGTTCACAGGCAGGATGGGAACCGACTCGGCGGTTTCCGTGGTGTCGACATATTCGGGCAGCCGCTGGACGACGGCTTCACACCATGCCCTGGCCGTTATGTTGCCATTGCCATCTCTCGCATCACCAGCCGCACGGACGGTGAAAGTATCCGAGCGAACGGTGACGAATGAACCGATCGTGGAAAGCACGTCGCCTTGTGAAATCTCTCCGAGGCCGCCGGCTCCCGTATTGTTGATCACCGCATCCGGATTCGCCCAACCGTATCCCGAGACATTCGCCGGGCTGATGGCTCTCGCATTGCCCAGCATCGCGGTGTTGAGATTCGCCCGATCCAACGCGGCCTGGATCGCACCACTCGTCGAAAGAGGCCCTGTCGAGAGGCGACGGTTCACAAACTCCGACATCGAAAGGAAGGGACCGCGGTCACGCACCTCCTTGACGATCTCCTTGGCGAGGGTTTCGATTTCTCCGCTCTCCAGCGTACGATAGCTGTTCCATAGCTTGTCTTTTGCGGTCGCATTGGAACCGCCGGCCATCACGGGTTGGCGGATTCTCAAAAACGGAGTGCCTTTGGGATCCTTCTCAGGAGAACCGGTGGTGAGGGGGACGTCGGCACCGCACAAGCTGGAAAGCACGGACATCCACGCCGGCACCGAAGTGCTGTTCACATTGAAACCGCCTTGGGTCATCATGTAGGCCGCCGCCTGCGCTCCTCCTGTGGTGATGGCGGCCGCGGCGGCTTCGTCCGCGGATTTTCCTGCCTTATAGGCGACATTGCGCGCGTTCGGCAGCCGCCTCGTGCCGTTGTAGAACTCGGTGGCGAGATCCTTCTGGGTGCGTGCGGCAGCCCCATTGTAGCCGACTCCCTGCAATGTCGACAGAGAGGAGAACCAATACTTGTCCCACAAGGTGTCGTTCGCGAGCCACGACCGGTCCAACATCACCCGGGTCGTATCCGGTTTCGAGAACGCCACATCCGACGGGATGGCCGGATGCGCGCGGGATTCACCAACGGTGTAGGTCACATATGGGGCTGAGGAAATGCTGCCGCCGTTGGCATTGCGCAGCTGCGCGATGGACTGGAGCGGAGCAATCGGAATTTCGTAGAACGTCGCATTGTTCGAACCCTTGTTAGCGCCGTGTCCTCCGAAGAAGAATGCCTGCAGCGACGTATTGTTCGCACCAGCCAGTCCCCCGGACTCGATTGCGAAACCATTCTGCTTAACAGGAACGAGCGCGAATTCCAACGGGCTCGCACCGCCGCTCGCATTCGAGACAAAATCACAGGTGGCCATTTGGAACGACATCCCGGTATCCGTCATCGGCCTGCTCATGGTGAACGATTCCATCGTCGTCTTGGCACTCACGCTGAATACGGCGAAGGGACGGGCTTTTGAGTAAGCTTTGACCTGGGTCGTGTTCGGCTCATAAATATTCCTGGTGGTGATCGGGCTTTCCGACGGACGCGGACACGAGGCAGGGAAAGTCCGGACCTCCGGGAAGCGGTCGGAGACACCTTCCGACATGATGGCCTTCAATCTCGCCTCGTCCCGATAGAAAACCTGGGTTTTCGCAGCCTCCTGGCTGCCCAGTCTCACGGTGACGCCAAACGAGTTGCTGGCCGCCGCGGTGCTGGGGATCTTCGGACCATAGTTGACCTTGATGACATCATCATCCTTGAGCATCACCACTCCGTCGTTTCTCCGGTCCGTAACCCATTGGGAACGGACTCCGTCCCGGGCGAGCCAGTCCACATGAAAACCGATTCCAATGTTCCCTGGAGAACACAAGCCGGGCATCGTGTTGGCCACCGCGGTTTGTCCCGTCTGATTGCTTTGCCAGTCGAACATCAATGACGACCCGCTGCCATTCGACCCGACTTCACTCGCCCAAGTGGCTGTGGCGGGAAACGGAGTTCCGAAAATCCTCGTTTCGCCCGCTCCTATCGGCACGTCGACGGGGCCGCTCAGACTGTTGGAGAGTTGCATGTTGAAAACTTTCGAAGCTCCACGGTCGCCTGCGTCGACGTAGAAGTTGTTGATCGTGTCCAACCCCGCGTTGGTGGTTGGCAGGCCATTGACGAGGAACTCGAAACCAACGGGAATGTCGGAGAACTCCACTTGGAGACTGTTGACCCGCAATGGGACGTTGTAAGGATTGTGCAGCGTGACCACCGGCAGGTAGGTCAGGAACAACATCTTGTTATATGGCGAACCCGCAGGGGTGCGGTTGCCGTGACTGTCGTGCGCAACAATGCTGAAGATGGTGTCCACCCGGAGCACTGTAGGCAACAGGATCGGCTGCTTGAGGTTTGCTGCGGTTGCCTCATATCGCGGACCCTTGAGCTTGGAATCGACGGTCTTCTTGAGGGTGCCATATCCCGCGGGAAGCGCGGCCTTCATCCCGGCCTTGAGGTCGTTCGCCGTCACACGGCGGTAGAGCCGGGCGTAGTTCGCATAGAAATCCCACCGGATGTCGGCATTCATGCTCGCCCCTTGAAATGGGACCGCGTCATCCGAATACAGGTAACGGTTCGCATAGGCATCGGGCAGCGTCGTGGCGGTCGCAGAAGGATTGTCGAAAAGCACGCTCAGATCGGTCTTGAGCCCGCCGTTCGCGACATCCACCTGAAGGGAGTTCGACGCGACGGTGAAATCGTTGAAATATCTGGCGGTGGCTTCCTTGTCGTTGGCTGGAAAACCCGCTTGTTTCAGGCTGACCAATTTCGGCAGGATCGTGTTAAGTTCCTTGAGATCCTCGTTTTTCTTGTTCAGGAAATCCAGTTTTGCAATCCCTTCGAAACCGTTCCGGGCTGGAGCGCCGATCTGCGCGATCGAGTCGCCCGTCGAAGCCGGATCCGTTGCGGGCATGAGATCGATCCGCCCTTTCACTCCCTCATCCATGGTGACCCAGGCGAGTCCGCCGGTGGTAGCCTTCGACTTGCCCGAGACCGTCAGGACCGGTGCGTTGATTTCCGCAGAGGAGTTGTTGGTCCCGACGCTGCTGCTGCCGACGAGCTTCCGTGTGTCCTTGGACGCCGTCTTGGTGTCAGGCACTTCCCCGGGATTGGGTTGCGATTCGAGATCGACTCCCGTGACATCCGATCCGGAGATCAGGTATCCTTGGAAATTGGAGGCGGATTTCGCGTCATAGTTGGGGCTGGTGTGACCGGCTTTCCATGACTTCCAAACCCCGGTCACGCCAGGAGCCGCGTTTGCGTCCACAAGATTGGCTGGAGCGGTGATCGCCTTGTCGGGGCCTGCGGTCTTCTGCAGGTCACCGATCGCGATCATGAGGGCCAGTTTCGCATTCGCCCGGGCGAGCGACATGGAATCGTTTCTGGCCGCGGTTCGTATCGAGACCGAAGAAAGTGTGAGCAATCCCACCGCGATGACGGTCAGAAGGATCATCATCGATAAGGTGACGACGAGGGCAAAGCCTCTTGGTTGGTTCTTTTTTGGGTTTTGTTTCATCGCATTGGGTAACGATAAATCACACTGACCAATGTCCTTCTCAGCCTACGAAACGGGGTATTTTCGGCCGGTTGGGAGCATTCATCAGAGAATTGGTTTTTTACTTATCAGTATCTCAGCATCGAAATGTGAGCGTGATCATCCCGCCTCTCAGCGGGATCAGACGACGTTTTCACAATGTAGCTACAATGTCGATTACCCATTTGGGTAACTTTCACTACCCCATGTGTAGCTTATCTCGTGCTAATTTGAAGCAAATTTTTCAAAATCGCAATATTTCGTGTGGTGCCGTCGTTCGCAGGGTGCCAACCATCCCCGCATGCCACCGGATGCAGAGAATCTCCACCCCACGAAAAGAACTTCTGGCAGCAATGCCGCCGGTCGGTGGTATCTCGCCATCATAGGACTCAGCCTTGCGTTGGTCGGCGGACTCTTCGTCTGGTTGATGGGCCGCAGTTTCCTCCGGGCGCGCGAGATGCGGTCATGGCCGGAGGTCGCGTGCGTGATCCTTTCCTCGGAAGTCGAGGAGAGGAAGCATGACGAGAATTCGCCTCCGGAATTCCGTCACGCCCTCAGCTTTGGCTATGAATGGAAAGGGACCCCTCACACGGGCGACCACCTGACGCTTCGCGGCAGTCCCTGGTCATCGAACCGCGCGTTGATCGAACAACGCGTCTCCGAACTGCCAGCAGGCAAGTCCGCCCTCTGCCATGTGAATCCGGCGGCTCCGGATTCCGCTGTTTTGAAGACCGATTCACTCGCGCCCGGGTATTCGATCTGGTTCCCCGCGCTCTTCGTGATCGGGGGTCTCGGCATCACATTCCGGGCGATGGTGGCGGGGAAAAATTAACCCCGCGATCCATGTAGGGAATTTTCCTTACATCACCCTTCCAACCAATGACGCAAAAAAGCCGGGACCTAAGGTTTTTATTGCGTCCCCGGAAGGACGTGATTTAAGCTCGCTTCCCGGCGCTGCGTGGCGCGGCAAGTTGCTGCGTGCGGAAATTGCCGGGTAATTCTTCCCATTCCAGACGCGATGAATCCAGACCGAGCGACCCTCAATTTTCTCAATAGTTTTCCAGAAGAGGCCAGAAAACGGGGTGAGATGCTTCAAAAGGATGGAGCGGTCACTCAGATCTTCGGAAATCATCTCTTCATCCAAGGCCGTGTCGAGGACGAGACCGGCATCTTCCGCACCAGCCTCCGCCTGCAGGGCAACCGATGGTTTGGTTCCTGTACCGCCGAAGACGAGCTGATCGCCGGGGCCTGCCAGTATGCCACCATGATGGAGCGCATGCACCGTGGCGAGGATCTTCCCGAGTCGCCGAACGAGTTCGACGACACTCCGGTGCTCGACATCATCGAGGAGAAACTCGGCCGCGAGCTTGACGACAAGGAAGCGGATTTCGTCACGAAGATCGAGAAGCGCTACCGCCGCTACGTCATCGAGGGCGAGCTCCACGACCACGACATGGTCCGCATCACTCCGCGCTGGGAAATCACCACCTACGAGCCGCTTGAACTGTGGCCCATGCCGCCGGGTGACATCCTCGAATTCTGGAACTACATCGCATACGCTTTCTACAAGAAGAAGCTCCCCTACCCCGAGTTCATGAGCGTGATCACCGACCTCGGTCACGTGCAGAAGAAAATGGCGGACTGGGAGCAGGAGCGCGAGGTGGCTTCGTGGTACGAGCGCATCGAGCAGGTCAACGAACGTCCTCCCCAGGACGCGCCGCTCAATGTCGCCTTCCGGCTCGTCGCCACCATCAACGAGGCCCGTTTGGAAATAAAGGAAGAGAAATCCGGCGTCTGGGTCCAGCTGCGCGAGAAAAATGACATCGAGAACTACGTGAACCTCCATCACGAAGCCGCGCTTCTGATGGACGCCTCCAGCCAGACGCTGTGGGAACACTACCTCGCGTTCTTCCGCAAATACGGCGAGACCACCCTCGACTTCGATCAGGAGGAATCCTGCCGGTTCATGAACCGGGTGTTCCGCCAGCCCGCGCTCAAGGGCTACATCGTCAACCTCGACGAACGGGAGTTCAAGGTCGTCGAAGACCGTCTCTCGTGGGTTTGCGAGGATGATCCATACGATGCGAAGAGCTTCGCCCTCCAGCTCGTCACCGCCGCGGGGGAAAATGTCTCCCACTCCGTCCGCCTGCTTCCCGGCCGCAAGGAACTCTATCAGTCCGACGAAACCGTGTTCCCCGGCCCGCCTCGCTGGTTGGAGGAAACCGACGTCATGCCACGTTACCTCATCCCGACGCGGGTCATCGACTCGCTCGAGGGTGTGGAATTCCTTCGGAAAATCGGTGCCTCCCTGCCTGAGTCGCTCAAGAAGCGCGTGGTCGATCTGGAATTGAAGCCCAAGTTCTCGATGAGCCTCGTCGCCGGCCTCACCGCCGCCGAGACCGAGCACTTGGTCATCGACGTCCAAGCTATCGAGACCAAGGGCCGCCGCACCGAGCGCCTCACCAAGGAAGGCTGGGAACTCTCCGAGCAACAACCGGTCAAGGGCAAGCAGCTTCTCCGCTTCGCCCGTGAGGACCTGTATCCCGTCCCCACCATTCTTGAAGAGATGGGCCTCAGCTACGATGAGAAGCTGCTTTCCTTCAAATCCCGCATCACCAAACAGTTCCCCGAAAAATTCGCGGAGTGGATCAAGGCCATGCCGGAAAGCATCGAGCTCGACATCGATCTCCGCCTGCGCTCCATCCTGGCGGACCCGGTCACCGCCGCCGTCCGCTTCGAGGTCGTGGGCCAGGACATCGACTGGTTCGACCTCCGCATCGTCATCGACGTGCAGGGCGTCAATCTCTCCAAGGCACAGATCCGCCAGCTTGTCGCCGCCCGCGGTGGCTATGTCCGCATGGACGACGGCTCGTGGATGCGCTTGGAAATCAAGCTCGACGCCGACCAACGCGAGGCTGTCACCCGTCTCGGACTCGATCCGTTCGATCTCTCCGGCGAGACCCACCGCATGCACGCCCTCCAGCTTGCCGATCCGAAAGCCGCGGAAGTCTTCGATCCCAAGGCATGGGAACGCATCAAGAACCGCGCCGGAGACATCCAGCTCGAGGTCAACCCCAACGTCCCGGACGGCCTCAACGCCACACTGCGGCCCTATCAGATCGACGGTTTCAAGTTCCTCGCCTACCTTTCCGTCAACAACTTCGGCGGCATCCTCGCGGACGACATGGGCCTTGGAAAAACCATCCAGTCGCTGACCTACCTTCTCTGGCTCTTCGAGGAGCACGCGAAGACCGGCGGCATGAAGAAGCCCGCCCTTGTGGTCTGTCCCAAGTCCGTTCTCGACGTTTGGTATAGCGAAGCGGGCAAATTCACACCGCAGCTCACCGTCAAGATCCTCAAGAACCGCGACGACATCGATGTCGACCACATCCAGAATCACATCGACATCCTCGTCCTCAACTACGCCCAGTTGCGCGTTTGCGGAGAAGAACTCAATGGCATCAAGTGGCTCACCACCATCCTTGACGAAGGACAGCAGATCAAGAACCCGGACTCCAAGGCCGCCAAGTGCGCCCGCGAGCTGGACTCCCAGAACCGCCTCGTCCTCACCGGAACACCGATCGAAAACCGCCTGCTCGACATGTGGTCGCTGATGGCGTTCGCGATGCCCGGCGTGCTCGGCAGCCGCGCCTACTTCAAGAAGCGCTTCGACAAGCGGAAGGATCCCCTTTCTCAAACCCGCCTCGCCTCCCGCCTCCGTCCCTTCCTCCTCCGCCGCACGAAGCTTCAGGTCGCCCAGGACCTTCCGCCACGGACGGAAGAGGAAGTCTACGCGAAAATGGAAGGCATCCAGCTCGAGCTCTACAAGAACGAGCTCAAGCGGATCCAGAAGGCCCTCCTCGGTCTCGACTCCGACGAGGCGGTCAAGAAGAACAGCTTCGCCATCCTGCAAGGCCTCATGCGGCTGCGCCAGATCTGCTGTCACCCCGGCCTCATCGACCCGAAATATCTCAAGGAGGAATCCGCCAAAATGGAGTCCCTCTTCTACCTGCTCGACCAGCTTCACGAGGAAGGCCACAAGGTGCTCGTCTTCTCCCAGTTCGTCTCGATGCTCGACCTTATCAAGGCGCGCCTCGAACTCGAAAACCGCCCCTACAACTACCTCACCGGCCAGACGAAGGACCGGAAAGGCGAGATCGAGAAATTCCAGACCACCAAGGAGCCATCCGTCTTCATGCTTTCCCTCAAGGCTGGTGGCGCCGGCCTCAACCTCACCTCCGCCTCCTACGTCATCCTCTACGATCCATGGTGGAACCCCGCCGTCGAGAACCAGGCGATCGACCGGACGCACCGCATCGGCCAGAAGAACAAGGTCATCGCCTACCGTCTGCTCACCCGGGACACGGTCGAGGAAAAGATCCGGATCCTCCAGCACCAGAAGACCCAGCTCGTCACGAACGTACTCGGCGACGAGGGCTTCGCTTCGAACCTCGGCCTGGACGACCTCCAGTTCATCCTCACCCACACCATCGACGAGGACGACGAGATCAAATAATCTCCCTCTCTGAAATGATTCCACAAAAAAGCCCGGCCTCACCGCCGGGCTTTTTTGTGCCATCCGTTGCCGCGTTCCGGGTCCATCGGCATCGCCGCGGCTTGCGACCTTGCGTTTTTTTCGACAAAATGAATCCCCGAACCAAACTCCCTCCCGGGGTATCGAGCGGACTGACGTCATCGGAGGGTCGCACTGTGGGCGACCGGTTTACCGTCCTCGGCTCTCCCTGGGGCGGCTCGTCACCTCACGGAAGCGGGCTTCGTAGCTGGCGTGGTTCGTCTTCATGATGCGGTCCCAGACGTTGAAGTAGAGACCGTAGTTCCCCTTCATCTTCTCATGATGCATCGCGTGGTTCGTCGTGGTGTTGAGGATCTTTCCAAGCCAGGAGTCGATGAGCCAGCGCGGATGGATTTCAAAACCGGTATGCCCCACGACGTTGTGGACGATCTGCCAGACCATGAAGATCGCGAATGCCCCCGGATGGATGGGCATGACGAAAACCACCAGTGGAAAAATCAGGGCCTGCACCACCGCCTCCGCCGGATCGAAGGCATAGGCGGCCCAGGGACTCGGGTTGTGCGAGAGGTGATGCACCCGGTGGAAGAAGCGGAACAGCTTGCGGTGGTGCATCATCCGGTGCGTCCAGTAGAACCACGTGTCATGCAGCACGATGGCGCAGGCGATGCTCCCCCAGAACCAGGCGGTGGCATAGGCGTCCGGTTCCGTGTAAAACTGCGTCCAGCCCTGCCGCGCGGCAAAAACCGTCAGAGCCCCCACTGCGGCGAAAATCACCACCGAGGACATCGAATACATGATCTCCCGCCGGATTTCCGAAGACGCGGGCAATTTCTGCACGACCTTCCGGTGCTTCCACCGCCGGTAAAAGATCACATAGGCGAGCAGCCATGCGAATCCCGCCAGCATCCCATATCGTATCGCAATGGATACGGATGAATTGGCGACGTGTTTGAAAAAGACGAGGATCGGGTCGATTGCGGAAATGTCGGCGATCATGGTGCAGCTACGCCCGGCCGGATTCGTTGCTTTCGGGAGAGACGAGAAATTTGAAATTCCCGGTGCATGACTGGTCTCGATCCCGGGCTGTGACCGCCCCATCTCTCCCCGGAGCACTCCGCGACCTCGGCTAGGATGGACTTGGCCACCTCCCGAGGAGCGTCGTCAGAATGAGCGCGCTCCTCAACCGAACATTCTCAAGCAACCGGCCGCAGAATCGCCCCGGTATCCGCGCTGGAAACCATCGCCGCGTAACGTGCGAGATAGCCGGTGCGGATTCTTGGCTCCGGCGGCTGCCAGCGGCTGCGACGTTCCGCGAGGATTTCCCCGGACACATGCAGGTGGATGCTGCGGGCCGGGATATCGATCTCGATGCGATCTCCCTTTTCTATCAGCGCGATGGCCCCTCCCGCCGCAGCCTCCGGAGAAACATGACCGATCGCTCCGCCGCGCGTCGCTCCCGAAAAACGACCATCCGTGATGAGAGCCACGGAGTCTCCCAATCCGCGGCCCGCGATGGCCGAGGTCGGAGCGAGCATCTCCTGCATGCCCGGACCGCCGCGCGGTCCTTCGTAACGGATGACCACCACATCCCCCGCCTTCACTTTTCCCAGCAGGATGCCTGTGGACGCCTCTTCCTGGGATTCGAAAATCACGGCGCTGCCCGTGAATCGCATCATCGCGGGACTCACTCCGGCGGACTTCACCACGCAGCCGTCGGGTGCGAGATTGCCGAAGAGGATGGCGAGTCCGCCCTTTTCCGAGTAGGGATTCTCCAGCGGACGGATGACGTCGCTGTCCTTCACCTCCGCCGCGCCCGCGATCTCCCCGATGGTGAGTCCGCTGGCCGTCAGACAATCCGGGTGGAGCAGTCCGGGCTTGCGCGAGAGCACCTGCAGCAATGCGGGGATGCCGCCCGCGCGGTCGATGTCTTCCATGTAATGACTGCCGGATGGAGCAACCTTGCACAGGTGCGGTGTCCGGTCGGAGATGGTGTTGAAATCCGCCATCGTGAGATCGATGCCCGCCTCATGCGCCACAGCGATGGTGTGCAGGATGGTGTTGGACGAACCACCCATCGCCATGTCGAGCGCGAGAGCGTTTTCAAATGCCTCGCGCGTCAGGATGTCGGACGGGCGCATGTTGTCCCGCACGAGGCGCAGGATGGTGCGGCCCGCGCGTTCGAAAAGCGCGTCGCGGGCGGGGTCAGTGGCGAGGATCGAACCATTGCCCGGCAGGGCCAGCCCGAGCGCCTCGCACAGGCAGTTCATGGAATTCGCGGTGAACATGCCGGAACACGAACCGCAGGTGGGACAGGCGTTTTTCTCAATCTCATCAAGCTGTTGCCCGGTGATGGCGTCGGCCGAGAACTGGCCCACGGCTTCGAACACGGAGGCGAGGTCCAGCGACTTCCCGGTGCTGGGATTTCTCCCGGAACGCATCGGCCCGCCGGAGACGAAAACCGTGGGAATGTCCACACGCGCCGCGCCCATCATCATGCCGGGCACGATCTTGTCGCAGTTCGGAATACACACCACTCCATCGAAGCAATGAGCGCGCAACATGGTCTCGATGCTGTCCGCGATGAGCTCACGCGAAGCCAGCGAGTATTTCATCCCCCCGTGCCCCATGGCGATGCCGTCGTCCACGCCGATGCAGTTGAACTCGAACGGCACACCGCCCGCATCCCGCACCGCCTGGCGCACCTTGCGACCCACGACATCCAGATGCGCGTGACCGGGGATGATTTGCACGAAGGAATTCGCGATGGCGATGAAGGGCTTGTCGAAATCCTCCTCCGATTGGATCACCCCCGTCGCCCGCAGAAGAGAGCGATGGGGAGCACGGATGGAGCCTTTTTTGATGGTGTCGCTGATGGCCATGGCGGTGATTTTAGAAAATTCCGGAGATAATAAAATTACCTGTTTCGTTCGTTTGTGATACCGAATCGGTATGGACTACTCGATCCGGGAACTGGAATGCTTCATGGCGGTGGCGGAGGAACTGTCCTTCACCCGCGCGGCGAAACGGCTGAATCTGGCTCAACCTCCCCTCTCCCGGCACATCAAGACACTGGAGGAAAAAATCGGCGCGCGGTTGTTTCTACGCGAACCGAGAAACGTCTCACTTACCGCCGCAGGCAGCTTGTTCTACGAGGAAACGCGGAACATCCCCCGCCGCCTCATCCGCGCCGGAGAAGCCGCGCGGCGTTGTGCGATCGGTGAAACCGCCCGACTGCGCCTCGGCTTCGTCAGCGCGGTGATGAATGACGCTCTGGTGGAAGTCTTCCGCGAATTCCGCGAGCGCCACCCGCAGGTCCAGATCATGCTGCACGACGTGCCACCGGGCGAACAGTTGAAAGCAATCGCCGACGGCAGGCTCGACGGAGGCTTCGTCGGCATGGCCACCCCGGACGCGGCCGCGGGCATCGGGTTCTTCGAATTGCGCAAGGAACCGCTCGTCTGCCTCCTCCCCTCCGCCCACGCCTTCGCAGGCCGGAAAAGTATCAAACTGAAATCACTCGCGGACGAATCATTCGTCGCCGTCTCCGGCGAATCCGCCCCGGCCTTCGCCAGCCACGTCCGCGAGCTATGCCGTGCCGCAGGCTTCCGCCCAAGAGTCATCCTGGAATCCCCCCGAGCCCAAGCCGTGGCACTCATGGTCGCCGCAGGATCAGGCGTGGCCATCCTCCCCCAGACACTCGGTACTATGATGGGATCAGCGGTAAGTGCCGTCGCCATCGAAGGCCGTCCCAAAATCACCCACGTCTTCGCGCACCGGACAAGCCGGGGAGAAGAGGCGTTGAGGGATTTGATCCGCTTGTTGAGGTAGATTAATCTTTCTTATTGGATCACCTATTTTGTCGAATATCCGAGGCCATTGGGGAGCAACCAAAGACTCGACACCACCGAGGTCTGCTTCTTAATCAATTTTGAATATCTGGTAAATCTTCAGTCGAATAGAGCCCTCTTTCAAAGGCGACAGAATTTGCACGCGATTCATATGGCTGTTTGCCGTCCATCGGATGAACCCAAAGGCGATCCTTGTGATTGCACCAATGCCTCAGATAAAATTGGGGAACGAAATGATGCCTCTCGCTTCTTCGATTTCTTTTCATTTCTGGGCTGTGACCATGATGGTTCGCCGAGCGGCGCGCTCCCATCTGATTGCCCTGCCCATGAGACTATGACTTCAATCGAAGTGGAATATTTTCAGCCTTGCTGGTTCAAAAGAAGAACGAGCTCTAAGCTGCGGCAAAATCCAAATCTCGGGTCGCGCGGACTGCAGGTTTGGGAAGGACTTCTCCCTTGGCGAGACGGTGGGCGATTTCGTCGCGGACGATGGAGCAAAGCTCCGCGTAGGTTGCCTCCTCCTGTTCTCCATGACAGGTGCCGCCGAAGTAAAGGTCCGGGCAGTAACCGATGTAACACTGATCCTCATCGGACCAGCGGACGAAGCGATGGTAGCGGTCTTCCGGTTTCATGGTGAGAATCTATCCTGCAGACTTAGAATCGGCAATTGCTTTCGCAACCTGGCGCTCCTGATAGGTTTTCGAGTCATCCCCTTCCCCGCCACTCAGGGTGATGATGCCCTGAAATGAAGGATGCTTGAACTGGCGATGTGATCCCTTTTGACGGTCCAAGGCGAATCCCGCCTTGCGAAGGTCTGAGATGAGATCTCGGATTTTACGCGGCATGAAGGTTGGCGGGCGGTGTTTCTCAACAACACCCCGCAGGTGTGCAGCACGCCGGGCTCGCGGGTTGCGAGAGATCGGCCTGCGGAGCTTCCATGGAGGGATTCGGCTCGAGGGTTTCGAGGCCGAGTTTTTTGAGAAGTTCGAGGTCCTTGCGGGCTTCGGGGTTCGAGGCGGTGAGGAGCTTGTCTCCGTAGAAAATCGAGTTCGCTCCGGCGAAGAAGCAGAGGGCCTGGGTTTCGTCGGAGAGGCGGGTGCGGCCGGCGGAGAGTCGGACCTTCGCGCCGGGGACGGCGATGCGGGCGCAGGCGATCATGCGGACGAGGTCGAACGGATCGACCTGCGGGTTGTCCGCCAGCGGAGTGCCGGGCATCGGCATGAGCGAATTGATCGGCACGCTTTCCGGTTGCGGATTGAAGCTGGAGATCACCTCCAGCATGCGCAGGCGGTCGGTGATGGTTTCGCTGATGCCGAGGATGCCGCCGCAGCAGACGGACATGCCGGCATCCTGCACGTTGCGGATCGTCCGGAGGCGGTCCTCATAGGTGTGCGAGGTGACGATGTTCGGGTAGTGCTCCGGCGACGTGTCGAGGTTGTGGTTGTAGGCGGTGACACCCGCCTCCTTGAGGACGACGGCTTCGTTCGGCCCCAGTTCGCCAAGGGTGACGCAGACTTCCATTCCGAGCGACGAGACTTCCTTCACGATGTCCACCACCTGGTTGAAACGCTCGGTGCCTCCACGGACACCACGCCAGGCGGCCCCCATGCAGAAACGGGTGGAACCGTTCGCACGGGCGGCGCGGGCGCTTTCCATGACGGTCTCCTTTGAGAGCAGGCGCTGGCTTTGCAGGTCCGTGTCGTAGCGGGCGGACTGGGTGCAGTAGGCGCAGTCTTCCGAGCAACCGCCGGTCTTGATGGAAAGCAGCGTGCAGAGCTGGATTTTCCCATCGGTGAAATTCGCCTCATGCACGGCGCGGGCGCGCTTGAGGAGTTCGAAAAACGGAAGATCGTGAAGCGATTGAAGTTCTGCGAGAGTCATGGTGGTGGAAATCCGGGCGAGCCGTGCACGGACTTCGTACACCGCGCCAAGCGGATGGCAAGAAGCGAGAGCGAAAAGGACGGACCGACGGAGCAAATCCGTGGATTCTCCGGATCCCGGCGGCGGAGGATTTCCCTTGACCCGTTTGAGTGAACAAGAAAGTTTCCCGGCGTCGCGATGTGGTCCACGGTACATTCCGAGCTTTGGTTGCCGACACAACTGAACCGATTACCCACCATCCCCGCTTGAAAAGCAGTTCCCCCCCAATGGGAATGGGCAAGACATCACGCAGGAAAAGTATCGCACGAATTTCCGACCACATATGATCTATCTGCTATCGGGTAGCGGCGCCCCAAACTTCGGCGACGAGCTCATCGTCCGCAAATGGCTGGACCACTATGCCACCCACCACCCCGACACCCCCCTCCACCTCGACTGCAAATCGATCAACCAGTCCCGGAAGATTCACGGGGGGGCCCACCCGGAAACCAGGTTCTTTTTTTTCCTCAAGGCATTGGCACAAGACAAGGCTCCGGGTTCCTTTTGGGAACACTGCGCGCGGGGCTTCGAATTCGTCATGACGAACGCTTCGGTACTGATGCCCCTGCCTCGTGACTGGAAGCAGAAAAGCCTGTGGGACACCCTGCTCTCCCGCAAGAACCGGCTTACCTTGAACGACCGCGGGCGCAAGCTCCAGATCCCCTTGGAAGACGTTCCGGATTTCACAAAGCTAAAGCTCATCCATCTGGTGGGCGGCGGTTACATCTCCGGCTCATGGCCGAACTCCGGATTTTTATTGGGCTGTTGCGCCGCCTTGAAAAGGCTCTTCGGAGTACCGGTCGTCGCAACGGGACTCGGAGTCACCCCTCTGCCCCTCCCTCCACCGGAATGGCAGGGATTCATCCGCTCTGTTTTGGAAAACTTCGATCTCTTCGAAACGAGGGACAGGGACAGTCATGACAGCATCGGGAAAATTCTCGGAGACCGGGGAAACGCGCTCTGTGGACTTGATGATGTGTTTCTCCAGTTTCCTCAGGCAAAATCCACAGGAGCGACCGATGTTCCGGATGAGAAGCCCTCGCTCCATTTGTCGTTTTTCCCCAAAATCTCGAGATTCGATTCAACCGGCAAACTGATCGAAGATATCCGCCTCACCGCCGAGTCGTTCGGAGATGTGTATTTCTGGCTTTGCTGCAAGCCTGACCGCGTGGTTTTCCGATTGCTGAAAAAGGCGATCCCGGGCGTCAAACTGCTGACACCCGCGGAGCTGGTCAATGGATCGATCCCGATGAAAAGAAATGACTTCATGATCACTTCCCGTTTTCATCCCCACCTCATCGGAGCAGGCAATGGCATGAGCGGAATCTTCCTCGCACAGTCCGCCTTCTACCGCGCCAAACATCACTCCGTGACCGCGCTGGGATCTTCATTTGTCGCGCTGGACAACAAACGCACGCTGTTGGAAACCATGAATGAGGTCAAAAACCATCCTCAATCGGATCGGCTGCGGCAACGCGTCGGTGAACTGTCCCAGCAGAAACGTGAGATCGCGCAAGCCATTGGGAGACTGCTCGGCAGCTGAGGCGATGCGCTGTCACGACGCATGACGCGGGCGGAGCAGTCCGCCCCGCCTGGATCGCATGATTCAGCGGACCCAACTGCCGCGGACGAAGGGAAGCTTCCCCTGTCCGACATCATTGTAAACAGTGGGTCCCCTCGCACCTTCAAGTGCGGTGCCGGTGGATTTTCTCCAGACGGCGCTCATGCTTTCTCCGGTGTGGCAACCCCAGCTCTTGCAATAGGCGTTGCGGGCGAAGATGGACGAACGGATGCGCGGCAGATCGCGCTCGTGCAACCACGCGGTGGAGGCGCCGATGATTTCAGCGCTGTAATCGAACATGAAGGCGTGGCGGTTCGAATGGCCGAAGAAATCAAAGGTCTCGACAGAGCCACGCGGACGGGAGTTGAGTTTCTGGAGGAAATCTCCGGAACTGTTGAACCACACCAGGGTGACCTTGCGCTTCGCCGCCTGTTCGGCGATCCATGAAGTGTATGGCTTGCCATCCTCACGGCCGCGAGCCTGGTAGGCCGGTTGATATACCAGCCAGACGATGGGTGCGTTCGCACCATAAGCCTTGCGGATTTCCGCCATGCGGAGGGTGGAGGCGCGGACGAAGTTCGCCCACCACCGGTCGTGTTGATCTTCCGTGACGCGGTAATTCTCCCATTTCCGCAATGCCGTGCCGCCGGTGACGATGACGTGGTCCGCCGAGCAGAAGGAGGTGAGCAGGAGCGAAATCAGGAGCAGGATGCGGGCGCGACCGGTCATGGCGGGGAACTTAGTGGGGCAATTCTGCCGTGGAAAGCCGGAAGTCACGGAACAAGGCAGAAGAATTCAGGAAAGGTTAAATGAAAAAGCCGCGTGGGTTTTCCCACGCGGCCTGTGATTCTCTGACAATTACTCGCCTTGCGAGCCGTTGCGGATGATTTCCAGGAAGCTCTGCGGCTCAAGGGCGGCTCCGCCGATGAGTGCTCCGTCGATATCCGGACACGCCATGAGCTCGGCGGCGTTGCCGGGCTTCACGCTGCCGCCGTATTGGATGCGGATCTTCGCGGCCGCGTCGGCACCGTAGAGGTCGGCAATGACGGAGCGGACGAAGGCGTGAGCTTCCTGTGCCTGCTCGGAGCTGGCGGTGACGCCGGTTCCGATCGCCCAGACAGGTTCGTAGGCGATGACGGTTTCTCCGAGGTCCTTCTCGGAAACCCCCTCAAGACCACCGGTGATCTGGGTGCGGAGGACGGTTTCCAGATTGCCTGCCTCGCGCTCGGCGAGGGTCTCACCGATGCAGAAGATCGGCTTCAGGTTCGCTTCGCGGGCCTTCTTGATCTTCGCGTTGATGATCGCGTCGGTCTCGCCGTAGATGGCGCGGCGCTCGCTGTGGCCGAGGATGACGTAGTGGACGAAAAACTCGCGCAGCATCAGCACGCTGATCTCACCCGTGTAGGCACCGGAGTCGAACTGCGAGCAGTTTTGTGCGGCGATCTGGATGGCATGGGCGTTCTGCACCGCAGTGGCGGTGTGCAGGAGGTCCGCGAGCTTCGGCAGCGAGACGAACGGAGGCGCGATGACGATTTCACAGGGAAAATCCTGGCCTTGCAGCTTGGACAGGAAGCTCTTGATGAAGTCTTCCGTTTCGGAAGCGCCCTTGTTCATCTTCCAGTTGGCGGCGAAAATCGGTTTACGATTCATGATGATGGTTTCAGTGGTTGGGAGGGTTTGGACGGAAATCAGGCTTCGCTGAGAGCGGCCACACCAGGGAGGGTCTTTCCTTCGAGGAGCTCGAGGGATGCGCCACCACCGGTGGAAATGAAGGTCATCCGGTCATCGAGACCGAACTTGTTGACGGCCGTGACGGAGTCACCGCCACCGACGATGGTGGTGCCTTCGTTCGCCGCCATGGCTTCGGCGATGGCCTTGGTGCCCTTGGCGAAGCTGTCGAGTTCGAACACGCCCATCGGGCCGTTCCAGATGATGGTTTTCGCCTTGGCGACTTCTTCGGAGAATTCGGCGATCGCGACATCACCGATGTCGATGCCTTCCCAGCCATCGGGAGTTTCGCCCCCTTGGCCGTAAACGCCGGTGACCTGGGTCTCAGCACCTTCCTTGAACTCCTGGGTCACGCGGGTGTCGGCAGGAAGCAGGAACTTCACGCCCTTGGCCTCGGCCTTGGCGAGAATGTCGAGAGCGAGGTCGAGCTTGTCGCCTTCCACGCGGCTGTTGCCGGTCTTGTAGCCCTGCGCCTTGCGGAAGGTGTTTGCCATCGCGCCGCCGATGAGGAAGGCGTCGGCTTTCTCCATGAGCGCGGTGATGACCTGGATCTTGTCCGAAACCTTGGCGCCGCCCATGATGACGAGGAAGGGCCGCTCGGGGTTCTGGAGCTTGCCGTCGAGGTATTCCAGCTCGCGGTCGAGAAGGAATCCGGAAGCGCTTTGCTTCACGAAATGGGTGACACCTTCCGTGGAGGCGTGCGCGCGGTGAGCGGTGCCGAACGCGTCGTTGACGAAAATTTCAGCCGAGCCGGCGAGTTTCTCGGCGTAGCCGGAGTCGTTGGCCTCTTCTTCGGGATAAAAACGGGTGTTCTCAAGCAACAGGACCTCGCCCGGTTGGAGGGCGGCGCGGAGGGCGGCCGTTTCCTCACCGATGCTGTCCGGAGCGAGTTTCACCTCTTGGCCGAGGATGGCGGAAAGTGCGGCTGCCACGGGAGCAAGGGAGAACTTCGCCTCGAAGCCGCCGGTGGGACGACCGAGGTGGGAGCAAAGCACGAGCTTGGCACCGCCCGAAATCAGATGGCGGATGGAAGGGATCGCCCCTTGGATCCGGGTGTCATCGGTGATGACGCCATCCTTGAGCGGGACGTTGAAGTCAGCACGCATGAGGACTTCTTTGGAAGAAACATCGAGATCGCGAATGGATAGTTTAGCCATGGGGCGGGAATCCCGCCTTAGAGCAGGCCCGCTGTCAAGCGGGGTGTTGAGTTAGATGGCCCTCCTATCCGGGAACACAGGCGTCCGGTCTGTCATTCACTTCTGCATGGGCTCGGTGCGGAAACGTTCGTGCTGCCGGCGCAGGATGGGGGCCTGGGGGCCTCCGGGTTCGAAATTGACGGCGCGGGCGGAATGCTCGAGCGCCGCCTTCCGGTCTCCTTTGGCGAACCGGATCTCCGCCATGGTATCGAGGTAGGAGGATTCCTCCGGATTGAGTGCGATGACCCTGGTCTCCAGCGCTTCGGCTTCATCGAGCTTGAGCCGGGCACGTGAAGCCAGCCAGGCGGCGGTGTTCCGGGTGTTGTCACAGTCTGGAAATTGTTCGAGCACGCGGGACATGCGCGCCCATGCCGCTTCAAACCACTCATCATGCTCCTTCAGCAGCCCCGCCTTGCGCACGGCGGGAAAGAAGTCGTCAGCCAGACTTCCGTCGCTGGGGAAATTCCCGAGAGCCTGATTGATCAGCGCGACGGATCCGGCGCGGTCTGCCTTGAGATTCGCGAGCGCCCGTCCGAGGTCGGACTGGAAACGCAGGATTTGCAGCGCCACGGGGTTCGAGCTTGGCGGCACCTCGGCCGCCGCGATCTGCGCCCGGACCTCCGCATGAGCCGCCAATTGCAGCCAGCTCCCCTGTTCCATCAACAACGCCTGGTGGGCCTCCAGAACCCTGGCGAGGGTCTGGGGGTTCTCCGGATTGCACTCACGGACAGCCCGTTCCATCCAGATCGCGGCACGCGTGTAGTCTCCACCCTCGCTGTAGGAAATCGAGATCGCTTCGGCGTCATAGCCGAGGGCGAGTTTCTCCACCCAACTGTCGTGAGCGGCAGCCTCCTCCGCCTTCCCGGCGCGCCGCAGAAATGCGGCGGCCCGGGCGTGCAGGGTGGGTACCGGATCAAGCTTGGCCTTGGCGCGGGCCTCGATAAGTTTGAGCTCCCACTCGGCCGCCTCGGTCCAGCGTCCCGCAGCGGTGAAGTTATCCAGGAAAACACCGCCCATGATTTCCTCGCGTTTCCCCTCCGGCAGCATGTCCCAAAGCTTGAGCTGGTTGGCCGCGTCCGACGTTTGCCCGACAAGAAAGATCATTTTCTCCAAAATCGCTTCACGCTTTTCCAAGGGAGTTTTTTGGACGTCCGCCCATGCGAGCTCCACCCATTTCTCCCGGAGTTTGGCGGGGTCGCGCCCGACGCCGAAAACCGAGAGCATCCCGGAGAGGCGTTCCGCGCGACCGGCCTGAGGGTCGAGTTCCGCCAGCCATTCCCATAACACACGGACCTCTTCCTGTTCGCCGAACAGGAAGCCCAGGGCGTCGTCCCAGCGCTCCTCATTGTCACCCGCCCAGGTACCGATCAGTTTTTGCAACAAGGCGGGGGCTCCATCGTGTCGTGATCTCGCACCACGTGTGGAACCGCACAGATATCTCAAAAACCGGGTGAAATGATCCTCATTTTCCCCGGCAAGGGCGAGCAGCGGCTTCAGGTACGCATCCTCGGCCTGCTGGGCCAGTCCGCGGCTTTCCAGAAAGTTCACCAGGTAAAGGAGATCCAGGGTCGCATCGGAAGGATTGTATTCCTCGCTATCATCCTTCCTCAGTATCCCAATCCTCTCGCCGACCCATGCGGTGTAGTCCGGCTTTTCCGGATCGAGTCCCAGAATTTTCAACGCTTCCGGGACGCGTTCGACCATCTCGTTGTAAACATAACCACCCAATTTCGAACTTTGAACAAACGCGGTGTCCGCCATTGCTGTTTCGCCGAGCAAGTACAACGCGTTGATGGCGGCCAGTTGGTCCTGGTCCCCGCGCCCGTTCAACGCGAGCATCAGCGGATATCGATCCAGTTCGCGGATCGGCTTTCCCTGCCAGCGCCGGATCGCGAGATCGGTGTAGGCCGTGGCATTCTTTTCGGCACCCGAATCTCCTTTCTCCCGCTGCAACCAAGGAATCGGATCGCCAAGCAGGACGGACATCACAGCGGAGATCTTCGATTCCCCTGCCGCGGTGGCGGCATTCTTCGCGGCTCCGACATTACCGGAGGCACGGTACAACGCGAGTTGCCAGGCGTCGGCATGGGGTCCTTTGAGCGTGAGCGCGCGCTTCAACTCATCATCCAGAGTCCCTTGGTTGCGGTGGAAATTCGCCAGCGCGAGCAGGCCGGTCGCCGTGGCCGGAGCCATTTCCAAAAACTCCCGCGCGCTATCGGCATCGCCCTTTCCCAGGCTTTCACGCGCCGCGATCACGGCCACGGCGGAAATGCCGAAATTCCCCTCGTGATTGGAACGCAGCGGTTCTTCGAGGCTGGCCCGCAGCTCTGCGCTCGACTCATTGGAATAAAGCTTGAGAAGCTGCCGCCACGCGCGTTTGCGGATGAGTTCCTCAAAAAGTTTCTCCTTTTCCCGTCCGGAGGCCTTGGCATACTGTTCGACAATGGCGATCACCGTGGGATCTGTCTCGGGAGTGATGAAGAGCTGGATTTTCCGGATCAATTCCCGTGCCCTGTAAGCCTGCTCGGGATCCTTGCCCTCCGCGACAGCCTGTAATGCGGGGAGTGCCGGATCTCCGATTTGCCAGATCTTCCGGCTGGCCTCCTCCCGTGTGCGGAATTTCGGATCGGCAAGTTCCTGGACGAGCACTTCCACGGATTTCTCCGGAGGAGAAGGCACGGTGGTGGGTTCCGGCGCGGCGTACGCGGTCCACGACCACGTGGAAAATCCCGCAACCATCAGGACTCGCTGAAATTTCATGAATGCCGAAACGTCGCGGATTTCCCGAATCAATCAACCTCGTTTTCCCGGTCAAGCCGCGAAACTCTCGCCGCAGGAGCAGGTGACCACCGCGTTCGGATTGCTCACCTTGAAACCTCCCTGCTGGAGATCGTCGGAAAAATCCAGTTCACTTCCGCTGACAAAGAGCGCGCTCTTCGGGTCGATCACGACATTCACTCCGTTGCTCGGCACCAGGATGTCCCGGTCGCGCGGGCCGTCGACAAGGTCCATCTTATACTGGAGGCCAGAGCACCCGCCACCGACCACCGCGATGCGCAGCGCGCCGTCCGGCCGTCCCTGCCGGTCGAGCAGGCCGCGCAGGTGTGACGACGCTCCTTCCAGCACCTTCACCAGTTTTTCGTTGCCGATCTTGTAGTTCACCGCCGCGTTCATGGCCGGAACGTGCACTGGAGACGGGAGACGGCAAGACATAAGACGTAAGAAAAGAGACTGATCAGCGAGCCGGGCGGGCGTGATCGGCCGTTTTCCCGCCGTTTGATCTTCCTCGTTCGATATCGAAATCATCTCTTGCCTCCAATCATCGGAATCCCGGATGGTAGGGTACATGAGATACCGCCCCTCCAAACGTGTTATCTGGCTCGCCATTCCGCTGATCCCTGTCCTGCTCATGTGCGGGGGTGTCTGGCTTGCGGGGACCTTCGATGAACCGGACATCTCAACCTGGGGCTCAAAACCTCCTGCCGCAGGAGCCCGCTCCAAGCCGCTGGGTTGGTATGATGACAGCCTTTTCAGTTTGGCGCACTCGAAGCTGAATCCGTGGAAAAGCGAGATGGGTCACGACTTCGGCAGTCATTTTTACAACCTCAAGCAATCGGAAAATCCGCAGGATCAAGAAAAGTATCGCAAGCTCATGAAGCTGGGGAAGGCGTGGTACGGACGCATCCTGGTCCGCTACCCCGAACTCTCGGTCACTTACAAAGACCTTCCAGCCGAACGCAACGGACTGCTGCAGTGGGCACGTTTCGAAAAACGCCTGCGTGACACGATAAAGCCGGGTGCATCCGGCCTCATCGACCTGCCGGACAAGCTCAAGGCGCACTTCGGAGTCACCAAGGAGTTTCCGTGGAATTCGCACTCCGTGAAAGACTGGCTGGATGACAACCGGGCGTTGCTGGATGAAGCGCGCGCCATCGCCCTCATGCCGGAGCGATCCTCCGGAGGCTTTTCCGAAGATGAAACGGTACTCGAAACGGGCATGGCAGCCCGCGATTTTTCCAAGGCATTTCTCATGGAGGCCAGACTTTTTGCCGAACAAGGCGATATCGGCCGTGCGTTGGAATCCATCCGGGCGGCAAACGGACTCGCCGATCATCTGAGGAATGGCGAGGCCCCCACCTTCATGCAGGGGCTCGTCGGTGCCAACGTCCAACAAACCATCGACCGATACGTCCTTTCCAACATCCTCCCGGCCCTTCCCTCCGGGACCGATGTCACGGCTTGGGAAAATGCGGCGAACCCGACACTCCGCCAACCCGCCGATTTCGCACGGCTGGTCCGGGGCGAATGGAATGCCTACATGCCCGGGGTCTTCCTTCCCGCGTTGGCGGATACGAAGGATCCCGGAACTCCCGCCGATGCGGAAGCGTTGGCAGAGGCCTACACCCAGGCATCCCGGTCGTTCGTCAACCGGAACGAATCACTCTCCCTATCGGACCTTCCGTCAAACCCTGTCGTCCGCCCCGGCTATAAGGACCTCTCGCTGCGCAGCCAGCGGATCGCCAAAGAACATGGCATGACAACGGACAGCCACAACCTGCGTGACACTTGGGAAAGGTACCAAGTCCAGACGGGAATGACGCAAGCCGCCTTCGCCATCCTCAAAGGCCAGCCGGTCCCCAATGATCCCATCTATGGAGCGCCCTACCAATGGGACCCGGTGACCCGAAAACTTTCGCTTCCGAAGATTCAGGAATTCAAGAAATCCGCGATCAAGCCGTTGATTCTACCGACGTTGTGACGGAGAGTATTTCCGCCCGTTGCAGGATAACGAAAAAACGGGCCGCCCCTTCTGGAGCAGCCCGTAAAATTCTTCGGAGATCGAAAAAACCGGAATCTCAGGATTCCTCGGTCTCGGTCGCTTCTGGAGCGGCGGTTTCCACCACTTCGTCAGCTTTCTTGGCGACTTTCTTCGCTGGAGCTTTCTTGGCGGCGGCGGCTTTCTTGGCCGGAGCCTTCTTCGCAGGCTCGGCCTTCTTGACAGCGGAGCTTTTCACGGTGCCGCCGAGCTTCAGCTGTTCAGCCTTGCGCTTCAAATAATCGGCGCGGCGACGGCGTTTGATGATCTTTTTAAGTTGTTGTCCCATGATTGGTGGCCCTCTGCCTAGGGATTCAGGCGGACGGGATCAAGGGGAAAATCTCACCAGATTTCACTCACCTGCTGTTTCGCATTCGACATGCGGCCCATTCCCGGCAGAGATTTCCGCCCCATGGCAGGCATCATCATCGCACCCAGAGCACGCATTTTCCACGGTCACGAATGGATTTATGCCACCGAGATCAAGAAAACCTTCGGCAATCCACAACCAGGAGACGTCATCACACTCAAGGATTTCCGGGATCGCCCGCTCGGCACCGCCATTTACAATCCGCAGTCGCAGATCGTCGCGCGACGCTTCTCACGCCGGAAGCAGGATCTCAATCTGGATTTCTTCACCCGCCGCATCGGCCAGGCGATCGAACACCGGAAAGCTTCCGGAATCGATGAAACGCTGGCCCGCCTCGTCTGGTCCGAGTCCGACGGCCTGCCCGGCCTGATCGTGGACCGTTATGGCGACCACCTGTCGGTGCAAACCCTCACGCTCGCCATGGACCTGCGCAAGGAGATCATCCGGGACGCTCTCATCTCCCTCCTCAATCCGGCCTCCATCGTCCTCCGGAACGACTCTCCCTACCGCAAGGCGGAAGGCATGGAGCCGGGGATCGAGATGCTGCATGGAGAAAATCCCGGCAGTTTCCAGGTCCGCGCGAACGACATCATCTTCGAAGTGGATCTCTATGACGGACAGAAGACCGGCCTCTACCTCGACCAGTTCCAGGCCCACGCCGAAGTCGCCGCACTCTCCAAGGGAAAACGCGTGCTCGACTGCTTCACCAATCAAGGCGGATTCGCCCTCGCCTGTGCGAAAGCCGGCGCCGCCCATGTCACCGCCGTGGACGTCTCCGCCAGCGCCTGTGAAGCCGCGAGGAAGAACGCAAAACTCAACGGTGTGGAGATCGACGTTATCGAGCACAATGTCTTCGATTTCCTCAAACACGCCAAGCCGGAGTACGACCTCATCATTCTCGATCCTCCGAGCTTCACCCGCAACAAGGCCACGCTCATGGACGCCATGCGCGGCTACAAGGAGATCCACCTGCGCTCGCTCAAGCTCCTCGACAAGGGCGGCCTCCTCTCCACCTTCTGCTGCTCCTACCACGCCTCGCGCGAACTCTACATGGAAAACCTTGTCGCCGCCTCCATTGATGCGAAGAAATCAGCGCGTCTTGTCATGAACCACTCCCAGCGCGCGGACCACCCGATCCTGATCTCCATCCCGGAAACGGGATATCTCAAGGGATTCACCGTGGAGGTGATCGCTTCGAGATAAACCGGCACCTCTCACCCGCCGGCCTGTATCCGCCGCATCCCTTCGAACATTTCCCGGTGCGCCGCCACAATGCGGGTGCGCCGGGCCATGTCGGGGGCCGGGTCCCATTGGTTCTTATCGTAGGTGCCCCCCAGCAGGATGCCATCCGTGCGCGGGAACATGTAGAGATCCTCGCTGATCAGGTTGTAGTTCACAGCTGGCTGCGGCAGGAGGAAGGTGAGCTGTCCTCGGATGGGCATCAGTTCCGGATCATCACAGAGCTGCTTCGCGCCCAGGCCCGCACAGTTGAAAACCACCGGATGCGGGAGGGACAGCATCTCATCCCGGTTCGCCATGGGCCGGATCAGGATTTTCCCGCCCGCGTCCTCGACTTCTTCGAGCAGGGAAGGCAGGTAGATCGACGGTTCGATCATCATGGTGTGGAACCTCCGGGCGTAATTGGCAGGGAAAACGTGCTCTCCAGGACCGAAGTCATGGAATCCAACCTGCAACGGGTGCAGCACGCCGCCGGGCCCGCTGATCCAACCGTTTTTGGGCGGATCATTGCTCAGGTAATAATTCGGCAGCCATCTCACGCCACGATGCGGTCCGACCAGGCGCTGGAAATACTGGTAAGAAAAAGCCGCCGCCTCGCAATATTGCGCCGCGAACGCCTCGGTCCGCCGGTCATTGTCGAACACGGAAAACGGCCACCATTGCGCGCCCGCAATGTTTGATGTGGTATCCGGTGGCAGCGCGGCGGTGTAGATCGTCACGCTCGCCCCCCGCAGTTGCAGCAGGCGCGCCGTGCTGAGGCCCATCACTCCTCCTCCGACGACGCCGCAGGATACTCCGGCGAGTGATCCCGCCAGTTTCACCGCGAGTTCCGAACTACCCCACGACAGGGTCATCCCGCCACCGCCATGGCCGTAGTTGTGGACGAGGATTTTCCCAGCCGCCTCTTCCCTGCGTACCACGAATCCGGATGGCCGGAAAGGGCGCAGTCCCGCGACCGTGCGGATCTCCAGCGCGGGATCAACCGTCACAGGGACGAGATCATCCCCCTCCCTATTCTTCCTGGTTTCCACCTTTTTCACTGCTTCCACCGGCTGCTCGCGCCGACACCCCGCTCCCGCCGCCATCCCAGCCAAAGTCAATCCAAGCACACGCCTCCGGTTCATCCGCGGACTACGTTTTCCGTCATCAAACTTTTTCATCCCGGACATACCCGCGTTCCGGCCTCCTCGATCGCCTGCCGCCCGAGGATCATCCACTTCCAGAAGGACTGGACAGCCAGCCCCCTGAGAACCCAACCTCTCCCCACCTCCCCGGCAGCCGACTTCCCTTTCGATGGACTATTCCTCTCTTATCTCCAAACGCCGCGACCGCTTCTCAGAACTTGAGGAAGCCGTGGGCGACCCGGAACTTTTCTCCAATCCCAAGCGGGCCACGGCCATCCTTCGCGAGCACCGCCAGCTCAAGGCTTCGCTCGATCTTTGGGATAAATTGCAGGACGTCAAACGCCAGCTCGCGGACAATCAGGAACTCGTCAGATCAGGAGATCCCGATTTCGCGGAAATGGCCGCCGAGGAGATCCCCGAACAGGAAAAGACCATCTCCGGACTACAGGAGGAGCTTCAATACGCCCTCCTTCCCGCCGACCCGAGCGAGGACCGCGACGCGCTTGTGGAAATCCGGGCGGGTGCCGGTGGAGATGAGGCATCGCTCTTCGCCGCCGAACTGATGCGCATGTACCAGCGCTACGCCGATCTGCGGGGTTGGAAGGCGGAGCACCTTGAAAGCTCTCCTTCCGAAGTCGGAGGATTCAAGGAGGTCATCTTGAAAATCACCGGGGAGCAGGTGTTCCGCTATCTCAAATACGAGTCCGGGGTCCACCGCGTCCAACGGGTGCCCGCCACTGAAACCCAAGGAAGGGTCCACACCTCCACCGTCACCGTCGCCGTGCTGCCGGAAGCTGAGGAAGTCGATGTCGAACTCAAACAGGAGGACCTCCGCATCGAAGTTTGCCGGGCGGGTGGCGCTGGCGGCCAGCACGTCAACCGCACCGAATCCGCTGTCCAGATTTTCCACCTTCCCACCGGTCTCTACGTCCGGTGCGAGGACGGACGGTCCCAGATCAAGAACAAGGAAATGGCTCTGCAGATCCTCCGTTCCAAACTCTACGAACAAAAACTCCGGGAGCAGCAGGACGCTTATTCCAGCCACCGCCGCTCGCTCATCGGCTCCGGCGACAGGTCGGAAAAAATCCGGACCTATAATTTCCCCCAAAGCCGCATCACCGACCACCGGATCGGCCACACCTCGCACAACCTCACCGGTATCGTGGCCGGCGACCTCACGGAGTTCACCAACGAACTCCAGAAGGCCGAAATGGCCGACCGCCTCGCGGAAGCGGGACTGTGATTCCGCAAGCTTGACGCGATTGGCGCAAACCGTCCCATCTGGCACCAGATGGCGACAGAATTCGCACGGAATCAATGATTCGGGACGGCGAATGTCGAAAATTCACACACTCCCGAAACCGGGAGCTTGACATCCATTTGCCGAAAGCGAGCGTGTATTCAGCTCACTACTTACAGTGTAGTTACACCCAAACCCTTTGTTCGCATTTCCAGGTTCTGGCAGGCTTCCACCCCTCGCGGGCGAAGCGACCCATTGTCATCCGAAGCTGGCTGTGTGACGTCCGATCATACAACCCAATACCCAATTTATCCATGAAACCCCGTCGCCTTACCGCGTTGTCCGCTTTTTCACGCAAACCCCTCGGTCTCCGGGCCGCCGCATTGTTACTCGCTGCGGGTACGAGCACCACATTTGCCGCCACCCTCTGGTGGGACGGAGGTGCCAGCACCGTAAACAGCGGGAGTGACAACTCCAGCACCACCGCCCAGAATTGGCTTTCCGGAGGCAATTGGGACAACGGCACCACGTCCGCTCCTGTCGCAACATGGACTGCTGGCGACTCCGCGGTCTTCGGCGGTACCGCGGCGAACCAGACGATCACGGCGGGAACCTTCTCCGTCGGAAATCTCACTTTCGGACAAGGAGTCGCAGGTGCCGGCACAAGCGGCACGGCTTACACGGTCTCGGGCGGCACTCTCACTCTGACGGGTAGCAGCATCACGACGAATACTCCGACCGCCCTTAATTCGGTCCTTACCGGGACCACCGGACTCGCCAAGGCCGGCTCCTCCACCCTCACGCTCGGTGGCAGCAATTCCTACACCGGTGTCACCGCGATCAATTCCGGGACGCTGAAGATCACCCCGTCCGGCTACATCCCCTACCGCTACTACAGGTTCACCGTTTCCGCCAACAATGGAGATGGCTACAACCAGCTGGGTGAATTGCATTATTATAACAACGGCCAATGGACCATCGCCGAGGCCGGCAGCGCCGCGCCGAACAATGGAGCTTCCGGCACCGAGCAATACTGGGGCAACGTCAACGACAACAAGGGGGCGAATGCCGGCGGTTTCACCAAGTTCGGCGTGGGTGGCGTGCCCTACAGCATCACCTATGACATGGGCAGTGCGAAGGTGATCAATTCCTACAACTGGTCCTCCGCGAACGACAGCACTCCCGCCCGTAACCCGAAACGGTGGATCGTCGCGGGAAGCAACGACAACAGCACCTGGATCCCTCTCGATGACCGCTCGACCAGCGACCAGGCCGGCCCCTCCAACACCTACACCTGGTCGGGAGCCACGACCAGTTACGCCACCGTGACCAATGCCGCCAATGACGGTGCGGCCAACGCATATCCCATTTCCGGATCGGGCAACATTCCGAACACCTCGGATGTCCAGATCGCAACCGGAGCCACCCTGGACTTGAACGGCACCAACCAGATCGTCGCGTCTCTTGGCAACATCGGCGGTGGCGGCGGCTCGATCACCAACAGCTCGGCGACCAAGGCCCTTACCCTGACGCTCAACCCCGCATCCGGAAGCACGACCTTCGGCGGCACGATCTCCGACAGCGGCGCGGCCTCCGCAATCAGCCTGCTGAAAATCGGCGCTGGCACGCAGGTTTTGGCCGGGAACAACACCTACAGCGGGACCACGACCATCAATGCCGGGACGCTTCAGCTCGGCGGAACCAATGGCAGTATCGGCGCAGGCATTCTTAGCGTTCTCGGAGGCACCTTTGACCTCGGCGGACACTCTCAAGTCGTTCAGAAGCTTTCCGGAACCGCAGGCTCCGTCAGCAACACCGCCGCCGGAGATGCCACATTGAGCGTCAATCTGCCGCTCACCACCGCTGGAGATTTCGCTGGAACCGTCACAACTCCAAGCACTGGTAAACTGAACCTCATCGTCAGTTCAACTTCCGGAGGAACCGCTTCGAATTTCTCATTGTCCAATCCAGCCAATACGTTCAAGGGCACGATCACTGTCAACGGCACACAAGTCCTCACCGGGGTTGATGCGAGCGGCGTGTTCGGCATCAACACGGAGGGCGCGCTGGGCGACCCCACCAACCCGATCGTTCTCAACGACGGAGGCACCCTTGCCAACATGTTCAACCCGAACCAGGGAGGCGGCTGGCCCGGCCACGCCATCTTCACGCTCGGTGCCGAACGCACCATCACCCTGACGGGCATCGGCGGAGTCATCCGCACGGGCTATGGCGAACTCTGCACGATCAACAGCCTCATCACCGGCTCCGGCACATTCTCGAAGGTCGATGGCGGCGGAGTGACCCTCGGCGGCAGCATCAGCAACAACTACACCGGCGGCACCGTCTTGGGCGGCACCGGCAAACTGGTATTGGCGAAGACCGGCGGCGCTCTCGCCATCCCCGGGGATGTGAGTCTGTCTTCCAGCGGTTGGGCAGGAAACTCGTCCGGCCTCGTGCTCGCGGCCAACGAACAGATCGCGGATTCGGCGATCATCACCTGGACCACCAACGCGCTTGGCGGTGGTACCCAGAGCGCCTCCTTCTTACGCACCAACGGCTTCACCGAAACCGTCGGAGGACTCGAGTCTACCGGAAACGGCGGCGAGGCGGTCATTGAAAACCGCGGCTATACCGACACCGCCGTCTACGGCACCGGCACGGTGATCGTGAATGTCACCGGCACCAACAGCTACACCTTCAATGGCGTCATCCGGGACGTGGACGGAGGCTCCAACGGCGGAAATGTCGCAATCACCAAGACAGGCACAGGCACGCAGATCCTCACGGGCGGGGGGAAAGCCTACTTCGGAGCCACCACTGTTTCGGGTGGAGTGCTTCAGGTGGATGGAACACTTCCGAATACTCCCGTCACCGTCAAGGATACCGGAAAACTCATCGGATCCGGCACCCTCGGCGGCACGATCACCGTCCAGTCCGGCGGCATCCTGGCTCCCGGTGACTCAACCGGCTTCGGCACCCTCACGACGTCGGGAGCGGTCACCATCGGTTCCGGTGGCTCGCTCTTCGGACCTGACCTCGGAAGTATCTTGAATGGTGCGGTCACGATCGCCTCTGGTGGAAAACTGCACGGAGTGGGCACCACCAATGGAGCCGTGACCGTTCAGGCGGGCGGAGAACTGGCACCCGGGGTCGATGACATCGGAAACCTCACCGCGAAAGCCGCGGTTTCCCTCGCCGGCAACGCCACATTCCAGGTCAACAAGACAAGTGGCCAGATCACAAATGACACGCTCTCGGGATTCACCAACATCACCTACGGCGGAACGCTGACCATCAACTACACCGGAAGCGCGCCAGCCCTCAACGATACCATCCAATTGTTTGTTCCCGGCCCGGGAGCAACCTTCAGCGGCTCCTTCTCCAGCATCGTCGGACTTCCCACCCTGGCTCCGGGACTGCAGTGGGAAACCACCGGGCTCGTTGGATTGGGCCGGATCAAGGTGGTGAACTACGTCAGCACCCCTAGTTTCAATCCCGTCGCGGGCGGCTATGTCGGAGCACAAAATATCACCATCACATCCGACTCGGGATCGACCATCTACTACACTATCAACGGGAGCCAGCCACCGTCCCCAACGTCCCCCTCGGGAACCAGTCCTGTCACAGGCATTACGATTCCCACGGATTCCACGGTCACCATACAGGCCTTCGCACGGAAAGCCGGTCAGACGGACAGCCCCATCGCAACCGCGGTTTATCGCACGATCACCACTCCCAAGTGGAATGTGGACGAGAGCGGCCTTTGGTCCGAAACCGGAAAATGGCAGAACATGGTGAGCCCGAATGCGGTCAACGCCACGGTGGATTTCACCCTCCCTCAAAGCGCCGCCACGTATGTCACCCTCGATGCCGGCCGCACCGCAGGGAATCTGATCTTCGGCAACACCGAGTGGAACCTTGAGTCATCGGATAACAGCGTCCTGACGCTGGCGACCTCCTCGGGCTCGCCAACGATCACGACATCCGGCTCCACCACGATCTCCGCGACCTTGGACGGCACCCAGGATCTCGTGAAAAGCGGTCCGGGAACGCTGACCTTGAGCGGCACCAACACCTACACTGGGAACACCACGATCGAGCAAGCAGTGCTCGCCGTCACCAGTTTCAGCGCCAACGGCACCGGTTCGCCTCTGGGCAAAGGGAACACGCTATCCATCGACGGATCGACGCTGCGTTACTCGGGTGCAAACAACGTGGGCTTCGGTGCGTTCAACCGGTCGGTGGTTCTTGGATCCGACGGCGGCACCTATGACGCAGCGGTCCCCGGTTCGACCTTCTGGTTCGCGACAGGAGTGATTTCCGGCACGGGTCCACTGACCAAGACCGGTGCGGGCCAGTTGATCATTCAGGCGACCAACACATTCGACGGAACTTTCCATGTCAACGAAGCGGAAGTCCAGATCCGCTCCGCCGCGGCATTGGGAAGCACCGTGGGGGATACCACCGTGGCCGACGGCGCACGCCTGTGCGTCGCGGCGGATATCACCGTCCCGGAAAACTTCATCCTCAACGGCAACGGCGGCGGCAATGGAGCTCTCCAGAACAATGACAACGCGGTGTCTACGGTCAGCGGAACCATCAGTCTCGCCACGAATTCGTCCGTCGGTGGCGGTTCTCCAAACCTCTTCACATTGAGCAATGTGATCAGCGGTCCCGGAACCCTGACCAAACTTGGCACGAATGCCGTTGCCTTGACCGGAACCGCCAGCAACACCTACGCCGGGGTCACCACCATCGGTGGCACGGGCAAACTGGTGCTGGCGAAAACCGGAGGAGCCCTTGCCATTCCCGGCAATATCAATCTTTCCTCCACCGCGTGGAACGGAAACGCGTCCGGCGTGGTTCTCGGCGGTGATGAACAGATCGCGGACGGCTCCATCATCACCTGGACCACCACCAGCCAGACCGGCGGAACACAGGAGGATTCCTTCCTGCGTCTCAACGGCCACACCGAAACCGTCGGCGGCCTGGTGTCCACTGGAAGCCCTGGCGATCCTGTCGTGGAAAACCGCGGATTGAATGACGCCGCGGCGTATGGAACCGGCACGTTGATCATCCAGACCACCGGACCCAACAGCTACAACTACAACGGAGTGATCCGGAACGTAGACGGTGGTTCGAACGGAGGCACGGTCGCCTTGGTCAAGACAGGCACCGGCACCCAGATCCTGAGCGGCAGCATGAGCAACACCGGCACCACCACGATCAATGCGGGTGCCCTGCAATTGGATGGATCCGCCGCCTTCCCGGTCACCGTCGCCACCGGCGGCACATTGAAAGGCAGCGGCTCGACATCCGGTGCGGTAACCGTCAACGCGGGAGGATTCCTTGCTCCGGGCAGCGACATCGGAACCCTCACCACCGGGAACACGACCATCGCCGGAACATACGCATTCGAAGGAAACGGCTCGATCGCCGACCGTCTCACCGTGAATGGAAACCTGACCATCACCGGCGCGACACTTGCGATCAATGCCATCACTCCTCTCCTGGAGCCAAGCTATGTCGTCGCCAGCTACACGGGAACCCTCACCGGAACCTTCACTGTCACCGGACTGCCATCGGGAGTCACCTTGCAGTATGATGGTGCGAACAAGCAGATCCTGCTCATCACGACACAAGCCGCCGGCTACAGCTCATGGGCCACATCCAAAGGCCTGACGGGAGCCAACAACGGCCTCGCCCAGGACCCGGACAGCGACGGTGTGAGCAACCTGTTGGAGTTCTACCTGAATGGAAATCCGCTTGCTTCGGACGCCGCCACCCTGGTGACACAATCCTTGGACGCCACCTATCTGACGCTTGCCTTCAAGCGCCGCGATGACGCGAACACGGACGTCGCCACCCAGGCCGCCCAATACGGATCGAATCTGTCGGGCTGGACCGATGTGACGATCGGAGCCGCCAGCTCCGGTCCGGACGGCAACGGAGTCATCGTCGACGTGGCGGCGAACGGCACCGATCCGGACTCGATCACCGTCCGCATCCCGCGCAGCCTTGCGGCGGGTGGCAAACTCTTCGGACGTCTCAAGGTCACGAAGTAAACTCAAACCACATGCAGGTGGCGGTGGAGACGCCGCCACCCGCATGGAGGTGAATGCGAAGCCCATGAGATGCTCGATGCGCTCATGGGCTTTTCCGTTCGTAGTCCTGCCCTTCAGGGTGTCTTCCGATCGCACGGAATACGTGATAAATGGCTAAACCATCTGCGAAGAATCCTTCGCTGACCATGCGTCACCGGGTTGGGTTCACAGTCTTCCGAGTTCACCAATCAACGCCTTTCAGGAGCTGCGACATTTTTGATCGCAGCTTGAAACAGCAGATCCCCCCTGTTGCGGCAGGAAGGCCCCGACTCCCATCACCCGGCGAACGCCCCCCGCAGCAATTCCAGACTCTTCGGGATCGCCGTCAACGGATCTTCCTTCCCCTCGAATTCCAACGAGACATATCCCGTGTATTCCGCGTCGCGCATGATCTTCGCGATGCGGTTGTAATCCAGATCCAGCGTATACCAGACTCCGCCTCCGAAGTAGGTTTTCGTCTGCAGGAGAACGGTGTCCTTCGCAAGCGCGGCGAGCCGGTCATAGGGGTTTTCCAGGAAATTCCCGGTGTCCAGCGTCACCCGCAACCAGGGTGAATCCACGGCTTCCACCACACGCTTCACGCCTTCCACCGTGCGTCCCAGGCCCCAATGGTTCTCCAGACCCATCACCACCCCGCGTTTTTCAGCTTCCTTCGCCAGTTGCTGGTAGGCTTCGATCACCCAGCCATAGGCATCCTCCTCATTGTGGCCTTCCAGCGGCTTTTCCTCGCCGCGGTTCGCCATGAGCTCGTCAAAGGATTTCGAGGTCCCCCACGTGCCCGAGTTCACGCGGATCGTCGGTATTCCCATCTGGTACGCCTGCTCGAGATAAGAGATCGTCTCATCCACATTCTTTTTCCGTTTCTCCTTGTCCGGGGAAAGGAAGCCCTGGTGCGTCGAATATCCCATCAGGTCCAGCCCCAGCAAAAACGCCCGGCGTTTGATTTTCATCAATTCGGCCGGTTCGGTGGAAACCAACTGCCGCTGGAGGATTTCAAACCCGTCGAAACCCATGCGCGCCGCGTGTTCGATGCAGACATCGATGGGCCGCAGGTCCTCGCGGTTGAATCCCCAGAACGAATAGGAGGACACCCCGATCCGGTTTCCCCGTCCTTTGGATGGTTTCGCTTCCTCCGCGCCTGACAACAAAGGCATGGCGGAAAATGCGGCGGCGGACGTGAGGAAATGGCGGCGTTTCATCTGGCGCAGCATGCAGTCTCCATACCTGTTGGAAACAAAAAACGTTGCTCATGTCCCTTTGAATCATGACCCGTTACGGATGGACCGGCCGGCCGGAAAAATGATTGAAATCTGACTCTCCGGAGACGAGTAGATCACCTTTCCATATTTCCCCACAACCCATGAGACCGCTGATACTTCTCGCCTGCACCGCGCTTTCCGCCATCGCTTCGGAGGACTACAAATTGGTTTGGTCCGATGAATTTGACAAGGCAGGGCCACCCGACCCGGCGAAATGGGGTTTTGAAAAGGGAATGCTGCGCAACAACGAAAAGCAGTTCTACACCGATCGCATTCGGAACGCCAGGGTGGAGGATGGCAAGCTGGTTATCGAGGCTCACAAGGAAGTGATGGAAGGAGGCTCTTTCACCTCCGCCAGCCTGAATTCGAGAGGACACGGTGAATGGACCTGCGGACGTTTCGAGGTGAAGGCGAAGATCCCCGCGGCCCGCGGCACCTGGCCGGCGATCTGGATGCTTCCAACCGACATCGGCAAGGTTGCCTGGCCGAAATGTGGCGAGATCGACATCATGGAACACGTCGGCTATGACCCGGACATCATCCACGGCACGCTGCACACCGAGGCATACAACCATATCAAGCACACCCAGCGCGGCGAAAAAATCAACGTTCCAACAGCGACCACGGAGTTCCACATTTATTCAGCCGAGTGGACCCCGGAACGGATCATCATCTCGATCGACGGCAAGGCATACGGAACTTTTGAAAAAAAGCAGTCCGACACGGTGGACCAGTGGCCCTTCGACAAGCCTTTCTATCTGATCCTCAACCTCGCGATCGGCGGTGATTGGGGTGGACAGAAAGGGATCGATGACGCGGCATTCCCCCAGCGCATGGAGGTGGACTATGTCCGCGTCTACCAGCAGCAGAAAAAGTGACTCCGCCTGCGAAGGCATGCCTCGAACCGTGGACCGGAGCACGACGGCGACGGGCGGCGGGAAAATCGCAGGTCCACGCCCTGGCGGCGGGATGGCGGGCCAAGAAATGGTCACGGATCGCGAAAGCCGCCCATTGCCCCGGCCGGAAAATCAACGTTGGAGATCAGTCTCCACGTGAGGCAGCAGGAAAGCCTGGATCACCGAACGATAGATCCCATGGCGCGGAATCTTGATGCGGCCTTGCAGAGCCTCCCAGGTCGCTTCACGAAGCGCGGGCAAAGTCTTTCGCGCGATGAGCGCTGGCAGGATGGTCGCCGCGCGCAGCCGCCGTAGATGCAGGGACTCCGCATAGCGTTCTCCCTCCCCTATCCAAAGCTCCGCCGTCTCCAGCCATCGCCGGTGGGCCTCCAACACCTCCACACGGTCGAACGGGTTTCCGACCGGCAGATAACAGCGCCCATGGGAGAGATCTTCGGTGACGTCACGCAGGATATTGACGAGTTGCAGGGCTTTCCCATAGCGGATGCCCCTCTCCAGGAGTTCATTTGCCGGGGTGCTGGAAAACCTGTCGCCCATGGTGAGGAAACCCAGCTTTGTCCAAAACGCACCGACACAACCCGCCACCCGCCACGTGTAGTCCTCCAGCGCGGATTCATCCGCCAAAGCGACGGGATGCTCCCCGGTGGCACGGGAGAAACGCTCCATATCCAGCCTCTGGCCGCTGATGATGGTGGCCAGCACCTCCCTCACGAGATCACCTTCCGGTTCGCTCAGATTCTCCAGCCATTGGAAAATCTCGCCGCCGCATTCGAGAAGATGGCGCTCGCGCGGGTCGGGAATGGCGTTCAGCAACGTGACCGGCCAGCGTGGTGCGTCCGTCTTCTCCGCCACCGCACGGCGGAACTGATCCATGCAGGAAACCCGCAACTCCAGCGGGGCGGTGACGGTGTCGGCGAGGGTGTCGCTGGTCCGGGCCAGCAGATAGCCGAGGCTGGCCGCCTCGCGCATGGGTCCGGGCAACAGCCGCAGGCTGAGGTAGAACGAGCGCGACACCCCCTTGAGCACTTGTTTTCCCAGTTCATCAGTCACTGGCTCCAAACAAGAGACATGGAGAAAGGATGTCAACCCGCCACGTCGGGGCGAAACACCGCATTTCCTCATGAAATCCGGTTGCGATCCGTGCGAAGAACACGCAACCTGCTAGCGGAATGAACGACAATCCGGATCCATCCCAGGAGAGAAACCGAGTGAAGCTGGAGCGCCTGGAGCTCGCCTTGAAGGCATCGAACGAAGGCATCTGGGATTGGCATACGGATGAGCGGGAAATATTCTACTCCCGGCGCATCCTGGAATTCCTCGAATGCGGCAAGGATCGCGCGCCGAATCTCTTCATCCCGCCGTTCGACCATATTTTCCAGGAAGACCATCCCGCCTTCGAGCGGGCCGTGGCAAACGCGCTGCTGGATGCCGGGCCGGATACCCTGGCCATGGATGCACGTGTCCTCACGGGCGGCGGCGACTGGCGGTGGCTGCGCATCCGGGGCACCGTCGTGCGGAATCGCGAGGGCAAGGCGGTCCGCATCGCCGGTTCCATGATCAACATCAGCAGGCGCAAGGCGGCGGAGGCACAGGTGGAGGAAGAACGCTTCCTGCTGCGGCAGCTCATCGATCACGTGCCGCTCCAGCTTTATTTCAAGGACACGGAGTCCAAGTTCACCATGGCGAACCAGCGCATGGCCGAGTGGATGGGTTTTGAAAAGGGCTCGGATCTCACCGGAAAACACGATCGCGACTTCTTCGAGACCGACCACTGGAAACCCGCCGAGGAAGACGAGAAACGCATCATCCGGACCGGTGAGGCGATCATCGACCAGCTCGAACACGAAACCTGGCACGAAGGCGACGAGACGTGGGTCATCACCTCCAAGTTTCCATGGCGCGACCGTCTCGGGCAGATCAAGGGAACGTTCGGCGTTTCCAGTGACGTGACCAAGCTGGTCAAGGCCCAGCGCGAGGCGACCGACCTGGCCGGACAACTCCAGGTAAAGAACGAGGCTTACGAGGAAGAGCTCCTGCTCGCCCGCGAGATCCAACAGGCGCTCGCAGGCGAGGGATTCCCGAAAGCCACAGGTACCAATCGAAGCCATCTGGACTTCAGCGCGCGTTACATCCCCATCTCCGGCCTCGCGGGGGACTTCTTCGAGGTGATGAAGGTGAACGACGACTGCTTCGGCGTCCTGATCTGCGATGTGATGGGCCACGGCGTCCGCTCCGCGCTGATCGTGGCGATGCTGCGGGGTCTCCTGGAAAAACAACGTGCCCAGGCTTCCGACCCCGGACTCTTCCTTCAAGGTCTGAACGACGGCCTCGCCGCCATCCTCCAACGCGCGGGGACGACGATGTTCGCCACCGCGTTCTTCGGAGTGGTGGATCTCGCGGCAGGCACCTTCAAATACGCCTGCGCCGGGCATCCCGGGCCGATCGTATCCGGAAAAAACGGCGTGCGCCAGATCGCCTGCGAACGCTCGCACAAGGGCCCCGGACTCGGACTCATCAGGGGCATCGGCTACCCGACCAACGAGATCAGCCTTTCCGAAATCGACCGTATGGTTCTTTTCACGGACGGAGTCCTGGAAGCGGAGAATCAAAGCGGAGAACCGTTTTTCGAGAAACGGTTGATGGAAATCGTGGACAGGAAATCCGATTCTTCGCTGGAGAACACTTTGGACGGCATCCTCTCCAGCGTGCTCGCGTTTTCAGATGGCCAGCATTTCGACGACGACGTCTGCCTGTTGGGAATCGAAGTCACGCGCGGTGGAACGAGCGCCCTCACCACGTGATCTTATAGGGCATGCCACCGCATACCGCCACACCGCAATCCGTCGGCGATACTTCGCCACAATGCCTGCAGCGGAGATGGATGCGTGAGTTTTCCGTAAAATGATCCCCCACCGGCTGTCCGCACGCGGGACAGGGTATCCGCAGGAGGTTGCGATTGGCCCGCAGGATTCTCGGCAGCACGCCAAACACGGCCATCGCCAATATACCGATACCGATCGCTTGGATCCACGGGAGATGAAAAATTCCGCCGAGGAGCCATAGCGCCGCATTGATCGCAAGAAACCAGATGATCAGCGATCGCAGGCCATCCAGCAGGATCGACCGCTGGTCATCAGTACATGATACGACTGTTTTGGCGGTAGGAGTCATTTGGTCAGGTGCTGTGGGACGGGGCATACCGTGACTCATGACCAACTGGAGATTCAAGCATAGAGAAGCCCCGGACAGGATGTCCGGGGCAGATGGCCGCCGGGATGACGGAGCTCCATCACTCCGCCAGATCTTCGTTGAAGTAGATCTTGATGAACTTCATCTTCCTGCCTTCGTCGAAGCCGTGCTCGAGAACGGCGTCCGGCTTGGCGGCGAGCGCGGGCTTGAGGCGGACCTCCGCTCCGGTGTCGAGTTTCATCACGGTCTTGATCTTGTTCTTCGCCTTGGTGACATCTTTCTTGGAAATCTCGAAAGTATCCTCGAGGCGGTGTCCCTGCTCCTCTTCGACCTTGCTGCGGTGCTCGGCGAATTTCGCCTTGGCTTCTGGTGTCTTGAGTACCTGCTCCTCGAATTCCTGGAGGCTGAATTTCTCCTTCTCCTCGAAGTAGGTGATCGCATCGCGCGCGGCGTTCGAGGTGTCCCACGGCGGAGCATCATCATCGGGTGCCGAGGCCTTCGGGTTTTCCTTCTTTTCCTTCTCCATGAAGGCGACGGCCATGTTCGCGTATTTGTTCGTGAGGAACGGACTGTCGGTGATGGGGACGACCCCGAGGAAATCGCGCACCCAGAAGCGTGAATCGGTGCCGCTGCGGTCGAAGGTCAGCACATAATATCCCTTGGCCGCCAGATGGTTGATGATGAGGCAGCCCTTGTCGATTTTCTCGGGATTGATGCCTTGTTCGGTGTGCAGTTCCAGATCGCCGTCACGGGTGGAGATGCTGAGGAACGGCACCACGCTCTCTGATTTCAGAATGCACAGGCCCTGGGTGAGCTGGCCATCGACATCGATGTCCTTGATGAGCGAGATGCAAAGATCGCCGGACTTGATGTTCGGGTGGTTCGACTTCGCGTAGAGGCGCTTGGCGATTTCACAGCCCTTTTCCAGCAACCCGTCGTCCGAGGCGAAGATGGCGGACGCGTAGGCGTTCATCTCGTGCTGCTCAAGCGACGCGTGGTGGCTGAAACGGTGGGCGGTGAGATTTTTGAACGGCTTGAGGAAGATGGCGGAAAGGGCTTCCTGATCCTTTTCCTCGATCTTGAAAACCTCCTTGGAGGTCTGAAGCGGCTCGTCACGCTGAGGGTGACCGACTTTTGCAAGCACCAGCCCGGTGGCGGTGGCGGAGGTGAAACGAATCTTGGCGGACATGGGGGGAGGAACCTAGATGACAGACCGCGTTTGGGAACTCTGAAATGGAGGAAAATGGAAACCTGGCTCGTCAAGCCGCGAGTCGGGAAAAGATTCCTACCTGGGTGCTTTTGCCATCGACTTTTCGCAAAAAATCCATGGTGGATTTTTGCAATCGGTCAGGAGTATTGCGCTTCCCGATCAACACGGCTGTGGGTGCCTCCGCTCCCCGTCACAAGTATCGCCAGCAGCGGTGAGAGCATGACCCTCCGTGCGGAGATTTCTTCATCTCAGCGCTCGCTGTTCTTCACACGCTCTTTCTCAGCGGCGAGTTTTGCATTCATTGCATCGAGCAATGCTTGGTCGGTCTCAAACTCCCTCTTGGCTTCGATATAATCCTGGGCGTCTTTCCCTCTTTGAACCGCCTCCGCCTGGGTGGTCTGGTGAATCTCTACCAATTTTTTTCTGACACCGACCAGCTCCGCATGAAGCTGGGATTGGATCGCATCGAACCGGGAATCCAGTGCTGCGATTGATGATGCGTCCGCTCCGCTGCCCGCGGCACGGAGTTGCTCGAGATCTCGTCTTGTGGCGGGTAGCTGGGGATAAAGATCCTTGATGCGGTTGTCGGAAATATCCAAGCCTGCGGCGTAGGGCAAAAGCTGCTCGTCCGGATACTTCAACAGTGTGGCAATCTGACTGAGGGTTTGGACGCCATCATCCGCTTTTTGGTTTTCCGAATTTTCATCTGGCGGATCAAACTTCGAGTCCGTCCCTTTGTAGATGATGCCTTTCGTCCGGCTGAGCGCAGCGAGAAGCTTGCGGCGCTCTTCGACTTTTTCCTGCTGCTGATCCACCGCTTTTTCCAGTTCAACCAAACCCGCGCGACTCTGTTGGTGCCTTTCGATCTCGCCCGTCGCGTGACGCGGACTTGGAGCTATCCCGGTCGATTCTTCCCTCGTGGCATCAATCAATGGTGCCGGAGCCGCCGTCGCTTTTGATGACGACGTTGCGGTGGGTGTCGCCTTTTCCGTCACTTGAGATTTGCCGAACCACCAGACGATGCCGCCGATAGACAGAAACACCAAGACGACGAGGGGGCTGCGTTTCAACATATGGAAAATCTGTGATGCCGATTGAAACGACGCAAGAACAAACTTTGCAACACAAAGTCTGTTCTTGATAGACCTGCGCCAAGACCGAATCGGGTGGGCCGTGGTCCCTCCCTTCTTACGGGTTCTTATCTCCCGCCCTTTTTCACCCAGGAGTCTTTCAGCGCGACGGTGCGGTTGAAGACAGGAGTGATGCCGGGTTGGTGGTCGACGGAATCGGCGACGAAGTAGCCGATGCGGTCGAACTGGCAGCTGAAGCCGGGCTCCACCGTGGCGAGCGCGGGCTCGATTTTCGCTGTCACCGTTTTCAGAGAGTCCGGGTTGATGACGCTGAGGAAGCCGCCTTCCGCATCGTCGGGATTCTCCTCGGTGAAGAGGCGGTCGTAGATGCGGACCTCTGCATCGGTGCCCGTGGCGACATCCACCCAATGGATCGCGGCCTTGCAGACGACACCTTCAGGGGAATCCGCGCCGACGGTGCCGGGGAGGATCTCCGCACGGATGAGCGAGATTTCACCGGCGGCGTCTTTTTCAAATCCCGTGCAGCGGATGATGTGTCCGCCCTTGAGACGGACGTAGCGGTCCGGGCCGAGGCGGAAGAATTTCTTCTCGGGAACTTCCATGAAGTCCTCGCGCTCGATCCAGATTTCTTTGGAAATGGAAATGTCGCGATTTCCCATCTCCGGATTCTGCGGATGGTTCGGCACCTCCACGGTGGCGAGCGGCTCGGCGGACCAGTTTTCCAGCACCACCTTCACCGGGTCCAGCACCGCCATGCGGCGTGGCGCGGAGTGGTTGAGGAAATCCCGGATGTCGAATTCCAAAAGGGCGACATCGGTGGTGCCGTTGAATTTGGTGATGCCGACGCGTTTGCAGAAATGTACAACGGCCTCCGGCGGATAACCACGGCGGCGCAGGCCGGAGATGGTGGGCAGGCGTGGATCGTTCCAACCGCTGACGTGGTCTTCCTGCACGAGTTGGAGCAGCTTGCGCTTGCTCATCACGGTGTAGGTGAGGTTCAGGCGGGCGAACTCGATCTGGCGCGGCTTGCTCGGGACGGGGCAGTTCTCGATGAACCAGTCGTAAAGCGGGCGATGGTTTTCAAACTCCAACGTGCAGAGCGAGTGCGTGATGTTTTCCAACGCGTCTTCCAGCGGATGCGCGAAATCATACATCGGGTAGATGCACCATGAGTCGCCGGTGTTGTGATGGTGCGCGTGCATGATGCGGTAGAGCACCGGATCGCGCATGTTCATGTTGGACGATGTCAGATCGATCTTCGCACGCAACACCGCCTCGCCCTCCTTGAATTCCCCGGCCTTCATGCGGGCGAACAGATCGAGGTTTTCCTCCACGCCTCGCGAACGACCTGGCGATGGAGTTCCGGGTGTGTTCACATTTCCCCGGCTGGCACGCATTTCCTCCGCCGATTGTTGTTCGACGTAGGCCTTGCCTTCCTTGATGAGGTGGACGGCACAATCGTGGAAAAAATCGAAGTAGTTGCTGGCGAAATAGAGGTCGCCCCCCCAGTCGAAGCCGAGCCATTTCACGTCCGCCTTGATGCTCTCCACATACTCGGTTTCCTCCTTCTCCGGGTTCGTGTCGTCGAAGCGCAGGTGGCATTTCGCTCCGGTGGCGGCGTTCTCCTGGCCGATGCCGAAGTTCAGGCAGATCGACTTCGCATGGCCGATGTGGAGGTAGCCGTTCGGCTCCGGCGGAAAGCGGGTGATGGTCGTGGCGTGTTTGCCGGTGGCAAGGTCATCCGCGATGATCTCGCGGATGAAGTCGAGCTTGGGAGATGGATCAGACATGGGAAATCAATAAGTCGGATAGAACTTCTAAGTCCTGATATCAAAGGGCCAGTTCTTTCAGCAGAGCCTGGTTCAGACGGATTCCCGCCTCGAAGTTTTCGACCGGGAAGTTTTCGTTCGGCGCATGGATCTGGGCGTCGGAGAGCGCCAGTCCCAACAGCAGCGTATCCGAACCAAGGATGTCGCGGAAGGTCTGCACGATCGGAATGCTGCCGCCTTCCCGGATCAGGACAGGCTCGGCGTTGAAGGACGCCTTCAGCGCGGCCTGCGCGGCGAGGCCGTACTTCGAATTCGGATCGGTCGCGTAGGGTTTGCCATCGTGGCCGACGCGGACCTCCACCTCCACCCCCGGAGGGCAATGCCATTCCAGGTGGCTCTGGACCTGTTCCATGATCTCCTTCGGACTTTGGTCGGGCACGAGGCGGAATGAAAGTTTCGCGAAAGCTTCCGCAGGCAGGACGGTCTTCGAACCTTCTCCCTGATATCCACCACCGATGCCGTTCACCTCCGCGGTGGGGCGTGCCCAGGTGCGTTCGGCGGAGGTGTAGCCCGGCTCGCCGAAGAGGCCGGGAGAACCGGTCACCGAAAGGAAATCCCCATCGCTGACACCCGGAAGATTCTTCCACATCTCGTGCTCCCAAGCTTCCAGCGGTCTCACCCGATCGTAAAATCCCTTGATCGCGACACGGCCGTCAAGCGCGTGCAGGCTGGAGATCAACCGTGCCATGGCGGTGGCCGGATTCGCCACGGCACCACCGAAGAGGCCGGAGTGGAGATCTCCCTTGGGGCCGCGCAGAATGACCTCGCAGCAGGCGATGCCGCGCAGCCCGTAGCCGAGCGTGGGCACACCGGGTGCCACCATTCCGGTATCGGAAATAGCGATGACATCGCACTTCAGCTCATCGCAGTGGTGCAATAGGAAAGACGCGAGGTTCGGACTACCGATCTCTTCCTCCCCTTCGAAAAGGAAAATCAGATTCACCGGCAACCCTTGGTTTTCACGGAGGGTTTTCTCGACCCCCAGAACATGGGCCATCATCTGCCCCTTGTTGTCTGTCGAGCCACGTGCCCAGATCCTTCCGTCGCGGATGACCGGCTCAAACGGCGCCGTCGTCCACAGATCCAGAGGATCAACCGGTTGCACGTCATAATGTCCGTAAATGAGCACCGTCCTACGTCCCGCGACATGCTCGTTTCTCGCGACTACCACGGGATGCTTCGGAGTTTCGTGAAGCTGGGTGGCGAGGCCCATGCCTGTCAGTTTCGCGACCAACCATTCCGCACAGGCCCTGACGTCGGCGGCATGGTTCGAGTCCGTGGAAATGCTGGGAAATCGCAGGAACGAAAAGAGATTTTCAAGTTCGGGAGTCACGCTGGAAATGCTGGCGGCTTCCGGGTCCACCTCGCAAGGCGAAACCTTTAAATTTCCATCCCGCTCCCGGAACACGACGCCCGGTACATCCGCTAGCGCAGGAGATGGGACGCGAGCAATTTTTGAATCCCGATGATGTCCGTGCCTTTTTTGAACTCTTTTTTGATGACCGACGGATAGCCCGAAACCCAGATCCTCAATTCCGAATCGAGATCAAAATGGCCCGCCGTCTCCACCGAGAACTGGGTGATCGATTTGTAGGGGATCGAATGGTATTCCACCTTTTTTCCGGTCATTCCCTGTTTGTCCGTGAGGATCAGCCGGTATTGGGTGAAGACAACCACATCCCTGACCACCTTGAAGGCTCCGTTGATCTGCTCGCCATCAATGAGAATCGGCGAGAATTCCGCTTCAAGTTCCGCCGGATGGATTTGCGAGGCGATCCCGAAAAGTGCGTTGATGATTCCCATATCGGTTGAAAAAATACAAAATTCCGAGCCGCTTCATTCCCATCACAGCTCATCCACCGGGATCACGTCCACGGCGACGGCGAGCCGCTGGCCACCGGCACCGAGAGTCACTCCGCGCAACGGGCTGACATCCGAAAAATCGCGACCCCAGGCGACGGTGATATGGCGCTCCCCGGGCAGGATGTTGTTCGTCGGATCCGTGTCGATCCAGCCTGCGGATTCGCCACAAAAGACGGACACCCACGCGTGCGAGGCGTCCGCCCCGGTGAGGCGGGGCTTGCCCGGCGGCGGAGCGGTTTCCAGGTAGCCGCTGACGTAGCGCGCGGGCAGACCGATCGACCGCAGGCAGGCGAGCATGAGATGGGCGAAGTCCTGGCAGACCCCCGCGCGTTTTTTCAACACCTCCGAGACAGGCGTGGTCACATCCGTCGCCTTCGGGTCGAATTTGAAATCACGGAAGATACGGTTCGTCAGGGCCAGCACGCCTTCAAGGATGGGACGGCCCGGTGGAAATTCCGTGATGGCGAAGTCCGCGAATTCCTTCCCGAGCGGCACCATCGGCGAGGAGAAGCGGAACGCCCCCGACTCCGATCCCGGGGTGAGCTTTTCCAACTGGCAGGCGTCGCGGATGCGTTCCCACGGAGGCGTCGTGCCGGCTTCCGGGTGTTTGGTGGGAAAAACCTCCACCATGCTGCGGGCGATCACTTCCAGTTGCTCGTGTTTTCCCTCGACCTCGAAATAGGTGGTGGTGTTTCCGAACGAATCCAGATGCACGCCACGCCCGACCGGGACCGGCTTGATCTCCAGTTCATGCCACGGACAACGCTGCCCCGGCAGGGTGCGCGGCGCCAGCCTCGCAAGATGGTGCGAGACGGTGACCGCGCCCTCGTAGGAGTATTTCGTGCGATGGATGAGCCGGTATTTCATATCAATAAACGCTCCTCACCGAGTGGCTGAAAAAGTGCTGGGTCAGCATGTCCGCGAAGACCTCCAACGATTTTGAAATCTCCTTGAACTCCTCCTCACCCGGCGGTGTGGGATCGCCGCAACGGCGGTCGAGGATTTCCAACTGCTCGCGGATCTGTGGCAGCAGGCCGAAATCCGGGTCGCCGGAAAACCGCGTGATCTCATGGCTGATGATCCCGATCTGGTAGGCGACCGAACGCGGGTTCGTGGGATCGAAGAAAATCAGGTCCACCACGGAATCCAGCTTGGGTCTTGAGAAATGGCGCCGGCGGTAGGTCATCACGCTGTCGCAGGTCTCCAACAACGGATCCAGCAACGGCGACTCTCCATCCCCCCGCCCTGCCGCGGAGCGGAGCAAGGTCAGGCCGCTGAGCGCACGCTCCACCCGGCGACCGATTTCGAGAAAACGCCAGCCCTGGCCGCGCGTCATGTTTTCCGCCTGCATCCCGGCGAAGGCGGCGAGGTGAAGCACCAGTGTGTCCAGCGTCCGGAGCAGGTCCGACGCACCGGGTGTCGCCGCGGGCATGTGGACGACACCTTCCAAGCGGTTGAAAAACCGCCAGGTATCGTCGGACAAACGGTCACGGGCGGCGGCGGCGTTCAACAGAAGCGAACGGGTGAGGTTCGGAATGCCATTGCGCGCCGTCTGATCATGAACCAGCCCGGTGAGGGTTTTCAATGTCTGCGTGGGATGAACGGCCAACTCCTTGGGGGCGAGATTGCTGTCCCGGAGCAACGTAAGGCTCGCGCCAAGCTGCTCCTGCTGGCGGGGCCCCAGCTCACCGCTGAGATTCCGCAGTGTCACGCGCAGCAACCGGGTCGCCAGTTCGATCCTTTCGGCGTAACGGCCGACCCAGAACAACTGCTCGGCGATACGGCTCGGCACCTCCAGCGCGGAGGGGTGGCGGTCCTTCACGGGACGCGGGCTCCCCACCTCCGTCTTTGCCTTGAAATCCCCGGCTTCGTCGGAAATCCATACATCCTTGGTGAAACCCGCGTGTCCGGGCCAAAGCTGTGGAGCCTGGCCGGTTTTCCCCACACGGGCAAGACCACCGGGCATGACGGAAGGCCTGCCCGCCGCATTCACGGCGAAGGCACGCCAGACGATCGGCCGCTGGCGGACCGAACGGGTTTCAAGCGAAGGCGCCTCGCTGGGCGTCACGTCCAGTTGCGCGACGAAATCATACGGCCGCTCCTCGATCGCCGCCACCCATTGCTTCCGCGCGGCGGGAGACATTCCCGAGCAGCGCATCGGCAGTTGCGAATCCCGGCCATAGGCGGACAGCAGCACGTAGCGATGGAGATTCTCAAGCACCCGCCTGCGGACGAGCGGCTGGCTGAGCCACCATGTTTCCACAAAAGGCAGCTTCATTTCCTCGCCGAACCACTTGCGGCAGATGCCCGGGAGGAACGGCATGAGCGCGGGCGTCGAGGCGAAACCCGCACCCGGAGCGTTCGCCAGCGCCACATTTCCGGTGCGCCACGCCTCGATGATTCCTGGCACGCCACCGCCACCGAGTCCCCAATGTTCCAACGGGTCCAGGCGGTGATCTTCGATGCGGCAGGCCACCCCATCGATGCGGCGCAGACCCGAGAGCGTTTTCAAGAACAGCCGGCGCTCCCGTACGGTGAGGTCCGCCGGCTCCACGAGAGGAAACCCCAACAACCGCGCCTTGTAGGCATGTTCGAAATAAGACGGGTGACGGAATCCGGGTGTGAGGAAAACCACGTTCGGCATTTCCCCCCGGACGTTGAGCAGGGATTGCAGCGTCGTGCGCTCCGTATCAAAAAACGAGCCAAGCCGTGCGATGCGGAGCGACTCGAACAAGTCTGACAACAGGCTGGATGTGACATTCCGGTTTTCCAACACCTGCCCGAGACCTCCCGGCGCGCTGGTGTGGTCCCGGAGAACCGTCCACTGGCCGCCGGGCATGCGGATGAGATCGCAGCCCGTGGTGACGACGAACCTCCCGCCGACCGGTTGCGCGCCGCGCGCGTATTGGAGAAACGCCGGGCTGGAATTCACCAGGTCCGGCGGGATCAGGCCGTCGCGAAGCAGTTGTTGAGGACCATAGATGTCGGCCAGGACCGCATCGATCAGCCGCATCCGCTGTGACAGGCCGACGGAGACCTGCCCCCACTCCCCCGGTGACACGATCAACGGGATGGGATCCAGTTCGTAGGGTTGTCCCGCGCCACCCGCATCCGTATAGACATTGAACGTCGTACCCAGATCCTCGATCATCCGGCTCGCGGAGGCGGAAATGGAAGCGCGCTCCTCGCTGCTCCAGCGTTGGATTTTTCCACTGAGTCCCTGCCAATGGGGCCTCACCTGTCCCCGCGGATCCGTCATTTCATCCCAAGCGGATGCCGTCGCCATAGCAGGAGGCTGGGGCGGCGCGGCTTGGTTCGGTGAGCGGGAGCTGTCAGCCATGAATCACGGGAGTCGTCCGGAAACGGAAGACAGAGACTCTATGGAATCATCCGCAAGTCCAGCGTGAAGGGGAAGTCCGGGCTGGCGGGAGCCTCCCGTGCCTCCATCTTCCCACCGGTGTGGCCATGTGGGAAAAAACGCGCGAGACGCCGGGCTTCCGCCTCGTAGGAATTCACCGGGAAACTCTCATGATTGCGCCCGCCGGGGTGCGCCGCATAATAGGTGCAGCCACCCATCGAGCGGTCGTTCCAGGAATCCAGCAGATCAAAAACCAGCGGCGTGTGCACCGGGATGGTCGGATGCAGGCAGTTCGGCGGCTGCCAGGCCCGGTAGCGCACCCCGGCGACGAATTCACCATGCGTGCCGGTGGGTTTGAGGGGTACTCGGATGCCATTGCAGGTGAGAGAGTGCCGTTCGCCCGTCAGGCCCCGGACAAGCACCTGCATGCGTTCCACCGAGCTGTCCACATAACGGACCGCGGCACCGGCACCGCCTTCCTCACCGAGAACGTGCCACGGCTCGATGGCGTGGCGCATTTCCACCTCCACACCTTTTTGGGTGAACTCGCCGATGCGTGGGAAACGGAATTCGAGATGCGGTGCGAACCAGTCGTCGTCGATCCAGTAGCCCTGCCCGCGCAGATCGGTCAGCACATCGCGGAAATCCTGCCAGATGAAATGCGGCAGCATCCAGCGGTCATGGATCTCGCTGTCCCAGCGGACCAGCGGCTTCGTGTACGGCTCGCGCCAGAACCTCGAAACCAGCGCGCGCAGGACCAGGTGCTGGGCGAGACTCATCTGGTAATGGGGAGGCATTTCGAAATTCCGCATTTCCAGCAGTCCGAGACGCCCGGTGGAGCTGTCCGGACTATAAAGCTTGTCGATACAGAACTCGGCGCGGTGGGTGTTTCCGGTCGGGTCGATCAGCAGGTTCCGGAACGCACGGTCCACCTGCCACGGCAACGGGGTTCCCTCCCCTTCGAGTGTCTTGAATGCGATCTCCAGTTCGTGGATGGAATCATTCCGCGCCTCATCCACCCGTGGGGCCTGCGACGTGGGACCGACGAAGAGGCCGGAAAACAGGTAGCTCATCGACGGATGATGATTCCAGAAGGTGACCATGCTCCGCAGCAGATCCGGCCTGCGCAGCAGCGGACTGTCCGACGGAGTCTCGCCTCCGATGATGATATGATTGCCCCCACCCGTTCCGCAATGGCGGCCATCCACCATGAACTTCTCCGTGGCGAGGCGGCAGAGGTGCGCCTCTTCATACAGCGTCGCGGTGTTGTTCACCAGATCGTCCCACGATGCGGCGGGGTGCAGGTTGACCTCGATCACGCCGGGGTCCGGCGTCACCTTGACCACGCTCAGGCGGGAATCGAAACCGGGCGGCGTGCCCTCCAGCACCACCGGTATTTTCAAGGACGCCGCCGTCTGCTCGATCGTCGCGACGAGATCCAGGAAGTCATCGGTATCGGCCACCGGGGGAAGGAAAATGTGGAGCGTTCCATTCCGGGGCTCCACACAGAGCGCGCTGCGTGTGATCCATGATGCGGACTCCTGCGGCTCGGGTTCGCGTTCCCATGGCTTTTCCTCAGCGGAATTCTCTCCCTCGCGATCCAGCTTCGCCGTCAGCGCGGCGATGGTTTTTTCCTGCCCGCGACGTTGGAGGGAAAGCACGCTGCCGGATGCCTGGACGAACTTCGGCAGGTCCCGCGTCGGATCCTTCGGGATGTGCCAGGGATACTCGGATTCTTTCACCCATGGCAGCGAATCCAATGGAAGTCGGTAGCCCATCGGGGAGTCACCGGGCAGCAAATACATCCGCTCATCGCGCATGAACCAGGGACCGCTCGTCCAGCGCGATCCTTGCGGCGTGTTCCTTCGTTCCAGCGGCAGCGCGTAGCCGACGATCTCATCAATGCCTTGCTGGAACAGGCGTGTCAGCCGGTCCCGCTCGTTCTTGTCCTTCAGATTGGACTTCAGCGGATCCACATTCGCCGGCAGGCGTTTTTCCCTCCACATGTAATAGAGAGCGTCCTCATAAGCCGGGATCAACCACTGCGGATCCGCCCCGAGAGCAACGGTCAAAGCATTCGCGAAATGCTCGGCATGCGTCACGCCGAATTCATATTTTTCCGTATCGTCCGCGATGAGCTTGTCGTCCTCCCAAATCGGCTGGCCGTCCTTTCGCCAGTAACATGCCAGCGACCAACGCGGCAGCACCTCGCCGGGATACCACTTCCCCTGGCCGTAGAAAAGCAGGCCGCCGGGAGCGAATTTCGCCCGCAGGCGCTTGATGAGCTGGCCGGAGAGTTTCCGCTTCGTGGGTCCCATCGCGGCGGTGTTCCATTCCGCACCGTCGAAGTCATCGATGGAAATGAACGTCGGTTCGCCGCCCATCGTCAGGCGCACGTCCATGGCGTTCAGGTCGTCATCGATCTTGCGCCCGGTTTTCAAGATTTCCGCCCACTGCTCCTCGCGGTATGGCAGTGTCGTCCGGGGGGACTCGTAGATCCGCGTGACGGTCATCTCATGCTCCATCGTCGACTCGCACGGCTCCACCCCGCCTGTCACCGGCGCGGCGCTGGATGGCTCGGGCGAGCAAGCCAGCGGCAGGTGCCCTTCCCCGGCCAGCAGGCCGGAGGTCGGATCGAATCCGATCCACCCCGCGCCCGGCAGATAGACTTCCGTCCAAGCATGGAGGTCGGTGAAATCCACCTCGGACCCGACGGGGCCGTCCAATGACTTCACATCGGGCTTCAGTTGGATGAGATAACCCGAGACAAACCGGGACGCCAGTCCGAGATGGCGCAGCAGCACCACCAGCAGCCAGGCGGAATCCCGGCACGAACCCGACGCCAGTTCCAGAGTCTCTTCCGGCGACTGCACCCCCGGCTCCATCCGGATCTTGTAGTCGAGAGCTCCCTGCAGATAGGAATTCACCTCTACAAGAAAATCGACGGTGCGTCCCTTCTTGTATTTGAACAATGAAACCAATTCCGTCAGAAGCGGTCCCGGTTCCTCAGTGACCAGGAAGGGAGAAAGCTCGCGCTTGAGCTCGCCATCATAGGCGAAGGGAAAGTTTTCAGCCTCCGGCTCCAAAAAGAAATCGAACGGATTCTGAACCGACATCTCCACCACCAGATCGACGGTGATGTCCAGGCGGGCGGTGGGCTCGGGAAACATCAAACGCGCCAGATAGTTCGCCTGCGGGTCCTGCTGCCAGTTGATGAAATGCTCCATCGGCCCCACATTCAGGCTGTAAGCCAGAACATTCGAACGGCAATGCGGCGCCGGCCGGAGCCTCACAACGTGAGCGCCATGCCCGACAGGACGATCATATTGATAACTGGTGCGGTGATGCAGTGCGACGTGAATGGACATGGGTGCGACCTATGCTCAGCAACTTCGGTGCCGACTTGCCAGCTAAGTCTCAGGTATTGTCATAAGCCGCTGCTTTTGACCATCCCCCGCCGACCACAGTCAAGCCTAGCTGTTTTTCCAAGCCGCACGGATGCTCGCTTGGGCGATTTGTACGGCAGCCGGATTCACCAGAGGTGCGTCTCCGGAAAGTTCGGCCCCGACGATCGTTGGGAGCAGATCGGTAAGTTCTACTATCAGCCCCGGTAGTTGTTCGATCCCCTGTTCCGCGATCACCACACATTCCCGGTGCCCGATGGACAGGCCGAGCGTCAGCAGCATGCCGTAACTCACCGACGCGACTTCCAGAGCGACGATGTCGTCCCTGACCATCCGCGACACAGGATGCTCGCGCATTTTCCCGTATATTCCCGCCAGGGTTCCGGTGATGGCGGTGATCCCCTCCTTGACGGCGGCTCCGAGCGCCCCGCCCTCCTCTTCCGAAATTCTCTTGAGAACCTCGAGACGTGCTTCGCCGTTATGGACGATCTGATCGAGAACGGCTTTCAACTCTCCGAAGGCGAGCAACCGCTCGTCCTCCGTCTGAATTTTAACGGCGTTCGCGATATCGCGCTCCAAGCCGATCATGTCGTTGAGGTATTGTTTCAAACTGTCGTGGTGTTTTTCGTTCATCACCTTTCATCATCGCACACCATGTTCCAAGTGCAGATCGCCGGAAATGAATCACTTGCGTAATGGGACAGCGTGCCGATTGCAATAAACACCGACATTTCCACGGGCAATTTGCAGGGTGCGGAAAAGGTCTTCCCATTTGAAATCCCGACCGAACCGGATGACATTTCCCCGATGCCCGCCGCCGATCCCCACACCTTTTTCAAAACCAAGGGTTGGCAGCCATTCGATTTCCAGAGGCACACGTGGGAAGCATATTTGTCCGGCCAGTCCGGACTGCTGCATGCGCCGACAGGATTGGGCAAAACCCTGGCGGTTTATCTGGGGCCGCTGGCCGACAGCTTCGCTCACGGCGAGGGATGCAAAATCCTGTGGATCACGCCGCTCCGGGCATTGGCGGCCGATACCTTGCGTGCGCTGCGTGAGCCGCTGGAGGTTTTCGCTCCCGGTCTGGAAGCGGAAGCCCGCACGGGTGACACGCCATCCGCCCTGCGGGCGCGTCTTCGGAAAAAACTTCCACACACGCTGGTCACCACTCCGGAGTCACTCTCGCTGATGCTGACCCATGCTGACTTTCCCGACAAACTCGGCGGGCTGCGCTGTGTGATCGTGGACGAGTGGCACGAGTTGCTGGGAACGAAGCGCGGCGTGCAGACGGAACTCTGCCTGGCAAGGCTGCGTGCGTGGTTCCCCGAAGCGCGGATTTGGGGACTTTCCGCGACGCTGGGAAACCTGACGGAAGCCCGGATGGCGTTGCTGGGAGATGCGTTCGACGGATCGGCGGAAATCACCGCGGACATGAAAAAGCCACTGGTGATCGAAACACTCATCCCCAAGGAAATCGACCGGTTTCCTTGGGCCGGACACATCGGCACACGATTGGCGAAGCAGGTGGCGGATGAGATCGAGAAGGCCAATGTCACCCTGCTTTTCACCAACACCCGTTCCCAAACGGAGATCTGGTTCCAAGAACTGCTCTCGATCCGGCCACGGTGGAAGGGCAAGATCGCCATGCATCACGGCTCCTTGGATCGTGGGGAACGAGACTTGGCGGAAAACGGGCTGCGGGACGGTTCGTTGAAATGTGTCGTCGCCACTTCATCGCTTGATCTCGGGGTGGACTTCTCCCCTGTCGACCAGGTGATCCAGGTGGGATCCCCCAAGGGTGTCGCCAGATTGCTCCAACGCGCCGGTCGCTCGGGCCACCAGCCTGGAAATGTCTCACGAATCGTGGGGGTACCCACCCATGCACTGGAGCTTGTGGAATTCGCCGCCGCCCGGGATGCGGCACTGGCCCGCGATGTGGAGAGCCGCAGGCCGTTGAGGCTGCCGCTGGACCTGCTGGTGCAGCACCTTGTGACCTGCGCGATCGGCACACCGTTCGAACCGGATGAGATGCTCCGGGAGATCCGCTCCACCCACGCCTTCGCGGACCTCGCCGATGAGGAGTGGCAATGGGCGTTGGGATTCATCTCCAACGGCGGCAGCGCGCTCGCCGTTTATCCGCGCTACCGGAAGGCGCATGTGGTGGAGGGAAGATACACGGTGGACGACAAGCGCCTGATCACCCAGCACCGCCTCAGCATCGGAACGATATCCAGCGATCCCGCTGTGACCATCAAGTATGCCGGTGGCCGGGTGTTGGGGACGGTTGAGGAATCATTCATCTCGCGGATCCGGATCGGCGGTTCCCTGGTGTTCGCCGGGAAAAGTCTGGTGCTGGTGCGTTTCCACCAACGGACCGCGACGGTCAGGAACGCGCCCCGTGACAACAAGGGGCAGATCGCCATCTGGGGCGGGAACAAGATGCCGCTGTCGAACGAACTCGCGCATGCGATCGCGAAACGCCTGCAGGGAATCGGTCCGCCCGCCCGTGAAATGGACGCGGTCGCGCCGATTCTCGACATCCAGGCCAGGTGGTCGCGTCTTCCCGGGGATGACGCGCTGCTGGTCGAACACATCCGCTCGCGTCAGGAAGAACATCTGTTTTTCTATCCGTTCGCCGGTCGCCTGGTGCATGAGGGACTTGCCGCGCTGGTGGCCTACCGGATCTCCCGGGAGACGGGCGAAGCGATCGTGACCACCCAGAACGACTACGGCTTCTCACTCAGTGCGAAACGCGGACTCGTGCTGGACGAGCGGATCCTCCGCGACCATCTGTCCGGTGAGAACCTGCTGGACGATCTCATCTCGTGCATGAACACCGCGGAACTCGCCCGCCGGCAGTTCCGTGAAATCGCGCGGGTCTCCGGTCTCATCCTGCAAACACCGCCGGGCCAGAAGGATCGCTCCATGAGGGAGCTCCAGGTCAGTTCCTCGCTGCTTTACGAAGTCCTGACCCGCTACGACGCGGGCAATCTCCTGTTGGAGCAGGCCCGCCGGGAAATCCTCGAACGCCAGTTGGAACTCACGCGCCTGGGCAATGCGATCCACCGGCTGGAGGCGTCCCCGATGCATCTGGTGGAGGTGGAGAACCTGACGCCCATGGCCTTTCCCTTGTGGGCCGACCGCCTGTCCGCCACACTTTCTCCGGGCGACGCGGCCACCCGTCTCGAATCCATGTTGCGCACCCTCAATCAAGCCGCCTCCGTCAGTTGATGCATCCTTTTCCGAAATTACCCTCCCTCTCGTTGCTTGCCGAAGGTGTGGTCTTCCTGACCGACACCTCCACACTCGTGGTCGCGGATGTCCATCTCGGAAAATCGGCGGCGTTCCGCGCGCGCGGGTTGCCCGTTCCCGAAGGAGACACGGCCAGGGATCTGCAACGGTTGCTGGAACTCGGAAAAAGGTGCGGAGCAGGTCATCTTGTCATCGCCGGAGATTTGTTTCACTCCCCATCCGGCATCACCCCGGAACTCGAGGTGGCTCTCGGCGGATTTATCGAAGAGCTGGGCATTCCCCTGACGCTGGTGGCGGGCAACCATGATGCGAAGCTCGCGGCCCTCCCCGCAGGTCTGACCCGCGTTTCCCACCTGGATGTCGGTCCGGGTGTCCGCGTCGTTCACGATCCGGCCCACGCGGCGGGAGACATTTTCCACCTTTCCGGCCATCTGCATCCCGTTGTGAATGTGCGTGACGGAATCCGCGCGTCGCTCCGGCTCCCCTGCTTCATTTTGAAGGACCAGACCCTTGTCCTGCCCGCTTTCGGCAGTTTTACGGGAGGCGCGCCCGTGAAACCGGGAATCGAGGACCGGGTGTTCGTTCCATTGCGGGGCAAGGTGGTGGAACTTCCGGTGGAGATCTGTTGAGATGCCGTTATCTTTTTCATCATCGCGCCAGCGTTGGGAAATGAAAGATCCGGGTTCCAGCCCGTAGCGGAGTCCTTTTCCCGGGCGACCGGCGTCATGACATTTCCGAAATGCGGGTTATTTCTTTTCTCCGTGTATTAATCCGATAGCTTGCTTCTTCCGGAGGGGTTTCTCTTGAATCCCTTTGACATCTCAATAACTCTGGATCAAGTAGCAAGCCAGTCAACCATGTCCACGACACCTTCTGAAAACCCTGAAAAATACCGTTTGATCAAGGCTCCCACGGGAATTACCGGGTTCGATGAAATCACTCTGGGAGGACTGCCCGCCGGAAGACCAACGCTCGTCTGCGGATCGGCAGGTTGTGGCAAATCCCTTTTCGGTGCGGAATTTCTGGTGCGCGGCGTGAGGGAGTTTGGGGAAAACGGCGTGCTTTTCACTTTCGAGGAATCCGCGAACGACATTTACACCAACGTCGAGTCGTTGGGGTTCGGTCTTCCGGAGCTTGTCGCACAGGAAAAAGTCGCGCTCGACCACATTACCATCGACCGCCAGCAGATCGACGAAAACGGCGAATACGATCTGGAAGGACTCTTCGTACGTCTCGCTTACGCGATCGAGTCCGTGAATGCGAAGCGCGTGGTTCTCGATACCATCGAAACGCTTTTCGCGGGATTCCAGAACCAGGCCATCCTGCGTTCCGAGCTACGCCGCCTCTTCGACTGGTTGAAGGATCGCGGGATGACGACGGTCATCACCGCCGAACGTGGCGATGGAGCTCTCACCCGGCAGGGACTTGAGGAGTATGTTTCCGACTGTGTGGTTCTGCTGGACCACCGGGTGACCGGACAGATCTCCACCCGCCGCCTGAGAGTGGTGAAATACCGTGGCTCCGCCCACAGCACGAACGAATTCCCCTTCCTCATCGACTCGGAAGGAATGTCCGTCCTTCCCATCACCAGTGCCGGAATGGATTACGATGTTTCTGACAAGCGCCTTTCCAGCGGGGTGCCGGCTCTGGACGAGATGTTGGACGGCGGCTATTATGAAGGCAGCTGCATCCTTCTGACCGGTACTGCTGGAACCGGCAAATCGACACTGGCGGCACATCTGGCCAACAAAACCTGTGGAACCGGCCAACGCTGTCTCTATTTTTCCTTCGAGGAGAGCCCCAAGCAGATCCTCAGGAACATGCGTACGATCGGCATCGATCTCCAGCCCAGCCTGGAAGACGGATCGCTGGAGATCTGTTCTTCAAGACCGGCCGCCTTCGGACTGGAGATGCATCTGGTCCAGATGCACAAGAAGATCGACACTTTCAAACCGAATGTGGTCATCGTCGACCCGATCTCGAATCTCCACACTGCCGCGAGCGGAGATGAAAGTTCGCAGATGCTGCTGCGTCTCATCGACATCCTCCGGTCGAAACGAATCACCACCTTCCTCATCAACCTCACCCGCAGCGGCAATCTCACGGAAACCAGCGGGGAAGCGCTCAGTTCCATGGTGGACACATGGCTGCTTCTTCGCGATGTGGAAACCTATGGTGAACGCAACCGTGTGATCTATGTGTTGAAGTCCAGAGGCATGCCTCACTCGAACCAGCTTCGCGAATTCATCATCACCCGAAAAGGAGTGGACCTGATTCCCGCCTATCTGGGGTCGGAAGGCGTGCTGACCGGATCGGCGAGATTGGCACAGGAACAACGGGAAACAGCCGCCGCCGCACGCATGACCGATGAAGAGAAGATGGCGGCCCTCAAGCTCGAACAGAAACGGCGGGCGCTGGATGCGCAGATCGAGGTGCTTCGGGCAGAACATCTTGCGGCGGAGGAAGAGCTTTCCAAAATTTCGACAAACCGATCCATCAGGGAAGAGCTGGCCTCCGCCAACGAACGTCAGATGAACCAAAAACGCCTGCGTACCAATGAATCCCGCTGAATTCCATCACAACGTAGACCCCGCGGAGGTAGATCGGGACGATTCCTGGCAGCTCATCCTCTTCGTGGCGGGTCAGAGTCCGAAATCCCTGATGGCATACAGCAATCTCCGGAAGGTCTGCGACAGCCACCTCGCCGGGCGGCACAACCTCCGGCTTGTCGATCTTGCCAAGGAACCTGCGATGGCAAAGCTTCACAAGATCGTGGCCATTCCGACGTTGGTGAGAGAGACCCCCTCTCCCGCCAAACGCATCATCGGCAGCCTTTCCAACATCGACAAACTGCTGCACGACTTGGACCTCGGGCCTGCCGTTTCCTTCCCCAACACACTCACGTGACTGATTTCCCCCCATCCGGCGATTCGCTGTCCCCCAGCGATGAAACACGCCTGGAATTCGAGCGTTTGCTCAGTGGAGCTCCCGCGCAGGATCACTATGTCCTGGTCCTGTTCGTCACCGGTAGCACGCCCAAATCAGCCCAGGCGATTTCAGTGGTCCGGGCCTTGTGCGAGAAACACCTCGCCGGTCGATACGAACTAGAGGTGGTGGACATCTATCAATCCCCCGGTCGTTTGGCCGCCGATCAGATTCTGGCAGCTCCGACCCTTTTGAAAAAAGAGCCGTTTCCCGCCCAAAGGTTGGTCGGCAATCTGGACGACAGCGAGCGGGTGCTCATCGGTTTGAATCTGAAAAGCCCTGCGGAAAACAACATCAACTGGCTTGAAGTATGAGTGACAACACCGCTATCGTGCCGTCGGCTTCAAACGAGCAAGGCCAGCCGAACCATCACTGGGTCAGCAGTTCCGAATTGCTTGCACTCAAGCAGAAACTGCGGGAGGCCCAGGAAACCCTGGAGGCGATCCAGTCCGGAGACGTCGATGCGGTCGTTGTGAGCAGTGAGGAAGGAAGTCATATTTATACGTTGAACGGTGCGGAAGAGCCTTACCGGATCTTCGTGGAGCAGATGCAGGAAGGTGCGGTCACCGTTTCGGAAGAAGGTCTCGTTCTCTATTGCAATCGCAAGTTTTCGGAGTTTCTGGGCTTGCCTCTCGAGAAGGTCATCAGCTCCCCTCTTGCGGATCACTTCGAGGAAAGCGTCTGGAAATCCATACGCCACGGACTATCCCAAGCCGGTACTACGGCGGTCAAGGTGGAGACATCCCTTCCGGGATCCGGCCGGCCCCTTCCCGTCCTGATCACCGCCAGCACCCTGATGACGGTTGGCGAGGAGATCACCTGCCTGGTGGTGACGGACCTGTCGGATCAGAAGCGGAATGAAACGCTGACGCTCGCGCGCGACGTCGCGGAAGCGGCGAACCACTCGAAGGATTCGTTCCTTGCGGTGTTGAGCCATGAGCTTCGCACCCCGCTGACTCCCGCTCTCATGGCGGCATCCCTGCTGGAACGTGATCCGGCGCTGACCGACCAGTCCCGTGAACTCGCGGTGATGATCCGGCGCAATGTCGAGGTGGAAACCCGGCTGATCGACGACCTGCTCGATCTCACCCGGATCACCCAGGGCAAGATCCAGCTTCGCAAGGAGATCATTGATGTCCACAAGATCATCCGGGACGCCGCCGCGGTATGCCAAGCGGAACTGGATGACCATGGACAGCACCTTTCCCTCGAACTGGTGGCCGCCAGAAGCCAGATTGTGGGAGACCCGGTGAGGATCCAACAAGTGCTGTGGAACCTCATCCGCAACGCGAGCAAGTTCAGCGGGAGGGCGAAACAAGTCTTCATCACATCCGAAAACACCGCGGACGGCACGCTCAGGGTGGCTGTCAGGGATGAAGGGGTGGGGATTCCCGAAGACATCCTGCCACGCTTGTTCAGCCCCTTCGAACAAGGGAGCGAGGAGATCACGCGCAGGTTCGGAGGATTGGGACTCGGCCTCGTCATCAGCAAATCCATTGTGGAACTCCATGACGGACGCATCGAGGCCTTCAGCGAAGGGCAGGATCGTGGAAGCCGTTTCGAACTTTCCTTCCAACCTCTTCCGGCGAAAGGTGAAAAGCGGTCGCCCGAGGGTTCTCCGAACAAGGGCACGATCCTCCTGGTGGAGGACAACTCGGATTCCCGCCTCACCATGACCATACTGCTGAATTCCCTCGGCTACGCGGTTGAAGGGGCGAAGGATCTGCGCACCGCCCTGAGTTCCTCCGAAGACAGGAACTTTGATCTTGTTATCAGCGACATCGGCCTGCCCGATGGAACCGGATACGAGTTCATGCGCGAGTTCCGGACCCGGTCCAAGATCCCGAGCATCGCAGTGAGTGGTTACGGACAAAATGAGGACATCGAAAAGGCCTTGGAAGCGGGCTTCAATTATCACTTGGTGAAACCCGTGGATTCCCGGTCTCTTGAAGCCACGGTGTTGAAAGCGCTTCTCTCAGGATCCTGACCATCCGTCATCCCCACGGACCGGACGTCATTGCTCGGAAAGCAGGCTCTCCAATTTGTTCCGGGTTTGTTCCCACAGGCGCCAATAGACACCGTCATCTTCGGGGAATTCGTAGAGGATGACGGATGAAAGGTCGCGCTGCCTGAGTTCCACCTTTGCGGTGAACGGATTCAGATAGAGCACGGAAAGCTTCCGGTCCGTTTCCTCGGGAAAATCGATCACCACCCCTGCCGCATGGAATTCCATTCCATCTTCGAGATTTCCCGCTGATTCGACATCCCTGAAAAAACGTCTGACCGATCCCACGGGTAGCGGGATCGGCCGGGTTTCCGGCAAAGGTGCGGGAACGGCAATTTCCGGATCGGTCATCATTGGAGGGTCGGTCTACCTGTGGCGCGTTCCACGGCGGAAGCAAGGGCTTCTCCCAGCACGCGGCGGGCGGTCTGGATCGGTATTTCTTCCGAATAGGCCAGCTCCAGAGCCCGTCTACCGCTTTTGATCCTCCTCGGCAGTTCGTCGGCCGGACAATCGAGATGATCGAGGGCGTCCGCCATCTTGATCAGGCGGGCCTCCCACACCTCATCATACAACCGTTCCCAATATTCGGCTTTCGCATATCCATCATCCTTGGTCATCGCGACCACCAGATGGAGCACCCGCGGTCCAAGGGTCTCCCTGATCTCGGCACCTGTCAGACGGGTTTTTTCCAAAGTGTCGTGGAGCAGCGCGGCGGCCGCCACCTCGGGATCGGTGCAACCGAAGAGGCAGGTCACCGCCATTGAAACGCCCATGGCATGCGCGATGTAGGGAATGTCAGTGTTCCGGATTGTCTGTCCGGCATGTGCTTTCGCCGCGAGGGCGGCCGCGGTCTGGAGGGTGTTGACGGAATCAAAGCTCATCGCTGAAGCCATTCGCAGTTATCATACCATCCGGAGGACCGTCCAATCACGTCAAATCTCAAGCTGCGGATTCCACACGTCATGCGGGTCTGCACGATGGAACAGGAACAGCAGTGCAAAATACAGCTGGATCCGATCACTCCTTAGGAGAGGTTTCCCGTCATGTTACTCCTTCCGGGCTTGTTTACAAGCGTTCTGAGTTCATCCCGCTTCCCCCGCCACTCATGGTATGCCGCCTGCGAGGACGCCGCGACCGTCCTCAGAATCCATGGCCACTCATAAAAAAACCCCACGTCCTACCACTCCCGAGCAGGCGAAACTTCCTGCGGAAACCCATCAGACGGCTTCCGAAAGCCAGGTGGTGCTCACCACCAATCAAGGTCTTCCGATCTCCGACAACCAGAACTCGCTCAAGGTTGGCGAACGCGGCCCCGTTCTGTTGGAAGACTTCATCCTGCGGGAGAAGATCACACATTTCGACCACGAGCGCATCCCGGAACGTATCGTCCATGCCCGCGGCTCCGGGGCACACGGCTACTTCCAACCTTACGAGTCCCAAGCGGATGTGACCAAGGCCAAGTTCCTTCAGGATCCAAAGAAACGCACCGAGGTTTTCGCGCGGTTCTCCACTGTCGCAGGCGGAGCAGGATCGGTGGATCTCCCACGGGATGTGCGCGGGTTCGCGGTGAAGTTCTACACCGAGGAGGGAAATTTCGACCTCGTGGGAAACAACATCCCGGTCTTCTTCATCCAAGATGCGATGAAATTTCCGGATGTGATCCACGCCGTGAAAATGGAACCGGATCGCGGATTTCCCCAAGCGGCATCCGCACATGCCACTTTCTGGGACTTTATCTCCCTCACGCCGGAGAGCATGCACATGGTCATGTGGGCCATGTCGGACCGGGCGATCCCGCGTTCGCTGAGAATGATCGAAGGCTTCGGGGTCCACACTTTCCGGCTGATCAACGAACAGGGCGAGTCACGTTTCGTGAAATTCCACTGGCGTCCGACCATCGGAGCCTCGGCCGTTGTCTGGGACGAGGCGGTGAAAATCAGCGGGGCGGATCCGGACTTCCACCGGCGCGATCTGTGGGAAGCCATTGATCGCGGGGATTTCCCGGAATGGGAGCTCGGTTTGCAGATCTTTGATGAGAAGACCGCGGCTTCGCTGGACTTCGACGTGCTGGATCCGACCAAACTCATTCCAGAGGAAATAGTGCCATTGCGCATGGTCGGAAAAATGGTCCTCAACCGGAATCCCGACAATCATTTCGCTGAGACCGAACAGGTGGCCTTCTGTCCCAGCCACATCGTCCCTGGCATCGGTTTTTCAGACGATCCCCTGTTACAAGGGCGCCTCTTCTCCTATCTTGATACCCAGCTCAGCCGCCTCGGCGGACCCAACTTCCATCAGATACCCATCAACGCGCCGCGCTGCCCGATGAGGAATTTCCAACGCGACGGTCTCCGCCAGATGGACGTGCCAAAAGGCCGCGTCGCATACGAACCGAACAGTTTGGAACCACAGGCCCCGCGTGAATGCCCGATGCACGGCTTCCGTACTCCACCGGAACCGGTCGACGGCACCAAACTCCGCAAGCGTGCCGAGACCTTCGCGGACCACTACTCGCAGGCCCGCATGTTCTTCCGCTCGATGACACCGCCGGAACAAAACCACATCGCTTCAGCGCTCGCATTCGAACTGGCACACGTTGAGATCAAACCGATCCGCCGCAAGATGCTGGGTCATTTGAAAAATATCGACACCGCCCTCCATGACACCGTCGCGGCGGCGCTCGGAATGGAAGGCCAGACGGAAGAGGTGAGCCCTGCGGTGACTCCCCGCGATCTTCCTGCCTCGCAATCACTCAGTCTGCTTGCGAAGGATCCAGCTACGCTCAAAGGCCGGAAGGTCGGCATCCTTTTGAGCGATGGCTTCGACTCCACGCTGCTCGCGAGTATCAGATCCACGTTGAAAAAAGAGCGGGCGGCCATCGCTCTGATCGCCCCCAAGATCGGCGGAGCCACCGGATCCGATGGCGTGCACCTGGAAGTGGACTTCGCTTTGTCCGGCGGCCCCTCGTTCTTTTTCGACACTGTCATCCTGCTCTTGTCCGAATCAGGCTGCGCGGAACTGCTGGAAGAAGCCGCCGCGGTCAATTGGGTCCGCGACGCATTCGGCCATTTGAAGGTTATCGGCCATGTTCCCGCCGCCCTTCCCCTGCTCGATGCGTCGGCTGTTGTGGCCGATGAAGGAATCGTGCCCATCACCGGTCGAAAGGACCTCACCACCTATATCGCTGCGGCCCGTGGCGGACGCCGCTGGGAACGGGAGCCCAAGCTCAGAAGCATCGGCTGATGCGGCAATCCAACCACGCAATTCATGAAACCGAAAATCATCTTCATCCACGGCATGTTCCTCACTCCCAAAAGTTGGGAGAAATGGGTCGGCTATTTTGAGAACCTCGGCTACGAATGCCATGCTCCGGCCTGGCCGATGCATGAGCAGGAACCTGCGTTGCTCAGGGAAAACATCCCTGCCGATCTCGGCAGCCTCGGGCTGGCGACTCTCTATCGCCACCACGCGGCGTTGTTGGAAAAACAGCTCACACCGCCTGTCGTAATCGGCCACTCCATGGGCGGGCTGCTGATGCAGAAGCTCGCCGCGGCAGGATTGATCCGTGCGGGTGTGGGGATCTGTTCCGTTGCTCCTAACAGGATGCTTGCCGCAGACTGGGGATTCCTCCGCAACAGCGCATCGATCACGAATCCATTCGCCGGAGATGAGCCTTACGAGATGACTCCGGAGCTTTTCCACCAGAACTTCGGAAACACGATGACGGAAGAGGACAGCAACTCCGCGTATCGGGACTTCGCCGTCCACGAAAGCCGACAGGTCCTGCGCAACATCATGGGCGAGGACGGGCAAGTGGATGTCGACCAGCCGCACGTTCCACTGCTCTTTCTGGGAGCGTTGGAAGACGAGATCATCCCGAACACCTTGGTCGCGCGAAACGCCCATGCCTACACCGATGAGAGATCCCACTCCGAATACTTCGGATTCTCCGGCCGCGGCCATTTCATCTGCGGCCAGAACGGCTGGGAAGAAGTCGCGCTGCACATCGCCAACTGGCTCGAATCCCACCTCGCCGCGACGAGATCCTGATCAACCTCACCCATAACACATTACGATAATGAAAGCTCTTTGCTGGCATGGAAAAAGCGACGTCCGCGTCGACACGGTGTCCGATCCCGAGATTCTCGATCCCCGTGACATCATCATCCGCATCACCGCCACCGGCATCTGTGGCTCAGATCTACATCTCTACGACGGCGTCACTCCGACGATGGAGGCCGGTGACATCATCGGCCACGAACCGATGGGCATCGTGGTGGAAACCGGGCGGGACGTGCGAAAATTCAAAAAAGGCGACCGCGTCGTGGTGCCGTTTGTCATCGCCTGCGGCAGTTGTTATTTCTGCGAGAAAACCTTGTTCTCCTGTTGCGACACCACCAATCCCGGGGCCGACTTGGCAAAAGCGGCGATGGGCCAGGCTCCTGCCGGACTGTTTGGCTATTCCGGGATGATGGGTCGTTATCCCGGCGGCCAGGCGGAGTATCTCCGCGTGCCGCATGCGGATGTGGGACCTATCAAGATCGAGTCCGATCTGTCCGACGAGAAGGTCCTCTTCCTATCCGATATTTTCCCGACCGGCTACATGGCGGCGGAAAACGCCGGGATCGAGCCCGGTGACACCGTCGCCATCTGGGGCTGCGGCCCTGTGGGCCAGTTCGCGATCCAGTGCTCATGGATGTTGGGTGCCGGCCGGGTGATCGCCATAGACCGCGTGCCCGAACGTCTCGAAATGGCACGGGTTCACGGCAAGGCGGAGATCCTGAATTTTGATAACGATCCCATCCACGAACGCCTGATGGAGATGACCGGAGGCCGTGGCCCGGACAGGTGCATCGATGCGGTGGGTGCGGAAGCCCACGGCGCCGGCTCCCTCGATGCCGTGATCGACAGGGCGAAACAGGCGGTGGGACTCACGATGGACCGCCCCCATGCCTTGCGCCAGGCGATCATGGCGTGCAGGAAAGCAGGCACGCTGTCGATCCCTGGTGTTTACATCGGACTTCTGGACAAGGTCCCCTTCGGTGCGATTGTCGGCAAGGGGTTGACGGTCAAATCCGGCCAGACACACGTCCAACGCTATCTGGCACCGCTCCTCAACAAGATCGAAGCGGGCGAGATCGACCCTTCGTTTGTGGTCACACACCGCATTCCCCTCGAACACGCCCCTGCCGCATACGAAAAATTCCGGGACAAAACGGATGGCTGCATCAAGGTGGTCATCAAGCCCGGCATGGATGGCAGCGACCTGACTCCGGCGGCCGACACACTGCGGGACGAGACCGAGAGCATCGGCCTGCAAGCCGGTTTGTCGCGTGACGGTGGGATGCCTCCGGTATTGGCATGATTGGGATTTGTAATTTTTAAAAACGATTATGGAAAATATCAACGGAGTGATGATGCAGTTCTTCCACTGGTACAATGCGCCGGATGGATCGCTGTGGAACGAATTCAAGAAGGAGATTCCTTCTCTGGTGGAAGCCGGGTTTACCGCCGTATGGCTGCCACCGGCTTACAAGGGAGCGGCAGGCGGCATGGACGTGGGCTATTCGGTCTATGACATGTACGACCTCGGCGAGTTCGACCAGAAAGGATCCGTCCGCACCAAATACGGCACGCGGGACGAGCTTCTCTGCGCCGTGGCGGAGGCACGCCGGGCCGGCATCCACATCTACTGGGATGTGGTGCTGAACCACCGCATGGGTGGAGACGAGGAGGAGGAATTCACGGCCACTCCTTATAATGATGAAAACCGCAACGAACAGGCCGGAGAACCGCGGACCATCAAATCCTACACCCACTACACCTTCCCCGGCCGCAAGAAGAAATATTCGGAGATGGAGTGGCATTGGTGGCACTTCACCAGTTGCGACTACGACGCGAACAATCCCGACAGCAACGACATCTTCCTTTTCGACGGGAAGGAGTTCGACACGGAGGTGGACCTTGAGAAAGGTTCGTTCGACTATCTCATGGGATGCGATGTGGATGTGAAGAACGAGGAGGTTAAGAATGAGATCAAACACTGGGGCGAATGGTTCCTGGATACGGTCGGGATGGACGGTGTCCGTTTCGACGCGGTGAAACACGTGCAGGCGGGATTCTTCCCCGAGTGGTTGGACCACGTCCGGAACTACGCGCAGCGGAAGATCTTCGCGGTGGGTGAATACTGGTCTTATGAAATCGAAGCGCTGCACCACTTCATTTCCGTGACCAACGGAGATGTCGCCCTCTTCGACGCGCCGCTGCACCGCAATTTTTCCGAAGCGAGCAAGGCTGGAAACAGCTTCGACATGTCCGCCATTTTCGAAAACACGTTGGTAAAGAACGAACCGGAGCTCGCGGTGACCATCGTGGCCAATCACGACACCCAGCCATTGCAGGCGTTGGAATCCGTGGTCGAGGAGTGGTTCAAACCTCTGGCCTACGCGTTGATCCTCCTCCGCCGCGAAGGCTACCCCTGCGTTTTTTATGCGGATTACTACGGGGTCAGCTACGAGGACGTCGGCAGGGACGGGAATACCTATCAGATCGAAATCCTCTGCCATCGGAAGACCATCGACGACCTCATGCGCGTACGGGGCACCCATTCCTATGGAGATCAGTATGATTATTTCGATCATCCCAATACCATCGGATGGACCCGCCTCGGAACGGAGGAGCATCCGGGAGGACTCGCGGTGGTCCTGAGCAACGGCGAAGCGGGAACCAAGCGGATGGAAACCTCGCTCGTCGATCACGAATTCTATGACGTGCTGGGGAACATCGACGAGGTCATCCGGACCGACTCCGAAGGGTGGGCCGAGTTCCGCAGCAATGCCGGAAGCGTTTCGGTCTGGCTTCCAAGGTAACCCGCTCCCTCCGTACCGATGAATCTGACAGACCATGCCCGCAGGGTCACATCCTCCCGCAAGGGAAAATGGATCGTGGGGTGTCTCGCCGTCGCCATCATCGGCTGGTGGGCCGGCAACAGTCTGATCGCCTCCGGTTTGGAAAAATCCCTTACTTCCGGAGCCGCCAAAAGAGGCATGCTGCTGGAGTGGAAAACCTCGTCATGGGATCCATGGCGCGGTCTCCACCTCACCGGGCTGCGACTGAGCGAACGGGCCGATGGCGGATCAGCCATCGCCGAGTTGGAGAACCTCAATCTCGACCTGCCGCTGGGTCAGTTGTTCGCCGGAAGCGCGAGAGAGACCCGTTGGTCCGTCAAGGATTCGAACGTGGTTCTTCGCGACACAGCCGGGACGGTGAACTTGGAACGGGTTTCGCTGGAGATCCGGGCCAGCAACGGTGAGATCAAGGTGCTCAGTTTCAAGGGCGGCAAGGAAGGTCTCAGAACCGATTTGACGGGAAAGATCATTTTCAGCCGGTTCCGGACAAGCCCTTCGGTCCACCGCGCTCTCGATCTGCGCCCGGTAAGGGCCACGCTGGCGACCTTGGATGTCAGGCGTGAAACCGGCACCTTCCACGTTACGGGAAATTTCACCGTCGACCTCAGGAACGGCGAACGGCATTGGCTTGCGAACCTGGCCGGCACCGGGCGTGATCTGGAATGGAAAGGCGTGCGATGGACCTCCGCGAACGCACGGGCCACCATGTCCTCCACAGTCTCTGAAATCCGATACGATCTCGCCACCGCCAATGGTTTCACGCAGGGGAACGTCTCAAAGGCCGGATGGCACGACTCCCCTTTCACATTCAAGGGAGAACTGGGCGACTCCAAAGGGCACAAGGACGAATATCACGGCAACCACCACAACCGCGTGTTGACGGTTCAAGGCCTTGAGGGCGAAGCGGACCTCTTTCTTCTTTCACAGGACATTCCGGCACTCGCTCCACTGCGTCCCCGGGGAGTGTCATTTGAAACCTTTCCCATGGTGGATCTGCGGGGGCTGATCTTCGATTTCTCATCAGGAACTCCCCGCTGGTCATTCGACTCCCTCGCGGTCCGGACGAAAGAAAACGTCACCATCACCGCAGATGGGAAGGACCTGGAATTACGCGATTTGTCCGTCGATGCCACCCACGATGGCGACCGGTTGGTCGTCAGGAAATCAACTGCCGGAGTTTTCAATGGCAGGGTCAACCTCGCCGGCACCTATCGGGATGGAGGGTTGCGCGACGCGCGAATCGGCATCGAGAGCATCAAGCTTGCGGAGATCAAGCAGATGATCGGCACCGGCAAGAAGAGGAGCGGTCCGGGAGTGTTGAGCGCCGACTATAGGGGAGACATCGATTTCCGAACCAAGCTTGCCGATGGCAAGGGGACGATGCGCCTTGAGAACGCTCCGGTACTAGAGGTGCCGTTGCTGGATCAGGTTTACGACATTTTCATGGAGTTGATCCCCGGAGTCAAACGTGCGGATGAAGGCACGTTCGACGCCGGGTTCCGGGTAAGGGGAAAGACTGTAGAAGTGACCGACTTCGAGGCGCGGGGTGGTTCCCTCACGGTCACCGCGGTGGGAACGGTGGACCTTGACGCACACCGGGTATCAGGACGGGCCCGGGGAAAACTTGTCGGGCTGCCGGGTGTTGTCACCAGCCCGCTGAGCCGTTTGTTGGAAATGGAGGTCGCCGGACCTTACGAGGACATCCGTGTCAAACCGCTCGGGCCGGCGAAGCTTGCCTCCAACACGGCTTCCGGCGTGGTGGGCGTGGCGGTGGACACCATTGAGGAAACCGGCAAGGTCATGGGCACGGTTCTCGCCGAGGGAGTGAAATTGCCTTTCCGATTGTTTCAGCAAGACGAGGACGACGGCAAGAAAGCGGATTGACGAAACTCCGGATCCAACAGAGGCCACCGCTCACTTGTCAACCGGCAGCAAGGTCTTTCCTTTCAGGTGGTGCGACCAGCGTTTGTCAAAAACCGCCTCGGCGGAAATGGGAGTCCCGTCGTCCGGATATTCGGTTGGAAGGAGACCGCTGCTCATTGCACCCGTCCCGGTGGTGGTCGTGGCGGCCAGAGAACCACTGGGGTTTCGGGTGATCCGGAATGAGGTGGTTTTGGTCGTGTTGAAATAATACCGATCCCAATCGATGCTGCCGATCAGGGCTTCCGCGACATCGGACGGCAGGCTGCCGCGCAAGCCTTCCTGTGTGGTGGCGATCACCTGTTTGGATGGTTCGTCCATTCCGGTCCGGTCCAGCGAAATTCCGGTCTCATCGGCCATCGTGACCCGGACATGTTTTTTCTCCTCGTCTAGAATCTGCCGATAGCTCGCCTCCATCACTTCAAGCGCCGCTTTTTTATCAGAATCGCCGACCCCTAACATCGTCAGGGCATCAGGCATTTTCCGAATGATCACTTCGAAGTCACTGTATGAGAACTGGCTCTCTTTCAAGATCTCGGTGACGGCTTTCAAAGGGATTGAAACGCGTGGCTCCTTTTCACCGGCTGTCCTGTCCGAACGTGAAACCCGGCGGCGGGAATCGGAATTGGGATTGTCCTCTTGGGTACTGATGACGGAGTTGAAGCCCTCCCTGTGTAATTTCACCTGGGTTGGAAGTGGAGAGGCTTTGACCGTGGGACCGGTCGTAAGTCGTCCGGCGAAGAACGAACCCGCTGCGGCGAAGACGCAGATAACCGGCCATTTCGATTTCATGTATGTCATGCTCCCAGATTCTCCAGCCTCCGTCACGACTGAAGGAAACCCGCGTCACTCGTCTTTCCAGAGGATTTGCACCATCAACAGCGCGGCGCCGACGAGGGCGAATAAAAAGAATATCATCGCCAGCCCGGGATAGCCGAAAATCCTGAACGAGGTCTCCACCCGCGCGAGCATGGAAGATCCCACGATGAACGCCGCCAGGATCAGCCCGGTGGTGATCCGGTTGGCGACCTTCTGCAGGCCCTGGACAAGCTTGTGTTCGTCCACGGAGTCCACCTTCACGCTGAGCTTGTTGTCGGCGACCATTTCCAGAATGCGGTTCATCCGGAAAGGCAGCTCACCGAGGAATTCCTTCGTCTCGGTGAGCGCGCCGAGCATGTTCGCGGAGGTGAGGGATTCCTTGAGACGCTTGCTGGCGAACTCTGAGAGGTGGCGGCGGATCGATTCGTTGGGGTTGAAATTCGGGGACAAGGCGATGCCCACGCGGTCGAGATTCATCAGGGTTTTTCCCAGCAGGCTGATTTCCGATGGAATGCGGATTCCGGCATCCGCGCACGCCTGCATGACCAGAAGCACGATGGCTCCCACCTGGAGGTTGTCCATACTCCTCGTCTTGATGGACCCGACGATTTCCTCAATGGAATTGATGAAAAGCTTGCGATCGATAGTCTCCCCGCGCGGTTCGCCGATCTTCATGGCGGCCTCCGCGGTCTGGACGCCGTCGCCATCGGCGATTCCGGCGAGCAGATGAAGAAGATGATCCCGCATTCTCTGGTTCATGCGGCCGATCATTCCCAGATCAAGGATGGCGATGTTCCGCTCCGGCGTAAGCAACAGGTTGCCCGGATGGGGATCAGCATGGAAAAAACCATCCACCAGGATCTGTTGGAGATAGGCGCGGAAAAGTTCCTCCGCCAGCACGTCGCCATCCAGATCCACCAACACGGTCCCGGCCAGCGAGGTGACCTTGGTGCCGGAAAGATACTCCATTGTCAGAACCTGGCTCGTCGAATAGTCATCGACGACGGTGGGAATGCGCAGCCGGTGGAACTCCTTGAGATTCCTGCGGAGTTCGCTGAGGTGGAGAGCTTCCTTCTGATAGTCCAGCTCGCGCATCAGGGTGGATCGGAAATGCTCCACGATGCGTGCGGTCTCATAGCGCTTGCCAAAATCGGTGTGGGAGTCGATGAACTCCGCGATATCCGCCAGGCTGGCCAGATCCTCGACGATTTGTGCCCGGATTCCCGGTCTCTGCACCTTTACGGCGACCGTCCGGCCCCCGCGCAGCGTCGCCAGATGGACCTGACCCAGTGAAGCTGCCCCCAACGGCTTTTTTTCGAAACTCTCGAACGCCTTTGAAATCCTGACACCCAACTGGTCCTGGACGACTTTCTCGATCTCTTCATAAGGCAACGGGCCGACCTTGTCCTGCAGCCTGCTGAGCGCGTCGAGGTATGGCTGGGGAAGGAGATCGGCACGTGTGGAAAGAAGCTGGCCGATCTTGACGAACGTGGGTCCGAGTTTTTCCAGATCGTCGGTCAGTTCGTCGGGTCCGCCTTTGTTGGTCCGTTCTATTTCCGGTGTCCCCAGATCCGCATCCTTAAAGATGTCCGACCGACCATACTTGTAAAAAAGGAGTGCGACATCCTTATAACGTTTGAGATGGGAAGGAGCGATTTTCACGTGTCGCTTACTTTAGCAACGGTTGTGCCACCCGCCTTAACGCGGCTTTTCCAATGAAATCATGCATACGGTTTCCCAAACCTGGAAACATAATGCACGATAGCCTCCATCACCGTGCAGAAAGCAATTGCCTGTGGAGACTCAAACCGGTCACCACAGTCCGGCTGAACAAGAAAATCCTAGCTACCTAAAACCGCGCGCCGTATGCGCCCGGGCGATTTCTTGAGGAACTGTTTCGCCAAAGATTCAAACTCGTCGGAAAGGTCCGTTAGGTGGATTTCCAAGGTGCCGTCACGAGCTTCGGGATTGAGCAGGTCAAGGCGGGTGAGCTCGGTCTTCAGGTGCTCGGCACAGGTCGTAGCGGAATCCACCAGCCGGATTTCCGCCGGCAGCAGATCCTTCAGAACGGGAATCAACAATGGGTAATGCGTGCAGGCGAGCATCAGGGTATCGATCCCTTTTTCCACCAACGGGTACAGATAGCTTTTCAATATCTGCCGCGTCGCGGGATGGTCGATCCAGTTTTCCTCGATCAGCGGAACGAGAAGCGGTGTGGCCTGTCCGTGAATGATGAGCCCCGTCTTCCGCAGCGCGAGGGCGTGTTGATAAGCGTGCGAACCGATGGTGCCGCGGGTGGCGATGATGCCGACACGCTCGACATTCGGACAGGACACGGCCGCATCCACCCCCGGCTCGATCACACCGAGAATGGGAACACGATACTGCTCCCGGAGCTGTGGCAAGGCATGCGCGGTGGCGGTATTGCAAGCGACGACGATGGCCTTCACGCCCTTGGAGATCAGGAAACGGACGTCCTCATCGGCGAACTGTCGGATGGTTTCCGGGCTTTTGGACCCATAGGGCAGTCGTGCGGTATCCCCCAGATAGAGAATGTCTTCCGCAGGCAAAAGCTCCTGCGCCGCCCGCACGACGGTCAGGCCGCCGACGCCGGAGTCAAAAAATCCAAGAGGTGCCGAATTCACTGGCGCGATTGTGACAGAGCCGATGCCCGCGCCAAGTGCAAACAGGAAGGTTGTGGGAAGCATTCTCCCCATTCCCGGGACAGCGGTCGATGGGGAAACCGGAGAGTCGCATGGATTCAATCCTGCCCTACCAGTTTCAACCTCATGAAGCCACGTCCCCCGGTCACGTCCTGCGTGAAAATCCACGTACGCTCTTCGAACTCCCCCAGATCCCGGACAAGAAAAGAGGCGACGTTTCCGCTTGAAGCCGGAGTATCCAGTTGTTCGAGGTCCGTGTTGGCCTGTGGGATGAGCATGTGGCCGGGAAGACTTTTCCGGACACGGGCGGTCAGCGTGAGGTAGGTTTTCCCGGCTGCGGCGGCAGGATACTCGGCGGTGGTGAGCGTCCGGATACCGGATTTCGGCAAAAGGGAAGAATCCGGACCAAGCGGGTCCGCACCCAGCAACCATTCGATGGAATTGACCATGCCGTCCGCGTCCGGGTCGGATGCAGGACCGTTCTCTCCGGGGCCGAACGGGTGGGAGGCGGACCAATACGAATAGTCGGAGTCGATCCGGATGACACCGCTCGTCAACGCGCTGGTGTTCCAGGTCAGACCGGTGGCCAGAGCGGGCAGACTGACGGATGAAAAACTTCCCGCGATGGTGTTGGCCTGGAAAAGCGTGAAACTGTCCCCACCCGCGAGTGTCCCGCCGAGATTCGTGACATGAAGGCCCCCTCCCAATGTGAGCGTTCCGTTCACGGTGAGTTTGTCGGCGGTTGCCGTGATCTTGTTCAGCTCCATCCGGGTGGCCGAGCCGGATTGGAGGACGACGTTGCCATTGGCGGCGAGGGTCCCGATCCCGTTCACGCCGGGAGCGAGATTCGCCCCTGACTGGAGAGTCACACCCCCGACGGTGCCGGAGCCCCCCAGGGTGGCGGAGCTGGCAACGGTCGTGGAGCTGGTGGTCGTACCCCCACCCACATACAACGCGCCAGCGCTGACGGTGGTGGGACCTGTATAAGCATTCTCCCCCGCGAGCAGCAGGGTTCCCGCGCCGGATTTCACCAGCCCGCTGGCCACGAGATTTGCGGAGGTGTTGAGCAGTTTGGCGGAAATCGTGAGATCGGCTGCCGGACCGGCCGTGACGTCGGCTACGTTGAAGGTGATGGATTGTCCGGCGGTGGCGTTCTGTCCGAGGTGGATGCCGTTCGCCGTGGCGTTGGACGAGGGGAGGTTTTCAATCAGCGATGGTGTGGAGCCACCGGCGGTGACGGTGCCGACGAGTGCCAGGCCTTGGAAATTCGTGGGATTCGCTCCGCTTCCGATCCGCATCGTGCCCCCGTTCAAATTGACCGAGCCGATCTTGTTCCACCAACCGGTGTCAGGACCATCCAGCCCGGTGAGGAAAAGACCGCCCGCATTCAGGACGAGGGTATTGTTGGCGAGGGTGTTCGTGCTGCCTCCTGTGCCCAGCACATTTCCTCCGATGAGTGACAGCGTGGCTCCGGCGTTCACGGTGATGTTGCGGTTCGCAGCAGGTTGCAAGGCACCGAGGTTGCTCGCGGCGGGTGTGCTCCCCTGCCCTGTCCCGGCGGTGACGATGCCGCCGCCGATGGTGAGATCCCCGGTGAAGGTATTGGTCCCGCCGAGATGGAGACCGCCGGTACCGGTTTTCACCACGGCGATACCTGCGGTGGTCGTGCCATTGGAGATGAGACCACCGATAGAAAAATTTCCCGCCCCTTGGAAAGTGAGCGCGCGGGCGGAGGCTGGCGCGTTCGAGGTGATCGCCGCCAGATTGAGCACACCCGCATCCGACTGGAAGGTATAGGTGCCTCCTCCGGATTGAAGAGTGATGGTGCCGCCGAGGGTATTGTCTCCCGCGAGATTCCTGATGGCGGGAATGATGTTTCCGCGTCCGCTCAGTGACAAGGCGGCGGCGGGAAGAGTGGTGACGTCACCCGACGTGCCGTCGAGTTCAAGGGTGGATGCTCCGGAGTTGTTGTTGCGGATCTGGATGCCGGTGAGGCTGGAGGCTGCGTTCGGATTCGCGAGGCGGACGACGCCTTCGTTCACGGTCGTGCTGCTGGTGTCGATGTTCAGAGTGCCAGCCAGCGAATTGTCTCCATTCAAAACAAGCGTGCCGGTCCCGGTCTTGGTAAAGCCCGCGGTGCCGGCGAGCGACGCGGAGATGGTGGCGGTGTTTTGGACAACGGTGATGACCGGCGTCGTGGCGAGCCTGAGATCCTTGCCTTCGGACGAGAGCAGCGTCCAATTCTGCGCGCCCGAGGTATCGCCGAAAACAAGGCTGCCGATGCTCCGCGAGGTATCAAGCATGACGGTCCGGTCGGCGGTGATGTTCAGAGTGCTGAAATTGGCACTGTAGGTCTCTCCGTTCGCAGGGAAGGCGCCGGTCCATTTGGTGGCGTCGCTCCATGTCCCGTCCGCGTCCGTGGCCCAGGTTCCGTTCCCGATGATGACGGGCAGCGTGATGGTGAGCACGGCCACGTCGTTCGCCCCCGCACGGTCCGTGACATGCAGCACGAATTCCTCGGCACCCGCGTCATTCATGGTCGGCGTCCCGGAAAGCGCTCCATTGGTGGCGACATTGAGCCAGGCAGGGCCGGAGATCTTGGTGTAAACCAAGGCTTCCCCCGCGTCGGCATCCGTGGCGGAACCCGCGATGTTGCCGGTGTATGCCACCGACTGGGTGGCGGCACCGCCATTGATGGTGGGATTCGTGAACTCGGGTGGTGTGTTCGCCGGCATCGCCGCGACCTGTGCGTCGGTGAGGGCGTGGGGGTAAAACGCGACATCGTCGAGTTTCCCGGCGAAAAGCGGATCCGCGGCGAACTGGCTTTTCCCGAGGTAGTTCGCATTGGTGCCGAGATCGACGGGATTGATGGTCATGGCGGTGTTCGTGTTCACGAGCGCGCCGTTCACGAAGAGTTTGCCGGTGTTCCCGCTGATGGTGACCGCGACGTGGGTCCACGTGTTCAGCGGCAGCGGCACGGTATGGTTGAGCTGTTGCTCGCTGCCGCCATTCGACCGCATGGCGAAGCGGAGATTCCCGGACCCGGAAATCGGAGAAAGGAACATGTAGGTCTCCGTGCCGCTGCCGAGATCGAAAATCCGCTGCCACTGGCTGCCCGACGTCGGATAAACCCATGCGCCGAAGCTGAAGTCCGTGCTGTCTCCCAAGCGGTCGGAAAGCAGGACATGATCGTTGTTTGCGGCGGCGCCGCTGAGTTCCAGGGCCTGGCCCGTGTGGCCGGCATCAAAGTTAGCCTGTCCCTTGAGGATGGCGGAGTTTCCGTAGGCGGAACCGTCCTGCGCGTTGTTTTCGAATGAGTGGAACGCGCCGGATGAGGTGGAGACGACCGGGATTTCCTGCAAATAGGCGATCGGTGCAGCCCGGTCGCGATACATCACCCCCATGGGCGTGAGGGAGCCGTCGTCGTAGTTCGTCTTGCGGAACCACTCGACATTACTATAAACGGCGTAGCGCTCGATCCACGGCGTGGAGTCCATCATGTTCATCATCGCCTCGATGACGTTCTTGTTCTGGTCGGTGTTGGGATCGTGCGCGTTGTCGGTCCAGTTCGCGCCGTTGTTGAATTCGGTGACCCAGATGGGCTTGCCCGTGGCATCATGGATGCTCTTCAGGAAGGCATACATGCTGTTGGCCGCCGTGGTCGGATTGTTCCCGGATGAGGAACGGTAGTAATGCACCGGGACGAAATCGATGCGATGCCCGGCGGTGTTCGCCTTGTTCACAAAATCCACGATCCACGAATAGCCGCCGTCCGTGACGGCCGGCGCGCCGACACGCAGGCCGGTGCCGAGCAGATCCGGCATGCGGGCGACGGCGTCGTCCACGGAACCGACCGGGGTGAGGTTTTTGTAGGAATCCTCGACCGGGTTGTTCGGTTCGTTCAGGCCGAGCACATGGTTCACCCCCCGCGCTTTCCAATCCTGCGCGAGGCTGGGCCAGTGAGGTTGTTGTTTGATGGCGACGTATTCCCAATTCAACGCGGAATTCTTATCGATGTTCCAGTTGTAATGCCATGTGGCGTTGAGCGCGGTGGGATCGACGTCGCACGAGCCTTTTTTCGTCACCCATCTCCATGGGAAGATGCGGATGAAGCTCACGGAGTCGTTCATCCCGGAGGGCATCACCGCGACCTCGATGTCTCCATCCTGAGCCACGTAGTTCCGGCTCATGCCGGTGCCGCTCGCGTTCTGCGCGAGGGTGGCGGTGTAGCCTCGTTTCAATTTGAACGAACTGACGTTGTTGGCCAGGACTCCAAGGCTGGAGTCGTTGTAGGCGGTGTAATTCGTCAGCTGCATCGAGGATCCGGTGAAATAGCTGCCCGAAAAAACCTGCAACGGCGCGAAGGTGGAGGCGTGCGGAATCACCACCGTGCCGTCGCCGTATTCGACCACGCGGCAGTTGGTGTTCAGTACCGCCGCGGCCCCATTCACCCGGACCTGGCTGAGGTAGGAGGAACTCACCGTCGCCGGACGGACGGTGGTCATGAAAAACCACGAATCGGGTGAATTGAGGTGGATGACGCAGCCTGTGATCGGGGCGGTGTTCCCGGTGATGCGAAGTTCCGAACGGCCCGTCATGGTCACGGTCGTGCCGGACAACGTCGCAAACGACTGGCTGTCATTGGCCAGCGTGAGTGTATGGCCGTGAACGTGGCCGCTGAAGAACAGCACGGCACAAGCAAGCAGGAAAAAATGGCGGATCATGTGGGTTTGGAGCTTCCTGAGGGGACGATGCCGGTGCGGGCTCCGGCAAAAACTCATGGGTGAACGGCAATGAAACGTCGTTTCCCGCTCAGCGTCAAACACCCCCGCCCCCTCCCCCCAACAATGGGGGGAATCTGTCATGTGACATCCGTTGATCCTCCCGCCGGTCGGGCGACATCAAACCTTCCATTTTCACTCCCCCATGTTTTCCGCTTTCCCGGCGTGGTTCGCGGGATTAGTTTCCCGCCAGATGAGCAGTTGTGGCCCGAAAATGAAGATGGATCCGGCATTGCACCGGGACAAGAAACCTTCCTGGATCAAGGTCCGGCTGCCGAACAATCCGGCGTTCTGGTCCACCAAATCGCTGATCACCGACCTGAAACTGGTGACCGTTTGCGAGGAAGCCCAGTGCCCGAACCGTTGGGAATGCTGGGGACAAGGCACCGCCACCTTCATGATCGCCGGTGACAAGTGCACCCGCGCCTGCGGCTTCTGCGCGGTGAAAACGGCGAAACCGAACGCACTGGAATCCGACGAGCCCGCCCGCGTCGCCGAGGCCACCCGCCGCATGAACCTGCGCCACGTCGTCATCACCGCGGTGGCGCGCGATGATTTGCGCGACGGCGGAGCGGAGCATTTCAAGCTCACCATCGACGCCGTCCGCCAGGCGAATCCGGAGATCATCATCGAGGTGCTGGTGCCGGATTTCAACGACCGTGACTGGGCGCTCTCCATGGTGATGGACGCCCGTCCGCACATTTTCAACCACAACCTGGAAACCGTCGAGCGGCTCACCCCGCTGGTCCGTTCCCGCGCGCAATACCAGCGCAGCCTCACCGTCTTGAAAAAAGCGAAGGCGATGGTGAATGGCAAGGTGGCCACCAAGAGCGGCATCATGCTCGGCCTCGGCGAACGCCATGAGGAAATCCTGCGGGCGATGGATGACCTGCTGTCCGCGGATGTCACCGTGCTCACGCTCGGCCAATATCTGCGTCCCACGCCGAAACACCTGCCGGTGGTGGATTACATCACGCCGGATGCCTTCGACGAATACAAAGCCATCGCCCTGGCGAAAGGCTTCCGCCACGTCGCCAGCGGACCGCTGGTGAGAAGCTCCTACCATGCGGCGGATTTCCGCCCGGAGCTGGATGTCCTGGAAGCCATCGAGGCGGACGTCCGTGCGGCCCAAGGCCTGGAGCTCGGACCGGAGCACCTTTCCCTGCCCGCCATCAAGCCCGCACTCATCAAAGCAATCGCCTGACAGGATGCACCACTGGCTCATCAAGTCCGAACCTGACGTCTTCGGCATCGACCACCTCGCCGCGGTGAAACGGGAGCCGTGGAGCGGGGTGAGGAATTACCAGGCGCGCAACTATATGTGGAAGGACATGAAGGCGGGCGATCTCGCGCTCTTCTACCACTCGAACGCCAAGCCACCCGGAGTGACCGGCATCGCCCGGGTCGTCGGAGAGCCTTATCCGGATCCGACGCAGTTCGATGAAAAAAGCGAATATCATGACCCGAAATCCACGCCGGAGAATCCCCGCTGGTGGCTGAGGGATTTTGAATTCGTCAAAAAATTCGATGAAATGCTGACTCTGGAAGCACTCAAGGCGGATTCCCTGCTTTCGGAAATGCTCGTCTGCCAGCGTGGCACGCGGCTTTCCATCACGCCCGTGGAAGCCGTCCACTACAAGAGGGTTTGCAAGCTCGCGGGTGCGTGAGGCACATTGTCCCCATGTCTCCTCGTGATGCCGCACTGAAACTCGCCAGCCGCCTGACCGCAGCCGGGCATGTGGCGCTTTTCGCCGGCGGCTGTGTCCGGGACAAGCTGCTGGACCGTGAACCGAAGGATTTCGACATCGCCACGTCGGCGAGACCAAGCGAGGTATTGGAAATTTTTCCCGGCTCGAACGAAGTCGGCGCGCACTTCGGTGTGGTCATCGCGAAACACGCCGGACACCACGTCGAGATCGCGACATTCCGAACGGACGGTTCCTACAAGGATGGCCGGAGGCCGGAGGCGGTGACTTTTTCCACACCGGAAGAAGACGCGCTGCGACGGGACTTCACGGTGAACGCTCTGTTTGAAAATCCTGTGACGGGTGAGGTCATCGACCATGTCGGTGGTTTGACGGACCTCCGTGCCGGAGTGCTGCGGGCGGTGGGAAATCCGTCGGAGCGCTTCACCGAAGACGCGCTTCGCCTGCTGCGGGCGGTGAGATTCGCCACGGTGCTGGACTTCACGCTCGATCCGGGGACACGTGCCGCGCTCGCCGAATGCGCCCATCTCCTGGCGAAAATTTCGCCCGAACGGATCCGCGACGAATTCTCAAAAATCCTGACCGCCCCACGCCGCCGCAAGGGCGTCGAACTGTTGGTCGAAACCGGACTGATGGCCCACATCGTGCCGGAATTCCTGGACACCCTGGGCTGCGACCAGCCACCGGAGTGGCACCCGGAGGGCGATGTCTACGTTCACACATGCATCATGCTGGAGATGCTGAAACCGGACGCGCCGCTGGAACTCTGCCTCGCCGTACTGCTGCACGACATCGCGAAACCACCCTGCCGCACCATCGACGAGGACACCGGACGCATCCGTTTCAACGGTCACGACGCGATGGGTGCGGAAATGTCAGATGTCATCCTGCGCCGCTTGCGCTACCCGAACGATGTCGTCGACGCGGTCGTTCCAATGGTCGCGCGCCACATGCAGTTCATGAACGTGCAGCAGATGCGGACCGCGAAGCTGAAACGCTTCATGGCCTCGCCGACCTTCACCGAGGAAATGGAGCTGCACCGGGTGGATTGCGGGTCATCCAATGGATTCACCGACAACTACGAGTTTCTCCAGGCCAAGGGCGAGGAATTCGCCGTCGAGCCGCTCATTCCCCAACCGCTTGTGACGGGAAGGGACCTGATCGCGCTCGGACTGGCTCCCGGCCCTCGCTTCAAGGAGATCCTGGAACTGATCCAAACCGAGCAACTCGAAGGACGAATCCTTGATCGTGAGCCTGCTCTGGATTACCTCAGGGCGCTCGCCGTTGAAAATTCCGCATGATCCGCGCGGTATCCGGTAAGATCGGCGTAGCAAATCCGGCCATTCCCCATCATTTTTCATCCATGAATTCCACCATCCCTGTCGAGCATACCGATCCCATCAACGCACAGATCCTCGCGATTTCCGAGGACCTGGTGTCCGGCTTCCAACGCCAGCCGTTCCATGTGATCGCGGAAAAATCCGGTGTGCCTCTTGAGACGGTGATCGAGCGCATCCGCGCGATGGTGGAGGCGGGAATCGTCCGCCGCGTCCGGCAGACGCTGCTCTCCACCAAACTCGCCCACGGCGCGCTGGTCGCGTGGAAAGTGCCTGAGGAAAAGCTCAACGCGGCGTTTGATTTCATGGCGAAGGACGATCCTTTCTCCGGTCACGTCGTGATCCGTTCGACCGACACCGAGGTCTCCGGCTCCGGCTACCGCCTCTGGACCACGCTGAAAGTGCCGGTCGGTGAGTCGCTGGACTTCCATGCGTCCGCGCTGGTCCGTCTGACGGGTGCCACGGAATACCTGCTCATGCCGGCCAATGGCGTTTTCGCCCTCGGCGTGGGCCACACACGTCGGAAGGTGTTGGAACCGGGCGACCGGGCCGACGAACCCGCGTCGATGATGACCACCACCGCCGTGGATCTCACCACCGAAGAATGGGAGGTCCTCCTCGCGCTGAAGGAAGAGCTCACGCTGGATGAAATCTGTGAGACGCCATGGGACAAGCGCGCGGAAATCGCAGGCGTCAGTCTCGACCGCTTCTGCGAGGTGGCGGAGACGCTGAACGCGAAGAAAGTCATCGGCCGCTTCTCCACTTTCCTCGAACATGTGAAACCCTCCGCGACCGGCGAACGCGTCACCCGTTTCAACGGCCTCTTCCACTGGGCCGTGCCGAAAGGCCGCGAGCAGGAAGCCGGCGGAGAAGTGGGCCGCCATTTCTGCATGACCCACGCCTACTGGCGCGAGGGAGGCCCCCAGTTCGGCAACGTCAACATCATGGGCGTCATGCACGGCACCGAGAAACCACGGGTTTTGGAACACAAGGCCGCCATCGACAAACATCTCGCCGAAGCTGGCATTCCGGTCAGCTACACCAACGTCTTCTGGGGCGGTCGTTCCGAGATCAAGCCGTCCGAGATCTCACCGAAGGTCTATGCGGAGTGGCATGCGAAGCACGAGGGCTGAGGGACCGCAGGGGGGAATGTTTTCATCGCGATCCCGCGGCTGATAGGAGCTTTCCTGGCAACGGTGAAAACGACGGAACCACTTCAAGCTTCCAGGCATCCTGGGTATCCCGCGAAATAAAATTTCACTACATTGAAATTTGAGCTTCCCGCAGCGACGAGAATCAAGATACTCCGCCCCGACCTGAAAGGGTCATTGCCGGGTTAGCTCAGTTGGTAGAGCAACTGATTTGTAATCAGTAGGTCGTCGGTTCGAGTCCGACACTCGGCTCCATTGAAACTACGTTAATTGTAGCAAATTCAGGGCTTTGGGCTGCTAAGGCAAATTTAGTCCATTCCGCCAGAGTCCGGGACATTCCGCTGGAATCCGAAAAAACGGTGCAATTTGGACAACTAAACGGACAACTTTTTTGAGGGATCGCCGACCGTCAGCTCCCCGGCGGAATCGTCGGACACCCCCTCTAAAACAGAAATCTGGTTCGAGTTTATCCGTGCCATTTGACGGTGAGGGTGGATCATCCCTCCGTGAGCAAGCCTTCGTCCAAAGTTCCTCCCTCCGGTTTCCCTGAGTTCGCTGTTCGCCGCGAAGCCATCTGTAATTTTTTCGATCCTCCTATGGCGAGCAGCACATTTTACGATTTGGTAGACAAGGGGATCATCGTGCCGTTGAAGGAACCTAAAGGGTTTTACCGCCTTAACGAGTCGCTGAGTCGTTTGGGATTACGTGAGGTTCCCCACCCCCCTGGGCAAATAGCCAAGCGCACTTCCGAGGATATTCTTCGACTGGCTCTATGGATGATCGATTCTTCTTTGTTTATGATGCCTTCTTGGTACCTAAATGGTGGCGAAAATTGTCGTATCGAAGAGGAGCATGCGGCACTGCTCGCACAAATGATTCGTGCTGATATTGACGCATTGCCAACTTATCAGGAAAAGATCGCAGCTGGAGCTGGAATGCTGCATGCCCAAGCCGATCTTGAAAGAATCGAAAACGGCACCTTCCGGTGAAGCGGGTTCAAGAGCGTTGAACACATACCTGCCGACGTGGGGGGATTCTGAGATCCGTATTTGAGGGGTGTGGCTAATCCCGACCCTGTCTCAAGACATCTTTGATCCTGGCTGGGCGATTGGGGAAGAGCTCCTTGATTTCGTGTCCAAGCACCGCAGCTAACAGGAAAATTTCGGCGTCGTTCACCAGGCGCAGGCGTGATTCGATTTTGGAAACTCCGCCGCGGCTGATGTCCCAGCCTTTGACCTGTAACTTGATGGCCAGGTCATTTTGGGACATGCCAGCGGCTCGTCTGAGCCGACGGATCTGGGGGCCTACAAGGTTCTGGGATTTTTCTGCCATTGCTCCGATTTCGGAGCTTGACGCTAGCGGCTCTAAATCATGTAAGTGCTCCGAAATCGGAGCACTTCTCCTTTTGTCGTCAGATCTTTCCTACCCCCTTCTTGCAAATGAAACGCCGTTCCCCAACGTTGGAATTCCTCCTCTCTTTCTTGCTCTTTGTAGTGACATCCTCGGCGCTGTGGGTGGTCTTCGGAATCGTTGGCCAGCAATTTGTGTCGGATATGACCGCGACGGCGATGGGGTTCCCTTTGGCCCTTGCTCTAACCTCGACGCTGTGGTTCTGGCGCTCCAACGGCGGGTGGATCGTTTCAACCGTCGCTTTTCTGATCGTGTTCCTCTTGCTTTCCACCGCCATGACCACGCCCTTGCAGCAGCAAAAAATCCAAAACGTTGGAATGTATCGATTGTTGGTTGGAGTGGCATTCGCGCTCACGGGGATTATCTGGTCTCTGCGGTATCGTCTTAAACCGGTGGGGGGGGAAGAGAATACCGGCCCCATCCATCACTGCAAATGGGGAGGCATGAATGGAGCCATCACGTGCCCGCGCATGTTCCGTTTCTGAAGTTTGCTGAGAGCTGGTCCCATTGAAATATTTTAATCCGTCATCACTCGTTAGAATCACTCACCATGCAATGGTATTACTGCCGCGATGGACAAACCGTTGAAGGGCCAATAATTCTGGATGATCTCGTCCGGTTGTTTTCCGACGGAAAGCTTACTCCCGACACTATGGTGGCTGCCGAAGGGGAACAAGAGTGGCGCGCTCTGAAATCTGTTATCCCGGTAAGTTCGACAGTCCCTCCGCCACTTCCTCAGCAAGTCGACTATGTGGCCAAGCTCCTGAGCGTCACGGTTTCGCTTCTCGGGTGGTTTTCTCAATTGAAGTTTCGGTGGAGGCTGGCCTTGGTGGGACTTGCGCTGCTGGCACTGTTTTCAGTTTTTAAATCACATGAACCTTCATCAGAGACCGTGCGTGGGAATTCAGGGTCCGAAAGGATGACGGAGGAAGAAAGCGAGGCGATGTATCGGAAAGCGATGGCAACCCTGCCGAACAAGCAGCACACCTGTACCGTCTGCGGTGGGACAGGCGAGGTCGCCAACACAACGGTGAGACCGAGGACCGGACTCACCGGTTCCTCCGAGGGGCAGTGCGACACGTGCCACGGAAACGGCTCGTTCCGCACGCCCTCGGGATATGATGCCGTCTGCCCCACATGCGGAGGCCTCGGAGGCAGGAAAACGACGACATGCCGGAGCTGCCAGGGGAGAGGTTATGTTCTGGGTTGGTGAACGTGCGGGGCCTGCAATGGCCGACCCCTTGGTGTTATAAATATTTGATAGACGGTTTCGTTCCGTCATTCCGCCACTCGCGTCGGGCGGCGGTTTTGGTTTTACATGGACAGCCATGCGCTTCGATGGCGCATGGCTTGTCTTGGAACCCACAAAACCAAACCACCATGTCCAGAACCCTGTATTCACCACGCTTGTCCGATGACGTTGTCCGCCTGCTTTATCAGGAAGGGAAACGCCGTCGGATGCCCATGACCCGCCTGGCTGATGAATTGCTCCGCTGCGGTCTCCGTGCTGAGCAATTAGTCGTGCCGGAGGAAGTTGCCGCCGATCCTGAGTCCGTGATCGTACGTTTCCCGGACGCCGCGTGATCCGGATTTTTCTCATCAACCCAAAACCCAAGCCCGTGCCGCAAGGTGCGGGCTTTTTCGTTTCAACATCAAACCACCCAATACCATGGCTATCAAACTCATCGCAAATTACTCCAAGCGTCTCGGGCTTCCCGGTTACTCGTCACACCAGTTCTCCGTCTCCGTCGAGACCGAACTGGTGACCACCGACGATGTGGCGGGCGAATCCGAGCGTCTCTATCATCGTCTGCAATCCACCGTGGACGAGCAGATCCTGCACACCGGTTTTGTTCCTCCCGCCGACTACGGGATGGATCCGCCGGAGGCTAAGAACGTCATCCAGCGGGATGCCGGCAGCTCTCCGAAATCCGGGGGCAGCACCCAAGGAAACTGGCGGCAGGGTCCGGCGTGGAAATGTTCCGACAAGCAGAAGGATCTCATTCTGAAACTGGTCGAAGAACATCTACTCGACAAAGCGGATGTCGAGGCGCTCGCCGTCGAGCGCTTCGGCAAAGGCGTGCGGCTGCTCAACAAGGTCGAGGCCTCCGGGCTGATCGACGAATTGTTCGACACCCACGGTGGTGCGGATCACCAGGGCGGCAGACGTCGCAACGGCTCCGCCTATCAGGGATCCAACCACAGGAGGGCGGCATGATCGCGGCGGTCCAGGATGCGCCCTTTTCCACCGGTCTCAGCAAGTGGGCGCAGTCCCTGCCGGACCACATCAGTCCGACGGCGGCGAAGGCCTATCTCAGCTGTTCGCTGATGTTCTACTTCGAGCGGGTCGCCTGCATCAAACGCAAGACCCCGGTGAGCCTTCACTTGGGAAAGGCGGTGCACGCGGCGCTTCAGGCCTTCCATCTCGCACGGTGGAGGGGCGGAGACGATTCGCCGGAAACGGTCGCCGCGGCGTTTGACAAATCTTTCAGGGATCTCGAACGCGACGAAGGTCCGGTGAATTACGGCAGCGAGCAAAAACGCGAGAAGACCCGTATCGACGGACTTCGCGTGATCGCCGCCTACCTCGACTCCCCGGAGGCGCTGAAGGACAAGCCGCGCGCCGTCGAGGTGTTGCTGACAGAAACGATCCCCGGTCTCTCCGTCCCGCTGACAGGTGCGATGGATCTGATCGAAGGGAATTTCACCCCGGTGGATTTCAAATCGAGCGCGGCCAAACCCGACAAGTCGCACGCCGCGTTCGATCATGAAATCCAGCTGGTGAGCTACCAACTCCTCCTGGAAGCCGCCATCGGTGAAACCCCGCCGTCGCTGGACCTCGTGTTTTTGGTGAAGACCAAAAAACCGCAGACCATCCGCGTGACGAGCAAACCGGCCGATGCCCATCGCAAGCGCAGGGTTGTCGCCCTGTTGGAAACCGCTGTCGAGGGAATCGCGAGCAACCGCTTCCACCCCCAACCGGGGATGCAATGCTCGTGGTGCCAGTTCCGGAACGAATGCATGGCCTGGCTTCCGGTCCATGAGGAGGAAAGGAAGGCCGCATGAAGATCATCCTCGCCACGATATTCACGTCCCTGCTGGGGGCATGCTCCGCGCCCGTCGCTCCGACCGCTCCAGATATGGGACCGATCGGCGACGGGTTGAAGGTCATCGGCTACGCCCTCATCGGCATGGCGGTGGTCATCACCGCGGGACGTTCCATCCGCTAGCATCCATCAGATATGAAACCGGTTCCCTACCTCCATATCTTCGCCGTCATTTCGATCACCGCGCTCAGCCTCCAGATTTTTACGGATTTCTGGGTGCCCGTGGTGATCGGCGCGGTGGCGATGTTCTTCGCCGCCGTGATCCTGCGGCGGTGAACCCAAAAAATCCCCACACGCCCGCCCGGTCATCCGACTGGGCGGGCGTTTTTTATTCTCATCAAAAACACACCACAACCCCAACCACCCGACATCATCATGAATCCAACAAACTCCAATCAATCGCTCCTCGACGGCATCTGCCGCCGGGGAGTGCTCGTCTCCACCTCCGTCCGCTATTGGCGCGGTTGCAAGCGGCTCACTCCAGAGGACCTCGGTCTTGATCCCGCCCGTGTCAGCGACCGGCTCATCCTCTTAGGCCAGAAACGCCTGATCCCACGCGATGCCCTGCAGGCCTTCGCTCTCATCGAATCCCGAGTGCAGGCTACGGTCGAAAGTTCGAGCTTCCCGTTCTTGGGTGGCATCGGACGTTTCGTGCCGAACGCCCGCCTTGCGGACATCACCGACAAGCTCGAAAAGCTTCGTGATGAATTCCGCGAAGCCACACTTGATTTCGTCGCCCGCTACTCATCGTTGCGGGAAGCCGCGATGATCGAATGGCGGGATGCCGCGCAGAACCTCAACGGCAGTGCCGAACGATTGATCGCCACCATCGAGCAGTCGTTCCCACCTGCTGGTGAAATCGCCAAACGCTTCGGGTTCGACACCCGGTTGTTCCAGATCGCCGCGCCCGACAGCATCCGTCTGGAGGTCGTCGAAGGCGTGGAACAGCTAGAAGTCGCCGAGAACCGCCGTCGCATTTCGGAAGATGCCTCACGGCGTCTCAACTCCGGCATCGACGAGTTCATCCGCGAGAGTGTGGCCTCCATGCGTGACGAGACGGCCCGGCTTGCCCAGGACGTTCTCACCACGATCAACAGCAGCGAAAATGGGGTGCACCAGCGCACGTTGAACCGGCTCACCGGATTCATCGACAGCTTCCGCACCCTGAATTTCGCGGGCGACCAACAGTTGGAGCAGACACTAGAACGGTTCCGCCGCGACCTGCTGGGCCGGAGCGCCGAGGACTACCGCAACAACAGCGGTGCCATGGCCAGCCTGACCGACGGCTTGTCACGCTTGCGCGAAACCGCTGTGCAGCTCGCCCGCAGTGACGCGCGAGAGGTGGTTTCCCGCTTTGGTCAGATGGGCGCGCGCAAGCTCGCCGCCGTCGGCTGAATTCAGAGCTTCGGGGGCGTGATGACTCCGAAGCTTGTTCCGCTCGCTCTTGACACAGTTTCGGATTTACCGCCATAAGGACCTGAAGCCTGTGACGACGACTGATATTCTTGCCCGCTTCCGCTCAGCCCTTGCGACTGAATCGTTCGTCGCGTTCATCCGCGCATTGGATGGGTTTGGACTTGAGTTCGACGTTCGGGGGAAAAATCCGCGAATCCGGGAGTGTCAGGCAGCGAAGAGTCATCGACTGCGAACACTTGGGGGACTGCCAGAATTCCTAAAACGGCTATCTCAGTGGGATCATTTTGAGTATGGCCTGGATTTAACTTCTGATGACTGCGCTCTCTTGACGATTAGATTGCACTGGATTGCCGGCACCAGTTTTAACGAGGATATTTCTCCAGATAATTTTAGTGGTTTGAGCTATTTCACGCATAAGCTCGGGCTGCCGGTAGTAAAAGACGCTATGACTACAGCGCAGCGAAAAATCGACTCTGCCCACCTGGATGATCGATACCGCTACTTCTGTGGGATTTGTCACAATAAAATCCGGGACAACGGACCCAGCGTGAATGGGCTCGACCCGGCACAGAACTGACTGGAAATTCTTCCAGCTAATTAATCGAGGCCGACCTCGAAGATTTACAGCACATTTTCAAGCCCGCCCGGAATTCCGCGCGGGCTTTTTCGTGCTCCGATCCCGGGCGTCCATTCCCTTTCCACACGTCACGCAATACCCACACCCGACACGCCGATTTATTCCTCACCAGCCATATTTTAAACCACCACCACTCCCACTTCCTCGAAAGCCAATACCATCACCCGACACGCCAAATAACCACCTGAACTCCGCGCCAAGGGCGGCCCTCTCACAGGGGCCGCCCTTGGTGCATCCACCTCTCAAACCATCCAACTGAAAACCAACCATCCATTCCATGAGCCATTTCACCACGATCAAAACCCAGATCCGCGACATCCCTTCGCTGGTCGATGCCTGTGTCGAACTCGACCTCCGTCTTGTTCCTGATTCCTATTGCCGGGGTTACGCCGGTGTCAGCCGCGCGGCCCCCTACGTCATCAAGCTGAAAGGCCCGTATGACATCGCCGTCGATCACTCGGCGGAAAACGATGGCGGCTACGGCCTTACCGCCGATTGGTGGGACGGCCACGTCGCGAGGGAGGTGGGAGCAGGCTACGGCCGGCTGCTGCAATCCTACGGCGTGCATCGGACCATCCGCGCCGCCACCCAGCGGGGCCTCCGCACGACGCGCAAGGTCGAAGCCGATGGCTCGATCCTGCTCACGTTGGAAGGAGGTTCGCTGTGAGCCGCCAGATCCGCGTCAAGGTGTCGCCGACCGGAGATGTGCTTGTCGAGGCTTACGGCTTCAAGGGCAACGGTTGCGAGGCCGCCACCAAGGCGATTGAGGAGGCGCTTGGCGCGAAAGTATCGAGCCGCCGCAAGTCCGACTACTGGAGCCAGGACATCACCCGTCAGAACCAGCAAACCCTCGGCGGGGGAGATTCATGAAATCGACCCTCCGCTTCACACCCGGCGGTTCCATCGACTGCCTCTACACCGAAGCGATTGATCTTCGTGACCTCGGACGGCTCCAAGTCGTCCGGGCCACGGACATCCGTTTCAACGGCTCCAGCCAGGAGTGGGACGTCCACGATGCCGATACCGGTGGAGTGTTGTTTTTCCACGCTTCCCGCGACGAATGCCTGCGATGGGAACAAACCCACCTCCAGCCCGGCAACCCGTCACCCAACTGATTCCCTGTCCAAACCCCATCTATTAAAAACATCATGAAACAAATCCTTATCATCGCATGCACCTTCCTGTTCGTCGCCTGCGGTCCCGACAGGGCCCGGCTGCGGACGGAACTTCAATCCATCGAAGCCGAAATGGTCCAGCTGCGCATCGCGGCGGAACAGCAGCGTGCCCAGATGGACCAAGCCGAGTTCAACGTATTCATCGGATCCTTCGCCGCCGGATACGGCGCGACGTCCGGTGACTACGAACTGGCCAAGGACGGCGTTGGAACAGCGGTCGATTCGTCGCGCCAATACGATGTCTCCAAGTACTCCCACGAGCAGCTGAAGCAACGTTACGACACCCTCGCCACACGGCGGACGGAAATCGTCACGCAACTGAACTGAGCCGCATCAACCACCATCATCCAGCCCCGGTTCTCCGCGTGAGAACCGGGTTTCTCTTTCCTGAACTGAAAACTCCAAACCAGCAAACTCCATCCATGCAACACCAACTCACCACCTACCTGCGGGCCGGCTATCCGGGGCTCGCGATCATCACTCCGGAGGAAGCTCGTGCGGAAGCCGAGATCTCCGCCGCCTGCACCACAACCGGTCACCATCTCCACGCCTGGTCCTCCTCCGAGGGACTCGTCACCATTGCCGGAGGCAGGGTCCAATCCTGTTCCGATCCATTGGAGGCACTGCCGTTGATCGAGACACTGTTCGGCGACGACAGCGGACGTCATGTCATCGTGATGCGCGACATTCAGCCCCACCTTGATCAAATCGACCTCCTCCTGCTCCGCCGAATGAAGGACCTGCTACGGCTGGCAAAATCCCGGGGCCATTCGATCATCCTGTTGGGCTGCCGGTTGAAGCTGTCCCCCGAACTGGAACACGAGATCACCCATCTCGACTTCAAACTCCCGGACATCATCCAACTCGATGCCGTCCTCCAGGGCATTCTGGAGGCAAACCGAATGGAAGCCCCTGACGAGGTGGCTCTCGAAAGCGTGCTCCAGGCTGCGCTGGGACTCACCACCGTAGAGGCGGAGAACGCTTTCGCCCTCTCCGTTGTTGAAAAAGGCGGCATGGACCATCGGATCGTCGCCCGGGAAAAAGCCCACACGCTGAAACGCGGCGGTCTCGTGGAAGTGATCGAGTCCCCTCCGTCATTGGCTGACATCGGCGGCCACGATCCATTGAAGGAATGGCTCAACCGCCGGGCCGGAGCCTTCAGCGCATCCGCCAAAGAATACGGACTACCCGCACCAAAGGGTCTGCTGATTGTCGGTATCCCCGGCACCGGCAAATCCCTGACGGCCAAGGCAGTCTCATCCGCGTTCGGTCTGCCGTTGCTGCGGCTCGACATGGGACGAGTCTTTGGCGGCATTGTCGGGCAATCGGAAGCGAACCTCCGCTCGGTCATCCAGACCGCTGAGGCCATCGCTCCGTGCGTTCTGTGGATCGACGAGATCGAGAAAGGTTTTTCCGGCAGCCAGTCCGGTGGTTCGGACGGCGGTACCTCATCCCGCGTCTTCGGCAGTTTCCTGTCGTGGATGCAGGAGAAGCAGAAGCCCGTGTTCGTGGTGGCAACAGCGAACGATGTCTCGAAACTCCCGCCCGAATTCCTGCGGAAGGGACGGTTTGACGAAATGTTTTTCATCGATCTTCCCAGCCAAGCGGAGCGCTCCCAAATCTGGGAGATCGTCATCCGCCGACATGGCCGCGATCGGGGTGCCTACGACATCACCCAACTTGCACGTGCCTGTGACCAGTTCACGGGAGCCGAGATCGAGGCGGCTTTCGTCGATGCCATGTTCGAGTCCTATGCCGAGGGTGATGAACCGAAACCTGGATATGTCACCGAGGCGATCACCCGCACGGTTCCGCTGGCCCGGCTGATGGACACCCAGATCACCGCACTCCGCCAATGGGCGAATGGCAGGGCCAGAAACGCCAGCTCCAATGGAGTTTCGCCCAGTAGTTCCACCAGCAAGCCGCCGCGCAACGCCCGGCGTGTGGCGGAATCCAACTGAAACATTTGTATCAACACCGTCCTCCCCAACCGGAGGACCATCCCGCCGGCACGACACGCTCAAGCGTCGGCGGGACCAAACACACAGGCCGCCATGGACAGAAGGACTGTCCGTGGCGGCCTGATTCTTTTCACCCAAACAACCAAACAAAACAATCCCGTCAACCATGAACACCCCATGTATCAAATCCACCTCCCTCCATTTCAGCGAGGGAGTTTCCGACAAGGTCTACCAAGTCACCATCGAACCGAAGGACGACGGCTACATCGTCACCTTCGCCTATGGCCGACGCGGCAGCACCCTGAGCACCGGTACCAAAACCCCGCACATCGTCACGCTCCAGCAGGCGCATGACATCCATGACAAGCTCGTCGCCTCGAAAGTCAGCAAAGGCTACAAACTTGATAGTGAACCCGCAACCGCTTACCAGACATTCGGTAAAGAAGGAAACGACAGCGGCATCCGCTGCCAGCTCCTCAACCCGGTGGATGAGATCAAACTCACCGAACTGCTCAACGACAGTCGGCACTGCCTTCAGGAAAAGCACGACGGACGGCGTATGCTCGTTCGAAAACAAGGGGACGAAATCACCGGCATCAACCGCCGGGGACTCGTCATCGCCATCCCTGAGCCGATCCGTATGGCGGTTAAGAAAATCCCCTTCGATGTTCTCATCGATGGAGAGGCGCTCGGCGACACGCTGCACGCATTTGACCTACTGGAACTGAAAGGAAACGACCTGCGCCAACGCCGTTACATCGACCGTTTCGCAGGATTGCTCCAGGTCCTTCCCTCCAAATCAAAACACCTCCGCCCGGTGGGCACGCTCATCCGCCCGGAAGACAAACTCCGGGTATTCGGCCAGCTCAAGCAGGCCGGTCGGGAGGGCGTCGTCTTCAAAGACACCGAGGCACCGTTCAACAGCGGCCGCCCGGCCTCGGGAGGTAGCCAGTTGAAATACAAGTTCGTCGAAAGTGCTTCATTCATCGTCACCGCGGTCAACTCCAAGCGAAGCGTCTCGCTCTGCTTGTTCGATGGAGGCGAACTGGTCGGCGCCGGCAATGTCACGATTCCACCGAATCACGAAATTCCCCAAATGGGGACTGTCGTGGAAGTGAAATATTTGTATGCGTTCAGAGAAAGCGGCTCGATCTATCAGCCCGTGTATCTCGGCAAGCGCGACGACATTCACGCAAGCGACTGCACGACCGATCAGCTTAAATACAAAGTTGAACCGGCCGCCGCATGATTCCATTTCGGGAAGGCAACCCCAGAGGAAAGCCCGGTCACACGACACGTCCAAGCGTGACCGGGGTAACAAAGGGCCGCCATGAAACATTCGGAGATGTTTCGTGGCGGCCATTTTCATTTCCAAAACCGGCATTCTGATGAACCTACATTACGTGTGTGTATGTGAGGTAATGTCATTTTTTTAGGTCATACATGTTTCGCCAAGATTACAGGAACCTAAGTCGTCAAGGAGGTCGGCCAGATCGTCGCGAGTGTTAACCATTTGGTGGCACGCTTTCGCCGCACAACATACCCAGCCACACGAGAATCAAGCTGCAAATGGCGAAAGCAACGCACGCGAAAATCAGACTCACTGACAGATTCAGGAAAGTGATACAGAGGCTCGAAGCTCCCAAACCCGAGGCCATCGCCATCGTTAGCCTGTGGTGGCTTCGGCCTCGGCAGGGCGTTCGCGGTTGCTGACACGGGTGAAGGGTGGTGTGCGCATGTTCCAAACTTCAGTAGCTAACACTGAGAACCCTCTCATTCTGTCTATGGATGCAGAAGTGTTTCGACTGGCTCAAGGGACCCGGCGACATGCGCCGAGCTCCAGGATTCATTGCAATGCGGTTGGTATCATAGGGGAATAAGAGCTAGAATCGGAAGCCGACGCCGCCACCCCAGCCGTATTCGCTATGCCACTGGCCGATCAGCGAAAACCGCTTGTCCACCACGTATTCGAGGCCGGCGACGGTCTCCCAATCGGTGAGCGTGTCGTACTCGGCCCCACCGTAAATAGAGAGTCTGGCGGTGAGGGCGATGCTTTGGGAAAGGCCGACGCGGAACTCACCATCGGTATCCACCCAGGCCTGCGAGCGAATCAGGAAAGGCAGCAGATAGCGGACGCCGAGTACGCCCCGGTCTTGGGATTCACCGTCCGTCAAATTTGCTCCCGCGAAGACACTGGTGAAGCTGTTGAGATAACGGTCGTAGGCGAGATTGATCTCGTATCCGGTCTCGTCCACCTCGCCCCAACCCGCTTCCCAAGCGGCGCTCAGACCGTTCCGGTTGTTTTCGAATGCGACAAAGCCCTCGGTCATGTTGGAGAGTGCGGCGACTTCACCGAAGAAAAAAAGAGGGTCGTGCATCTTCGTCATATCCCATGCCCCGTGCCCGACCATCAGGTTTGGATTAGGCGGTGCGTCTTCGTAGTGGACGATCCGGCCCATGCCGACCTCTGCGTGATAGAGTACGTGGCAGTGCATCAGCCAGTCCCCCGGCTCGTCGGCCGCGAATTCGATGGTTCTGCTCGACATCGGGGGGACATCGACCGTGTGCTTGAGCGGAGAAAAAATACCTGCCGCGGTGAGCAGCCGGAAAAAGTGGCCGTGAAGATGCATGGGATGGTGCATCATGGTTTCGTTGATGAAGTTGAAGCGAACGCGCTCGCCTTTGCGGATATTTACCATGTCCGCTTCGGTGAAGGTCCTGCCATTAATGGTCCAGACGTAGCGGATCATGTCACCCTGGAGTCGGAATGTGTAGGAGCGCAGGGGGCGTCCAGGTGACAATGCGGTGGAGCTGATAGCTTTGAGGCTTTCATAAGGGCTACCCGGGCGTCCGTCCGAATCCATGGAGTGGCCCGGCATGGCATGCCCGATTTGTGAGTGGTCGGTGGAGGCAGCGGGCTTCATTTTGGAATGATCCATTCCTTCCATCGCCGGCGCAGCCTCGCCGCCGTGCATGGAATGGTCCATGGACTCCATCGCGTCACCATCCATCTTGCCACTCATCGGCATTTTCATGGTGCTGTGGTCCATGCCGGACATCCCTTCCATGCCGCCCATCATGGCGTGTCCTTTGTAAGGATTGGCGCGAGGCACGTCGGGCGCTTTGACCTGTTCGCCGGTGCCGATGAATATGCTGCTGGAGCCGGTGCCGTCTTGGGAGGTTGCTCGAAGTTCGTAGGCTCCGCCTTTTGGCACTTTCACCTGGAGGTCGTAGGTTTCGGCGATGGCCATCAAGAACCGTCCTTGGTTGACCGGCCGGACATCCATACCGTCCGCACCGATGATTCGTACTGGGCCGCCCGCGAATTCAATGAAGTAGTAGGTCATGGCCGAAGCATTGATGAGCCGAAGGCGGACCGTCTCCCCAGGCTGTGCCGATACGGCTGCGGACGGGCTGCCATTGATGAGGAAGCGGTCGTAAGCAATGTCCGAGAGATCCATGGGAGGCATCCGCGTCATGGAGCGTTTGAAATATTCGCCTAAGGAACCGTCCTTGATCGCTCCACTGACGCTTTGGGCTGTACCTTTTTTGATCTGCTGCCATTCGCGTCCCGCCCGAAGCTGGGTCAGTGCATCGAACGGCGTTTCATCGGTCCAGTCGGAGAGAACGGCGACGAAATCACGATTGGATGAAACCCTTTCACCGCCTTCCGGCGAAATCACGATGCCGCCGTAGATGCCGAGCTGCTCCTGAAGAACGCTGTGAGAGTGATACCAGTAGGTGCCGGACTGGCGGAGCGGAAAGCGGTATTCACGCGTCTCCCCTGGCTCGATCGGGGCCATGTTTACGTGTGGAACTCCGTCCTGGTCGTTTGGAACAAGAAGACCGTGCCAATGGATGGAGGTTTCCTCGCGGAGATCGTTTCGGACATTGATGATCGCGTAGTCACCTTCCACGAAGCGGAGGACGGGGCCGGGAATGCTGCCGTTGATCGCCATGGCCGGCTTGGTTTTTTTACCCAGATTCACCTCGATTTTCGAAAGGTTCAGATCGTATCGGACCGTTTTTGCGAGTGCTGGGAGACCGGCCAGCAGGAGGATAGAGTAAAGCAGGGTTTTCATGAGCGATGTGGGATGCGTGGCATTAGGAAGCCGCGGCGATCAGGGGTGATCATCGCCTGGCAGTTAGAAATTCCGTTGGAATGCAGGAAAAGATCACATCTTCATGTTGGCGTGATCCTCCTTACTCATGCCGGGCATGGTGCTGTCCTGTTGGTCGGCATTTGAGTTTCCGGTGGCACAGCTGTTTAAAAGGAGTGCGGTGGCGGCGAGTGTGAGAAGGAGGATGGTTTTCATTTTAATGGGGTGTTGGCGGTTATAGAGAAGTTTTGGCCTATCAGGTATATCACAGTTTGGCGAGATGTTTCGAAGGATCTACCTCGGGCTTAGCGACGCAGGGGCGGCAGCAGAATTTCACTTCATGCCCGTTTGCCGGGGGAATTACCCACTGTTGCTGGTTAATGTTCAAAGCTGGTGCAAACCCTTGAAAATTTCCCAAGAATTTTCCGAGTCACTGATAAATTGCTGTGCTGTTCATTTTCCTCACCCGTCGGGCCGGTCACGCCACCCAGCGCGTTGTATCGGATTTCTTCTCCCGCATCAGCGATCAATCCGGAAAGACTCAAAGTCGATAGATAGAGTGGCGCCGCAGCTATCGCCGGCGGAATGGCAAGCCGGTGTTGCTTCCAGTCCAGCACCCAAGCCCTTTCGCCTCTTGCTGGGGAAATGACCGCAGCAGGCGAATGGCACTCCATTCGATCCAATGAATCTGCGGTAACATCATGGGCATATTTCCTTGAGTTGTTCTTTCAGGATTTGTCGCGCCCGATAGATACGCGTTTCCACCGCCTTGCCGGTGCATCCCATTAGCACTCCGATCTCGGCGTAGCCCATACCTTCATAGATGAAAAGCGACATGGCTTCGCGCAGGTCCGGAGGAAGAGCTTGGAAAGCTTTAGACACCGCCGTCATTGTCTCCATTTTTTGCGCCGTCTCCCCGGGGCCAGCCCGGGGATCGACCAAATGGAGGGCGGGACCGTTGACTTCATCCGAAGACGCATCGAGCGAGACAGTGGGATGTCGCTTTCTCCATCTTGCGTGGTTCTTGGCGAGGTTTGAGGCGATCGCGAAAAGATAGGTGGAGAAATTTCCGTCCGCCCGATAGCGGTCTCTTGCCTGATAAAGCTTCACGAAGGTTTCCTGAGCAAGGTCCGCAGCGATTTCGCGTTGCCCGGTCATACGGTAAAGAAAGGCTGCAACGCGGCTGGCCCAACGCTCCATCAGCCGGTCCAGCGCCAGATCATCGCCCCCGGCAAGGCTTGCCATCAAATCGCAGTCAGGAATTTCCATCGGGGATCATTTCTACCTCTCGTGAAGATTCCCGGTCTCGCTGTGGGTGAAGTCGAGAGCGTAAGGCAGCACCTTTTCGAGATACCTTTCGGATTGGCGAGGATCCATCAACGCGGCCGTCCGATAGATGTGACCCAGCATCGTCTGCTGGCACTCAAGGTGAATCGCGGCATGCTCCCGGAGGGCGGCATCCAGTTCGGGGGTCATGCCACGCCCGGTCTTTGCGAGTTCTTCGATTTGCTCATGTGCTTGCGAGATCCGGTGGCACATTTCAACGCATTCCGGGCGGTAATCGACATGCAACTGGGCCACTTTTTTGAACTGTTCGTCCGTGAGCTTCAGCTCGCTGCGGACCCACCCGAGTTCGGGCATTTTATCGAGCAGTGCATCCCCACGGCTGGGCATCCGGTGATTCCTCATTAGGCAAAATGCCAGGACTCCGGCAGCCAGAATCGCCATGAGAACATATAGAGCCTTGGTTTTCATCGATGGGATTGAGCGAACGGACTGATGGAACGAGCGTAAGCCGTTTCCGTGCGGAAGTTATCGGGAATGCTCAGCGCGCCGAGCCATAATCCCAAGGCCACCATCGCGGCGAAGCCGGAAGCGGCTGCCCATGGTCTTGCGATCATGCTGATGATATTGTGATGCCACGGAGTTTCGAGTTTTGAGCGAATCGCTTCCGCGGATTCGATCCGGTTCCACACATCCGCATGGAATGATGGCGGCAAGGGAAAGTCTTCCCCAGCCGAGCGTAACAGGTCATCGAAATCGATATTTTTCATGGTCCGTTAGTTAAAATGCCGGAATCCCGGCCATAATATCAGGCCCGTTTTCCTTTGCCACAGGCGGCCCGCTGATCATTGCTGGCGATTTGGCAGGCGGTGTTGCAAGCCTTTACTTTCGTGGAGGTGATCCTGGTTGAGCGACCTTCCGCAGTTTGAACTTGGGACTTGGTGATGCAGCAGGCCTGGCTGACGCACGTCTTAGGAAGTGCCCGGGTTGCCGATTCCGCCACTTGGGTGGATGCGCCCTTGTCGATCCGCTGCGGAGCCAAATTCCCGTTTGCGCGCTGTGCGGAAGCGACGGGGATCATTGATGCCAAGGTCAGGACGGCGAGGAGAATGCTGAATGCTTTGGTTTTCACGACTTTGTTTGGTTGTCTTTTAAATGAGCGCTTTTCACCGCGCTCTACTTCGTATCACACCAACTTGGGCGAAAACCCTTGAAGAAATGGATTATTTTCGGCCGTCGTGAATTTCCTTAAAAAAATCGATTGACCCTGTATCTTGCTACAAGGTGTATGGGTATCCCATGAAAAGAGAAGTTGCTTCGACCTGGACTCGCGCCGCACTCGCCAAAAAGGCAGGGGTAGGACCGGAGACGTTGCGATTCTATGAGCAGAAAGGTCTTTTGCAGACTCCCCGTCGCAACGACTCGGGATACCGGATTTATAAGGACGAGGATCTTACGAGATTGCAGTTCATCCGGCGGTCCCAAGAGCTGGGATTCAGCTTGAACGACATTAAACAGCTCCTGCAACTCACCGGAAGCATCAAGACCTCGCGGCAGAAGGTGAGGACCTTCGCCGAGGCAAGACTCACCCTGATCCGTCAAAAAATCCGTGACTTGCGGTCGATGGAACGTGCCCTCGGAAGTCTTGTGACGCAGTGCGACGGGAAGGGCGCGCTGCAAGGATGCCCCATCGTGGAATTCCTCGATGGAGAAAATTTTGAAACCAAAGATAACACACACTGCCATGAATGATTGTTGCCATGACCCCAAGCCTGATCCAGAGAAGAAGAAAAGCTGCTGTACCGAACCACCCGCTGCCGAAAAGCCAGCTTCCTCTTGCTGTCACGATCATCATCACGGCGATGTGAAGCCGCCTGTGGGGGCGAAGTATTTCTGCCCAATGTGTCCGGGCGTGGAGTCAGACAGCCCCGGCGACTGCCCGAAATGCGGCATGGCGCTGGAGCGGAATCCGACTTGGAAGGCCCCTGCATCCCAGACGATCTACACGTGTCCGATGCACCCGGAAATCGAACAGGACCACCCGGGGAATTGCCCGAAGTGTGGGATGGCGCTCGAACCGAAGACGGTGTCGCCGGCCGATGAGAATCATGAGGTGGTCTCCTTGCAGCGAAAGCTCTGGCTGAGCGCGGCTCTTGCCTTTCCAGTTTTCCTTATGGCGATGGGTGAAATGCTGCCAGCGGTGCAAATGAGCCGATGGATGCCGGAACCGGTTTTCGGGTGGGTTCAACTCGTGTTGGCAACGCTCGTAGTCTTCGGCCCCGGCGGCTTTATTTTCGCCAAGGCATGGCGTTCGCTCCAGCACCAGAGCCTCAACATGTTCACTCTGATCGCACTCGGGGTCGGTACCGCATGGCTTTACAGCTCCGTCGCTGTTTTTGTGCCCGGACTCTTTCCGCATTCGCTGCGCCATGGCGGGCGTGTGCCGCTCTATTTCGAGGCTGCCGCCGTGATCACCGCACTGGTTATCCTAGGCCAATGGTTGGAGGCCAAGGCACGCAGCAAGACCGGCCAAGCGGTGCAAGCCCTGCTAGGCCTGGCCGCCAAGACGGCCCGCCGGGTGACAGACGGAAATGAGGAAGATGTCCCGCTGGATGACGTCCGGATCGGCGACGTGCTCCGCGTCCGTCCTGGCGAGAAAATCCCGGTCGATGGAGTGCTCACGGAAGGCGAGAGCATGGTGGATGAGTCGATGATTACCGGCGAACCGTTGCCCGTTTTCAAAAAGATGGAAGACCGCGTGGTGGGAGCGACGATCAATCAGACCGGTGCGTTCCTAATGCGTGCTGAGAAAGTGGGTTCGGAAACCTTGCTGTCCCAGATCGTCCAAATGGTCGCGGACGCCCAGCGCAGCCGTGCGCCCATTCAAAGGCTGGCCGATCAGGTTGCGGGATGGTTCGTGCCCGCCGTGGTTATGATTACGATCCTCACATTCGCGGGCTGGATGTTTTTGGGCCCCGAGCCGCGGCTTGCCTTCGCCATCGCTAACAGTGTGGCGGTTTTGATCATTGCCTGCCCTTGTGCTTTGGGGCTGGCGACGCCGATGTCTATCATGGTCGGCGTGGGCAAAGGCGCGCTAATGGGCGTTCTTGTTCGCGACGCCGCCGCACTGGAGTGCGCCGAGAAGGTGACGCATCTCATCACCGACAAGACCGGAACGCTCACCGAAGGAAGGCCGGTGGCGAAGCAGATTGTCCCCGTGGAGGCGGACAAGGAGGATCATATCTTGATACTTGCCGCTTCGCTGGAGCACCTCAGCGAGCACCCTCTCGCGCAAGCGGTGGTCAACCGGGCCAAAGAAAAAGGGCTTCCGCTTTCGCGCGTTGAATTCTTCGAGTCAGTCACCGGCGCGGGCATCATGGGACGAATCGAAGGCAAAGTCGTCCGGGTCGGAAAACGTGCGTGGTTGGAGACGGAAGGCATCGGCATCCCGCAGGACCTCGTTTCCTCCGCCGAGGCACTTCAAAAAAAAGCCCACACCGTCATCTGGATCGCGGAAGACCAGGTGATTGGCGGCTTTATTGCGGTGGCGGATCCGATCAAGGCCTCGACCCCCGAAGCCGTGGCGGCCCTGCATGCGATGGGCCTGCGCCTGGTGATGCTGACCGGCGACAATCGTCAGACCGCCGAAGCCGTCGGCCGCGAGCTGGGGATCGATGACATCCGCGCGGAACTCACGCCAGCGGACAAACAGCGCATTGCTCGCGAGCTGCGTGCCGGAGGAGCTGTGGTGGCGATGGCGGGCGACGGTATCAATGATGCCCCCGCTCTCGCTGAGGCGGATGTGGGTATCGCCATGGGCACCGGGACCGATGTCGCCATTCGCAGTGCCGGATTAACCTTGGTCAAAGGCGATCTCCGTGGAATCGGTCGTGCCTTGGAGCTCAGTCGCGAGGTGATGCGCAACATCCGGCAGAATCTCTTCTTTGCGTTCGTCTATAACGCGCTCGGGATACCGATTGCCGCCGGACTGCTCTACCCGCTGACGGGCTGGCTGCTCAATCCGATGGTAGCAGGAGCGGCGATGGCCCTTAGCAGCGTTTCGGTAATCGCGAACGCACTTCGTCTGAGGCATATCCGGGAGTGATGCGGGCGATTGTGGAGACTGAGATATAATTTTCAAGGGTTTCCGAGCAGGGCGGGTTATTACGGGAAACCGCCCATCCAAAGAGGCGGGAAAAACCAACAACCATTATCAAAATGAAACCGACATTAGCACTTGCATTCAGTCTGCTTGGATTCGTTCTCGCGAACCCGACGCTATCAGCAGCGGAACCCCAACACGAAGGAACCACCAAGGAAGGTCACGCGGATCACATGCTGGAAGGCTATGCGGCCGTATCGACCGCGCTTTATAAAGATGATCTGGCAGCGGCGAAGAAGGCGGCTGACGGCATGGTGAAGCACGACAAGGACAGCGCGATGGCCAAACATTGCCAATCCATCGTCGACAGCAAGAACATCGAGGAAGCTCGCACTCATTTCAAAGCGCTGAGCGATGCCGCCATCCCTGTTGCGAAGGAGAAAAAGATGATGCACGAAATGAACTGCCCGATGGCCTTCGGCGACAAAGGAGCCAACTGGCTTCAGAAGTCGGCTGATGAAGTCCAGAATCCCTACCTTGGTGCCAAGATGCCTCATTGTGGAAAAATGGTGATGTCGAAATAGCCACATCACCGAAAGACAATCCGCAAGGTATGATCAGCGGTCGGGGTAAACCCGACCACCTTTCAGGAGTAGTCCGTCCAAGCAAAACTCCGGTTCATTCGGCGGGCGCGACTCCAACGTGAAATCCGCCCTTGTTCATTCGGCCCTATCCCCGGTTTCCATGATTTCCACCCATCATTTTCCCACTCGTCTGTTGGCATTGAGTCTGATGTTTCTGATAGCGCTGATATTTGCATTCCGAGCACCTGCTGGCCAAGGGGGGGAGGTGGAGGTTGCGCAGCGCCACTCCGCATTCGGTGCAGGGGAATCGCTTGCAACGGATAAGTTGGAGGAGGAGCCTTCGGCAGTGACCGCTGAACCAGTGCTCCATCGGAGCATCAAATACGTCGGGAAATACCATCTAATGGTGCTTCATTTCCCGATAGCCTTCCTCCTCGCGGCGATGGTGGTGCACTGGTATGCACTCGTCACCGGCCGTGGCAGTGCCACTGTCGCCGTCCTTCTTTGGTTCGGAACCTTCGGTGCCATTGCCGCCGCGGCGTTGGGCTGGATGTACGCTTACGATTCCGTGTATTTCGGAGACGACGAACAAATCCTTCTTTGGCACCGATGGCTGGGAACTGGCACGGCAGTTGTATCTGTCGTGGTAGCCCTCGCGAGAAAGCGGCTGGGTCCGAAGGCGTTGGCTTTTGCGTTGACGATTTGCGCCGGGCTCGTTGCCGCCGCTGCGCACTTCGGTGCCAGCCTCGTTTATGGAGCCGACTTCCTCAAAAAATTCTAGCCAGCTGTCCGGAGTCTGGTTTCCGGCAGTTGAAATTTTTCGAATTATTCCAAGGGTTTTTGCCGGTGCCGGAGTATTACCACTGTTGTCGGTTGTTTGCCCGACCTCTCACAAAATCATTTTTGCCGTAGCAATGGCCATCAAGTCAATCATCGCGTTGTTCCTGGGACTGGTTATCCAGCTTTCCCAAGTCCAGCTTGGCCCGGCTGCGGAACCAGTGAAATCCTGCGACAACGGGCAGTTCATGAGTTGCTGTGACGGTCTCCAATCTTGCCCTTGTGCGAAGGAAAGCGACCCGGATCAAAAGCCAAGTCCGCTGATTCCTGCGGGAGTTGATCTGAAATGGCTCGTTTCAAAAGTATCGGAGCCGGCGAGCTTGGACTCGCCAACTAATCCTCAGTCGGAAACATTGGTCGTATTCGCTGCTTCTCAAACCGACACCCGTTGTGCGTTTGAAGGAGTGCCGCTTTCCGTGGCCTTCTGCCGATTTGTCATCTGAGTCCGCGTCCTGACAGGCGTACTACGCCCGTCCATCTGCGCCGCCCCAATTCGCGGTCGAGGACGGGCATTTGGAAATTCCTCCAATGACTCACATGACTTATGAAATCAATGATTCCCATTTTAACTGGTCTCTACCTGGCCGGGAGCCTGCTGCAAGCGCAGGAATCCAAACTCGTTAACGAGGTATTCCTCTCGTCGCTGCGCAAAGAGGCCGCGCAAAACCATCCTGCGGCAAATTCCGCAAAACTCCGCGCCACCGCTGCAGCCCGCGACATCCGGGGTGTCCGCCTATGGGAGGATCCGATGGTGGGGCTTTCCTTAATGGCCGCCGAAAAGATGATGCGTCAGGATGATGGCGACATCCGCATTGGTTTCGAACAGCCGTTGCCGAAGCCCGGAATGTTTGCCGCCAACCTCGCAAAAGCTGAAGCCATGCGGAGGGCTGAGCTGGAAAATTCCCGCTCTTCGTCGCTCGAAGTCGGCGCGGCTGCTGCGAGGGATGCCATCGAGTTGGCCCTCGCGGATGAATCCATCTCGCTTCAGACCACCCAGATCCAATGGCTCAATTCGATGACTCAGAACGCGCGTCAGATGGCTCAAAATCCCGACGCTACCAGTATCGACGCGCTACGCCTGGAAAGCGAACTCGCCCGTGAAAAACAGATTTTGGAAGCTGCCCGCCGCACCCGTGAGAGCGTTGCCCGGAGCCTCAACCTGAGACTCGGTCGGCCACTGGAATCGCCATGGCCCGCCCTGCGGCTCTCCGCCACGCCCCCACCGGTGCCGGTCGCCAGCGCGGAGATAGCACGCATTCCTTATGTCAATCCCAAAGTCCTTTCGATGAAGGAAATGGCGTCTGCGGCAAACGCCGAAACACGGATCGCAGACCGTGAACGTCTCCCTCAATTCTCCGTGGCAGTCGATACCGATCTCTACTCCGGTGGCGATTTCCGCAGCGCCTCGGTGGGCTTGAAAATGAGTCTGCCGTATTTCAACCGTGGTTCTTACACCGCCAAGATCGAAGCCTCGCAGCTTCGCGAGAAGGCCGCAGTCAGGGACATCGAGGCGACTCGGCTGGAAGTGGCGTCCGGTGTGCTCGCCGCCGCCACCGATGCCGCCAACGCCGCCGCCCAGGCACGCGCCTACTCAGGCGAGATCTACCAACGCGCCCTCTCTGCCACGCAGGCGGTCGAAGGTTCCTGGATCAGCTCCAAGTCCCCACTCACCGATCTGCTCGACTCCAACCGCATGCTCTTTTCCATCCGTCTCGAACAACGCCGCTTCGTCGCTATGCAACTTGCGGCGATCGAAGAACTCAACTTGCTCGTTCCCAACCGCCGCTAACACGATCATGAAAACATTCATCACTATTCTAATCACCGCGACGCTGGCGATCGGCGGGACTTGGCTGCTCAGGGGGCGCATGTCACCGAATCCAGCCACATCGTCCGGCACCGCCGAGCGCGAGCCGATCTTCTATCAAAGTGCCATGCACCCGTGGATCAAGAGCGACAAACCCGGGCGCTGCACCATTTGCGGCATGGAACTCACGCCGGTATATGCCGGTGAGAAGGGCTTCGATGCCACAGGCGGGGGGAACACCGTGGCTCTCACGCAGACACAAATCCAGGTTCTCCACGTCCAAACGGATGAGGCGAAGGTCCAGCCCTTGGTCCACACGCTTCAAGTCGCAGGGATGGTTGACGACGACGCAACGCGGCATCGCATCATTTCCGCCTATGTCGATGGCCGCGTGGACAAGTTGCATGTGAATTACATGGGAGCCGAAGTGGAGGGCGGCCAACCGCTTGTCGATTACTACAGCCCAAATCTACTTCAAGCCGAGCGGGAATACCGGCAGCTCACCGGTGATTTGAAGAAAAACACCGCACTTCGTCTCCGCCAGATGGGCCTCACTCGCGAACAGATCGAGGCCGTTGCTGACAAATCCGCCGACTCCCTGAATTCTCAGATTCTCTCCCCCATCGGTGGCACCGTCGTCGGTCAGAGTGTCTATGAAGGACAGTACGTGACCGCCGGTGAAAAGCTGTTTGAACTCGCTGATTTTTCAACCATGTGGTTTATGTTCCGCGCCTACGAACAGGATTTGCCGTGGATCAAGATCGGCCAAACCGTCACCGTCACGACTCCGTCGCTTCCGGGAAAATCTTTCGAGGGAAAGATCACTTTCATCGACCCGAACTTCGAGGAATCCACCCGGTCCACGAAAGTCCGCGTGGAGCTGCCCAATCCCAAGGTCGATGGCCGTCGCGAACTTTTGCACAAGCTCTACGCCGACGGAGCGGTGAAGGTGGATGCGCCTCCGGTGCTAACCGTTCCGCGTTCGTCGATCATCCAGACGGGTCCGGAAGCGGTGGTTTACATCGACCAGAATGGAGGTGCCTACGCCCAGACGCCCGTAAAACTCGGCCGCCGCGGCGACAAGCTCGTCGAAATTCTATCAGGATTGAAGGCTGGAGACAAGGTCGTCACCAACGGCAACCTCCTCATCGACGGCCAGGCGGAAATGAACCGCGCCTTCATGTCACCCGCCACCGAGCAGATGCCGGTAGTGATGACCGAAGCCCTGACCACCCCTCAACGAGAGGCTATTCAAAATTTCATCAAGGTTGCCGATGCCATGGCGGCGGCCCTTTCCGCCGACGATCTTGCCGCTTTCAACAAGGCCAGCGAACCCGCGATGAGCACGACCGCCAGTCTCACGGAATCTCTCGCCAATATATCCGGCACGAAAGAAAGCCTCGCAGCTTTAAGCAACGCGAGGCACTTCCACGGCTTTGTGGACCTGAAGCCGGCACGCGCGGCGTTCCACAAATTCATCATGGCCGCAACGTCCGTCCTGGAACCAATGCGCCATGCGACAGGTTTCCCGGAACTGCAAGTTTGGGAATGTCCGATGGTTGATCGGGCAGTCCCCGGAGCACCTAAAAAGGGGCGTTGGATTCAAACCAACGGCAGACCGGGAAACAACCCGTTCTTCGGCGCCGCGATGTCTGAATGCGGAAAGGAGATCAAGCCATGATTGAACGAATCATCGAATGGAGCCTGAAAAACAGGTTCCTCGTCGCCTGCGGGACCTTGCTGCTCATCGCGATGGGAGTCCGGGCGGTTTACCTGACACCCGTGGATGCCATTCCAGACCTTACGGAGAACCAGGTTTTGGTCTATGCTGACTGGGCAGGGCGCGGTCCGCAGGAAGTGGAGGACCAGGTGACCTATCCGCTTACCACCGGCTTGCAAGGTCTCAGCGGAGTGAAGGAAGTCCGCGCCACGTCCATGTTCGGGTTCTCGCTGAGCACGATCATTTTCGAAGAGGGAGTGGACACCTACTTCGCGCGAACCCGCGTGCTGGAGCGGTTGAACTTCCTCCAGAGCGCGATGCCGCAAGGCGTGACGCCACAACTCGGCCCCGACGCCTCGGGTCTCGGCTGGGTCTATCAGTATTATCTCCACGTCGATCCCGGGAAGGCGGAAAACGGCGGCTACGATCTTGCGAAGCTCCGCTCAGTGCAGGATTGGTACGTCCGCTATCAGCTCGCCAGCGTGCAGGGCGTGGCGGAAGTCGCCAGCATCGGCGGCTTTGTGAAGCAGTATCAGATCGAGCTTTCATCAACCAAGATGCGAGCCGCCAACGTCACGATGATGGAGGTCATGACCGCCGTCCAGAACGCCAACCTCAACGTCGGCGGAAAGGTTGTCGAGGAAAACGGCGCGGAATTCGTGTTGCGTGGCATCGGCCTCATCACCAGTCCCGAAGACCTGGAGCTAGTAACGGTCAAAGCCATGGAAGGCACCCCGATCTATCTGAAGGACATCGCGACCGTCCAGATCGGCGGTGACTTCCGGCGTGGCGCACTCGACATCAACGGCCACGAAGCGGTCGGCGGTACGGTGGTCATGCGCACCGGTGAGAACGCCAAGGCAGTCATCGAGCGGGTGAAGGAAAAGATCGCGCAGATCGCTCCGAGCCTGCCGCCCGGTATCACCATCAGGTCGTTCTATGATCGCAGTGAACTCATCGACAACACCATCGGCACCCTGAAGCACGCGTTGTTGGAGGAAATCATTTTGGTGACCCTGGCCCACATCATTTTCCTGTGGCACTTCCGGAGCATCCTCATCGTCACGCTGCCATTGCCGATCTCCATTCTGATCTCGTTCCTATTGATGAAGGAATTCGACATCACCAGCAACATCATGTCACTCACCGGCATCGCGATCGCCATTGGCGTGCTGGTGGACGCGGCCATCGTCGTGACCGAAAACGTTTTGCGCCATTGCGAAAAGGCGGAGGACGAAAAAGGCAGCGTCCTCACCCGTAGGGAAACGTGGGAAACCACGTTGGTTGCCTGCAAGCAAGTGGGTAGGCCCATTTTCTTTGCTATGGCGATCATCATCCTCGCATTTGTTCCAGTGTTCGCACTCACCGGACAGGAAGGAAAACTCTTCCATCCGTTGGCCTTCACCAAGACCTTCGCGATGATCGGTTCCACGCTGTTAGCCGTTACCCTGGTGCCGGTGCTCTGTTCGCTGCTCGTGCGCGGACCCTTCCATTCCGAGGACAAGAACATCGTGATGAAGTTCCTTCTCCGTCTCTATGAACCCACGCTGAACTGGGCGCTCAAGCACCGGGTAACAGTCGTTACCACTGCATTGCTGATTCTGACCGTTTCTCTGATTACCGCCTTCGGTCTTCCTAGGTCATGGGTGAAACGAATCCACGACAGGGGTTATGAGCGCACCGCCGATCTGGTCACTGGCTTCGGCAAGGAATTCATGCCGCCGCTCAACGAGGGCAGCCTGCTCTACATGCCGGTGATGATGCCCAAGACCGGTCTCAAGGAAATCCAGCGTGTCATGTCGTGGCAGGACAAGGTCATCAGCGAAGTTCCCGAAGTGGCCTCGGTAGCGGGTAAGCTCGGTCGTTTCGAAACCGCCACCGATCCAGCTCCCACCGAAATGTTGGAAACCACCATCATGCTCAAACCGGAATACATCCCGAACGGCAAATTCCGGGTGAAGCGCAACCCTGACTGGCGCGACGGCATGACCGTCGAGAAGCTCAAGGCGGAGCTAACTGAAAAAATGAAGGAGGTCCCGGGTTACGTTCCAGCTTTTCTCCAGCCCATCGAGAACCGCATCCTCATGCTCTATACGGGAATTCGCGCCCAAGTCGGTGTGAAAATCTACGGCGACAATCTCGACAAGATCCAACGCAAGGCCTTCGAGATCGAGAAACTTGTGAATGGCATCGACGGGGCCACCGGAGTTTCCGCCTCACGCGTGCAGGGAAAGCCCTACCTCAACATCAAGGTGGATCGCCAGGCAATGGCACGCTATGGCCTCAGCGCGAAGGACGTGCTGGACGCCGTCGAGATTTCCATCGGTGGGAAAAACGTCAGCACCACCATCGAAGGTCGGGAACGTTTCCCCATCCAGATCCGGGTCCAGCGCAGCGAGCGCGATGACATCGAGAAACTCAGCCGGATACTTGTCGCGGCGAAGCCCGGCATGAGCGCCGCGCCATCCGCACCTGCCGGTGGTATGGGAGGCATGGGCGGTGGCGGTGGGGCTGCGGCAGCCCCGGCCATGGCTACCGGCGGAGGGAGCGAGACGGTTCCCTACATACCGCTCGGGATGGTCGCCAAGATCACCCGCGAGATCGGGGCAAATGAGATCGCCTCTGAGAACGGCCTGCTTCGCTCCTATGTCCAAGCCAACGTGCAAGACCGCGATCTTGGCGGCTTCGTCGAGGAAATCGAGCGGAAGCTCAAGACCATCGACTTGGAAGGCATGACTTACAAAATGACCGGCGAGTTCGAGAACCAGCGTCGTTTCACCAAGACCATGGTGCTCGTCTTCCCGCTGGTGCTGATTGTGATATTCGTCCTTCTCTACTTCGTCTACCACAGTGCCTTGGAAGCGGCTCACGTGATGCTCGCCGTGCCCTTCGCCCTGAGCGGTGGCGTGCTCTTGCAGAAACTGCTAGGCTACAATTTCAATGGCGCGGTTTGGGTCGGCTACATCGCATTGTTCGGAACCGCCGTGCAAACGGGCGTCGTGATGGTCGTCTATCTGGAGGAAACAGTGAAAGCCCGCCTCGCGGAGAAGGGCGCGGCTTTCACCTACGAGGACCTCGTGCAAGCAGTGAAAGACGGTGCCCGGCTGCGCCTTCGGCCGAAGGTCATGACCGTCGCCACCATCGTTGCGAGCCTGATGCCGATCATGTGGAGCCATCGCCAGGGTGCGGAAATCATGAAGCCATTAGCCACGCCGGTCATCGGTGGTATGATTTCCAGCTTGCTCCATATCCTCATCGTTACCCCGGTGATTTTCCTCTGGTTGCGCGGACGTGAGTTAAAAAAAGGCACTCTCCACGCGTCACTCAATACCACAATCCATGAAAAGCCGTGACTTATTCCACATTGCATCCCTGGAGGGAAAGTAGTTCGCGCAATATTTTTTGACTTTCCTCCAGATTGGCTGCGTGGACGGACGAAAGGGCTCAATGTGGGTCACAAAGTCATTCACCTGAGGCATCATCAATGCCACCAGCCAAAGTCGGAAAAAGGCTGCGATCAAGGCGCGTGACGAAGCCGTGCATTGGCTGATGGACCAGAACGATGAGGGAAGTGATCTCGAAATGGTCTGCGACTTAGCCGGGATCGATTCTGCGACGCTGAGAAAGAAATTCTTACAGGCTCTTCGCAATCCTTCAGATTCGATTGACTTCCGCTGTCTGAAGAAATGCGGAATCAACAATGGGGGAACAGAATTTCGGAAGCGCTATTTCGCGAGGGCGCGCAAAAACGATCGACTCCGAAAAGAAAGAGCTAGCGAGGCGAAGACTTGCCATAGCCCGACTCGGGCAAGAAACATGAGCACGACTTTTAAGAGCAAAGTGACGGAGGGAATCCCGGCGCAAGTCGCCCGCCCGTTTAAATTTGCGAGGATCTCGCAGGCTGTAACCGGCGGCAGTTATCCGCTGAATATTTTCGGAATATCCTCTTGACCTCCGCCTCCTAGAGGCATGAAAAGGGTCTCAGTGCAACGGCTACTGGCAACGCTGCTTTTGGTATGTTTCGGGATCATGATTCCCGCAGCAGCCGGGCCCATTCGTGTCTGTTTCCTTGAGCACGGGGTTCACGAAGGCTTCACGTCTTACGGCGAAACCTCTAACCACAAGCTGAAATGTTGCCCGGATTGCGGCAAGGATGGTGAATCGTGCTGCATGGATGTCGAGGGGCTGCCCCACACCCCCGAAGCCTCGCAGCCGCGTCCTTTTCCACCCACCTTGTTCTTTGAACTTCCTTCTTTGATTGTGGCCCCAGTTTGCCCTATCGCGGAGATCGAGCCGGCATTTGTTCCGGGTGCACCAATTCGTGGCCCTGATAAGCCGGGGCTGCGACGAGCGTTGCTTGAAATCTGGAATATCTGAAAAAGGCCTGGAGCATCCTCATCGTTGAGGCATGCTCTTTTTTACGTCAAATTTTTGACGTATCGTGTCCGCAATTTTGCCGGATGTCCTTCTTTTTCAATTATTCCTGATCTTATTTCGTTCGTTGATGAACCTTCATAATCTCTCCGCGTCCCGATGCCTACGATTGCCGCTCTGGCATGGCATCCTCTCTATTTTTTCGCTGGCATCCGTTGCCTTTGCCGACCCGCAACCAGTCCCGATGACAATCGACGGACTCGTGAGCATCACCTTGGCTCGTAATCCCGAAATTCAGTTTTACCGCGCCGAAATCGATGTCGCGAAATCGTCTCAAAAGACAGCGGGACGCCTTGGCAATCCGGAACTGGACCTCAGCCTTGGCAGGAAGAGCGTTTCAGGAGGCGATGCCCGATCAGAGGGCCTTGCCTACTCCGTCGCTCTGATGCAACCCGTTGAATGGCCAGGCAGGCTGGGACTTCGCAAGGCGATTGCCAACCGCGACACCGCGCTTGCCGAACTGGGCCTTGATAGGTTCAGGGCATTTCTTGCCGCAAGAGTGAAATTCCTCGCTTACGCTTTGGCCACTCAGCAGGAAAATGCCTCGGCGGCGGCAGAGGTTTCGGATCGTTTCACCGCAGTTAAGGAGGTGATTGTCCAACGCGAACCAGGCGGCGTGGCTCCGATGCTGGAGGCGAAAATCATCGAAGCCTCCGAGGTATCCATCCAACGCCGGGCCGGTGAAGCGGCGGTTGAAATGCAAAAGGCTCTTCTGGAACTCAACCAACTGATGGGACGTCGTGCTGACTCGCCATTGCAGGTGAAACGCACCGAGTTTCCAGCGCCGAAGCAACAAGAACTGGTTTCTCTTCTCAACCAGGCGGCCCGGAACAACTTCGATCTCCGTGTGAGGCGTGCCGAACTAGAACAACAGGGTTTGAAAGTAGCCCTTTCGAAAAACGAGCAATATCCCACCTTCACCGTCGGGCCTAATTTTTCACAAGAGAAGGCGGGCGACCGGGAAACCGTGGTCGGCCTTTCCTTGTCGATGCCGCTTCCCGTTTGGGACAACGGCAAAGCGGCGGTCTCCTCAAGCGAGGCCCGGAAAATGCAAGCGGAAGCGTCATTGCAAACGACCTTCCGCGAGGTCGAGCGTGAATTGACCGAAGCCTGGATGCTGCTGGGCGCACAGCAAAAGAGGCTCGATGGTTGGAAACCTGGCGCTCTCCAATCATTTGCCGAAGCTGCCACACTCGCAGACCGCCATTATCGTTTGGGCGCGGTTCCGCTTACGACCTACCTCGAAATGCAGGAGAAATACCTGGAGGCGACCGAAGCGATCAACACCACACGGCTTGAAGTCCTTCGTGCCTCCATTGATCTCGAACAACTCGTTGGAGCGCCTGCTCTTGTTGCCAAATCAAAATAATCATACCATGAAAAATTACTCACTGATCCTCACCGTAGCCGCGATTGTTTCCACCGCGGCCCTCAATTCCTCATGCCAGAAGTCCGAAGCGGCAGCGACCGAGAAACCCGTCGAAAACGGAGCACAGTTCAAGGCGGGCGAAGGCCTGTCGCTGACCGATCAAATGCAAAGATCCATCGGCCTGAAGGTTGAGGATGTTGCGGAGGATAAAGTTGATTCGTCCACCTCCATCAAATTGACGGCAAATTCAAAAAATTCAGCGTCGGGCTGGATCACACCGGCACAGGCTGCGATTGCCGCCGAGGGAATGGAAATAGAGCTAAACACTTCGTCCGGTGAAATCCGGAAAGGAAAAATCTCCCGTGTACAGTCAATGCCACTCGCCTCACTGTCGGACCATGAAATCACCATTTCGACCGAAAGTGATTTGACGACGGGTGAAGCACTTGGCGCGCAGCTTCACAAGATTGGTGAATCTGAGGTCCCGGTGATTCCACCCAGCGCCCTTCTCAAAACAGCGGAAGGCACTTTCGTTTACACGGTCAACGGCAAGTTCTTCATTCGCACCCCCGTCAAAATCGGAGCAAGCAATGACCGTTCCATCGAGATCGTTGACGGTCTCTACGCGGGCGATCAAGTCGTCACCACACCGGTCAAATCGCTTTGGATGGCGGAGCTGCAAGTGCTCCGCGGTGGCAAGGCCTGCACCTGCGGACATTAAACGCACATGCTGAACCATTTGTTAGATTTTGTCATGCGCCAGCGCGTGGCAGTGCTCCTTGGCACCGTTGTCCTGCTGGCTGTGGGTGTATGGGCGATGATCCGGCTGCCGATTGACGCGGTGCCGGACATCACCAACCCGCAGGTGCAGATCAATACCGCTGTTCCCGCTCTCGCTCCGGAAGAGGTTGAGAAGCTGGTAAGCTTCCCGATTGAAAGTGAAATGGCCGGACTACCCGAAATGGTCGAACTCAGGTCATTGTCGAAATTCGGCCTCTCACAGGTGACGATGACTTTCAAGGATGGGGTGGATCTTTACCGGACACGGCAACTGGTGACCGAACGTCTGCAAGGTGTTTTGGACGATCTGCCCAAAGGCCTTTCGCCAAAGCTGGCTCCCATCGCAACCGGACTTGGGGAAATCTTCTACTACACTCTGGACTACAAACCGGACGCCCAGGACAAACCCGCCAGCCGGGATGAACAGCTGATGGCGCTTCGTCAGATCCAAGAATACACGGTGAAACCACTTTTGCGCGGCACGGTGGGTGTGGCGGAAGTGAACACCAGCGGTGGTTACGAACGGCAACTGGTGATCCAACCCGATCCCGCCAAGTTGGCGGCGTCCGGCCTTTCACTCAGCAACCTTGCCGAGATCGTAGAACAGAATACCAACAATGCCGGTGGCGGATATGTGGAAATCGGCGGAGAACAGTTGATCGTGCGTGCCCCCACACGGGTGACGTCCGCCGAGGAAATCGCCAAGCTCCCTCTTAAATTCGGAGCAGGTATCAAACCCATCCTTTTGAGTGACGTCGCCACCGTGGGAATCGGATCTTCATTCAGAACGGGAGCCAGCACCCACGAGGGCGATGAAGCACTCATTGGCGCGGCAATCATGCTCGCCGGAGAAAACACCCGCTTGGTTGCAGGATCGGTAAGGGCCAAACTCGAAGAAATTCAGGAGAAACTACCGCTGGGCGTGATGATCAAGCCTGTCTATGACCGCAGCGAACTCGTCAACCGCACGATCCACACCGTTGAGAGAAATCTCACGGAAGGTGCGATTCTCGTAATTGTCGTTCTATTCCTGTTGCTCGGTAACTTCCGTGCCGCGTTTATCGTCGCACTGGTCATCCCGCTATCAATGCTCTTTGCAATGACCGGCATGGTCCGCATGGGTGTCTCCGGCAACCTGATGAGCTTGGGAGCGGTCGATTTCGGCCTCATCATCGATGGCGCGGTCGTGATGGTGGAGAACATCGTCAGGCACTTGGGAGAGAAACAACACAGCCTCGGCAGGAAACTGACACCAGCGGAACGGACGCGTGAAGTTCTACGTTCGGCCAAAGAGGTGGCAAACCCGATGTTTTTCGGGGTATTGATCATCACGGTTGTCTACCTGCCGATTCTCGCTCTCCAAGGGATTGAAGGGAAAATGTTCAAACCGATGGCGATTGTTGTGATGCTGGCCCTTGCCGGTTCACTGGTTCTAGCCGTGACCCTGATGCCGGTGCTCTGTTCCTTTCTGCTCGGCGGCAATATCAAGGAAAAGGACAACTGGCTGGTGACGCTGGTGAAGCGAATCTACACACCACTTCTGAATTTCGGCCTGCGTTTCCGTTGGCTCGTGGTCCTGCCAATGGTGGCGCTATTCGGCTTTTCACTTTTCATCTTTTCAAAACTCGGATCGGAGTTCATTCCCCAACTCGATGAGGGTGACTTCACATTCCAACTGATCCGAAGCAGCAGTGCGGGGCTTACTTCGTCGGTTGATTTGCAGAAGCAATCGGAGGCCATTATCCGACGCGAGTTTCCGGAAGTCAGGGACGTTTTCTCACGAATCGGAACAGCCGAGGTCGCATCAGATCCGATGGGACCGAACGTCTCGGACACTTACGTGATGCTGCATCCGAAGGAAAAGTGGCCGCTCATTGATGGCAAAACCATCACGAAGGAGGAACTGGGGGAAATGATGCGTCGCCGGCTTCTCCAGCAAGTGCCGGGACAGAACATTCTCGTTTCGCAGCCCATTCAAATGCGCTTCAACGAAATCATGGCCGGATCGCGGGCGGATCTTCTCTGTAAAATTTATGGCCCCAGCTATGATGAGTTGGAGCGTCTCGCAGGTGAAGTAAGGCAGGTTCTCAATAGCATGCCCGGCGGTGCTGAAACCGAATTTGATGCGATCGGCAAAGTCCCGATGATCGAGATCCAGCCTGACCGCGAGGCGATGCAAAAATTCAACGTCCACGCAGACGATCTCAACAGGTTGATTGAAACCGCGCTGGCTGGTGGTGAAGTCGGAACGATGATCGAAGGCAATCAACGGACTCCTATTGTTGTGCGTCTCGCAGAAGATCGCCGCGAGGACATGGCAGCGATGGAAAGATTGCCGCTCCGCACCGAAGATGGATCGATGCTCGCCCTGGGGCAGGTTGCGAAGGTCAAGCTGGTGGAACAGGTAAATCAAATCGCTCGCGAAGATACCCAGCGACGGGTCTCGGTGCTGATCAATGTGCGCGGGCGTGATACGGCGGGCTTCGTCGCGGAAGCCTCCAAGCTGATTCACGAAAGGGTCAGATTCCCCGATGGCTACTACTTCGAATTCGGCGGCCAATTCAAGAACCTGATGGAGGCCAAGCAGCGGTTGATGATCGTCGTGCCCCTCGCCCTCGTTTTGATCTTCGTGCTGATCTTCCTGAGCTTCGGATCGCTGCGGCAGGCGGTTCTGATCTTCTTCTGCGTGCCGCTGGCAGTGACAGGCGGGATCTTCGCCCTCTGGCTGCGCGGGATGCCATTTACAATATCGGCGGCGGTCGGCTTCATCGCACTCAGCGGAATCGCCGTGCTCAATGGCATCATGCTGATTTCATTCATCAACCAGTTGCGCGAGGAAGGCAAAGGCCTTCGTGAGGCGGTGGTTGAAGGCACCCTGACACGCCTGCGACCCAAATTGATGACCGCGCTCGTTGCCTCGCTCGGATTCCTGCCGATGGCGATAGCCACTGGCGCGGGTGCCGAGGTCCAGCGGCCTATCGCAACCGTCGTCATCGGCGGAATCGTAACCTCCACTTTCCTCACCCTGCTTGTGGTGCCCTTGCTCTACGAGTGGCTGGAGAGAAAAACCAAACCTAGAAACCAAATACCAATCGAAGCATGAAAACACTGAAAACAATCCTCTCCGCCGCGTTGTTCCTCGCCTGTGCGGGCAGCGCTCTTGCGGACGCAGCAGTCAAGGCCGGTCCGCGCAAAGGCCGGGTCTTGGAACTCGAAAAACAGAATGCCGAATTCTTCGTTGAGAAGGACCGCACCGTCAGCATCGCGTTTTATGACGCCGACCTGAAGCCCCAGTCTCTTTCGGCACAAACGGTGACTGCCACCGCGGAAGCCCCGTCAGGCAAGGTGAAGGTGGAATTCGAGAAAAAAGGAGAATTGTTCGTATCAAGAACACCTCTTCCTGAAGGCGAGCATTACACGGTCGTCGTTCAGGTCAAAACCGCAGCCGATGCGAAGTCGAAGAATTTCCGCATCCCGCTTGATCTTTCGGTTTGTAAGAAATGCAGCAATGCTGAATACGCATGCATCTGTGACGAATGAACGTCCCAGTTTGACTTCCGATCACCTTCGCCGATTCTTTGATAGTGTCTTACGTTCTGGCATTCCTGTTGGCTTTTTCGATGTTTGTGACATCGATGCCAACTCGTGTGCCCGTGACTTCGGAGCCGGTCGGGAATTGTTGTCGGTTCGGAGATCGATCCTCGGAAAAGCAAGGATGCCCGCATTGCGACTGCAAAAAATCTCTTCCTTGTTGCCTGGCTCCTCCGCATCAGATGGCTTGTTTGTGGCTCAACGTCGCAAACGCGCTGCGAGGAAAACTTCCCCCTGAACGAATGGAGGAGTCGAAGGATTTTACCAGCTGGCGTCCGCGGCCATTGCTTCCCCCACCAAAGCCGTTTGAGATTTCTTTCGGCCGGGCCTTTCAATGCCCGGAAAACACCATCTTAATCTCATAGAATAAAAACAATGAAAACATTACTTCTCATCGCCTCCAGCATCATGGTTGCCGCAGCTTCGCCCATTACCACGGTAACGTCGAGTGCCGCGTGCTGCGGTTGCTGCACCACAGGCGTGTGCGGCTGTGACAATTGCAACTGCTGCGATTGCTCGGCCTGCCCATCCTGCAAATAGAGGGAATAACCCGCGCCCGTCGGCCTTGTGGTCGGCGGGCGTCTATAATCGGCAAGTTGGACGTATTTGACGGGGCTACGGTTGTTGGACGTCCGATCCAGCGTTGACCTTACTCAAAGTTGCCCGAAGACTCTCATTCAGATGAGAGTCCTTTCGAAATGCCAGCAGTCGTTTCACACTCATTAACGACAAAGCTATTTCAGTTCCAGTTGTATACATTGTTCCGCTGGAGGATCGATTTTAATGAGTTTCGAAAAATCGATGTCGAGACCCTTTCGTTCGATCAAATCGCATGTTTGAGGCCCTGTTCATTCGAAATTGCCAGCGCGTATCAATCCGGCCAATTTGCCTTGCCATGAGGCTGGCCGCCCCTTAAAAGCCGTCCGTGTTCGGTCTGCAAAGCCATTGGCTACGGTTGTCATTCGCCATTTTCGTGGCGATGGGAATCCTTGCGACCCAACGCTCGGCCGCGTCGGAGTTTCCATGCGGAGACGGGCCGGAGGAGGTTTGTATTGTTGATTTTGGAAGTCCCCTGCACGAGGGCACGAAAGAAACCCAGCAAGAAAACAGTCACAAGGCCCCTGAGAAACACTGCCCTTGTCCATGCCATCATGCGACCAGCCCGGCAGTGCTCTGCGCTTCGTTGGAAATACTGATTCCCTTGTCCACCTCCCATCATTGGGAGATGCCTCCTAGCACCGTCCTGACTGGTTTGACGTTAGGCTGTTTGGAGCGCCCGCCACGGAACTGAGTGGAATTTTGATCCGGTCTCTTTGACCGGCTGATGTCGTTGGGCGTTCCAACGATGATTTCGGATCGTAGATCCGTGCATTCAATTCAATCAAATCACTCATTATCATGTACTATCGTCGTCTTTTTTTCCTATCTCCTTTGCTGTCACTGGCAGCCTGCCAATCGGGAGTTCCCCTGTCCGGGAACCAGCCTTTACCTAAAATTGTTCGCCTTGAGGTTTCCTCGAAGGCACCCATGCCCAAACCGGGTGAGACACTCAGCTTCGGCCAGGCCGCGTGGCTCGCTCTCGAAAACAACCCGGGTCTCCAGCCTTTCAACCCCGCTCTCCGCGCCGCTGACGGTAAGATTCTTCAAGCCTCCTTACGGCCGAATCCCACTTTGGAAGGGCGAATGGAGAATATTCTCGGGAGCAATGGCGCCACCAGAGGCTTCGACGCAGCCGAGTCCACCGTCGCGATCAGCCAGTTGATCGAAAACGGCGGCAAGCTCGAAGCCCGGCGTGAGGTTGAAATCGCCGAGAAGGCTCTCGTTCGCTCGGATTACCAGATCGCCCGCAGGGAACTTTTCGCCGAAGTCAGCAAAGCATTCGCCCAGACTTTAGCCGCACAGGAAAAGGTGGCCCTTTACATGCAGTTGGTGGAACTCAACGAGTCCTTCATTCCGGAGATCGATAAGCGGATCGAAGCTGGCAAAGTCACGGCCGTTGAAAAGGTTCGGGCAAAAACCGCCGTGACCACTGCTCGGCTCGCGACCCAGCAAGCACAGCGTGAATTCCGCACGGCGGCGCTTCGGCTCGCTGCTACATGGGGTTCCACAACTGCCGGTTTCTCAAAAGTTTCCGGCACTCTCGGCGAGTTGCCGAGCCTCTCCGATCAGGCGTCGCTGGAACAGCGCCTCTATTCCCATCCCGCCTATCAGAAGGAATCCCGGGAGGTTTCAAAGTCCGTGGCGGAAAACCGTCTGGCCATCGCAAATGGCAAATCCGATGTGACAGTCCAAGGCGGCGTGAAGCATTTCTGGGAAGGCAATGACGAAGTCGCGCTTGTCGTCGGACTCTCCATCCCGATCCCGTTTAACAACTGGAACCAGGGCGAAATCGCCTCCACCAAAGCTGAAATCGAAGTCGCTCAGAAACAGCGTGATGCGAAAATGAATTCGTTGAGGGCCGAGCTGAACGCATCGGTGCAAACGTTGGCATCCGTTCGCCGTGAGGTGGAGACAATCAAATCCGAGCTGCTTCCCGGAGCACAGGAGGCCTTTGATGGCGTTCAGGACGGTTACTCGAAAGGCCGCTTCGGCTACTTGGATCTGATCGAGGCCCGTCGCAACCTCACCGAAGCTCGTGTCCAACTGCTGACAGCAAACGCCGCCTACCATGAATCGGCTGCGGAAATCGCCGGACTCACCGCTCCAATGCCCGGAGAAAGCGCATCCAAGTAATTCCCAATATTTTCACATCATGAACAAACTTCTCAAAATTCTCAACATCATCGCGCTTGTCGCAGTCGCCTTCTTCTTGGGCAGAATGATTCTCAACACGGAAAAACATGAAGCCGCCGCAGAAGAGCCCGCCGCCGAGGCTGGTGGCGAAGGCGCTGCTACGGATTTCGTTAAAATTACCGACGAAAAACTCGAACAGGCTAAAATCGAAACCGCCATTACCGGCCCCAGCGTTCTGGAACGCCAACGCACCTTGTTCGGGCAGTTCCGCGCGAACGAGGAAGGGCTCGCCCACCTCGCCCCACGGTTTCCCGGCGTGATCCATTCCGTGAGCAAGCGGCTGGGTGAAAAGGTCGAAAAGGGAGAGACTGTCGTGGTCATCGAGTCCAACGAGAGCCTTGAAACCTACGAGGTGAAATCCCTCATCAGCGGGACCGTGATCTTCCGTGACGCGCAACCTGGCGAAGCGGTCACTGAAGGACAACGTCTGCTGACGGTCGCCGACCTTTCCACCATGTGGGTGGATCTCAGCGCCTATCCGGAGGACTACCATATCCTGAAACTCGGCCAACCGGTCAAGATCACGGCCACCGCGCTGCACAAGCCGCTGGATGCGAAAATCGATTACATCTCACCGTTCGGCACCGAAGGAACCCAGACCATGCTCGCGAGGGCGACCGTGTCGAATGCTGACCAACATCTTCGTCCCGGTTTGTTCGCGGAAGGCAACATCCAGGTGGGCAAGGAAGATGTTCCGCTCGCTGTCAGCAATGCCGCACTCCAGACGTGGGATGGGCACGATGTCGTGTTCGTGAAGGAAGATGATGGCTTCAAGGCCATAACGGTGGAACTCGGACGTACTGACGGAACCTTCACGGAAATCCTGTCCGGCTTGAAGGCCGGGCAGACCTACGCGACCGCCAACAGCTTCCTGCTCAAGGCGGAGCTGGGCAAGTCCATGGCGGAGGAGGAGTGAGCGAATATCGGCTCTGTCATCCTCACTAACACTCAACTGCATTCCAAATGTTGACCAAACTTCTTGAAGCCTCACTGCGCCACCGCTGGCTGGTAATACTCGCCACCTTGGCGATTGCCGCGCTCGGTGTTTATAATTTCAACCGCCTGCCGATTGACGCGGTGCCTGACATCACCAATGTCCAGGTCCAGATCAATACGAGCGCACCGGGCTATTCCCCTTTCGAGACGGAACAGCGCATCACCTACCCTGTGGAAACCGCAATGGCGGGTATCCCCTTTCTGGAACAAACCCGCTCGCTCTCCCGTTACGGCCTCTCGCAGATCACCGTCTCCTTTGAAGAGGGAACCGACATCTACTGGGCTCGCCAACAGATCGCCGAACGCCTCACCCAGGTTTCCGGTCAGATGCCAGAAGGCATCGAGCCGGAAATGGGCCCTATTTCCACCGGTCTTGGTGAGATCTACATGTATTCCGTCGAGGCTGATCCCGATGCGAAGAAGCCCGACGGTACTCCTTACACACCGACGGACCTTCGGACCATCCATGACTGGGTCGTCAAGTTCCAGTTGCGGAACGTCAAGGGCGTCAACGAGGTCAATGCCATCGGTGGATTTGTGAAACAGTTCCATGTCCAGCCCGATCCGGCGAAGCTTCACGCTTACGATCTATCACTCAATGATTTGGTGGGATCGCTCTCGCGCAACAACCAGAACACCGGCGCGGGCTTCATCGAGAAGAACGGCGAGCAGTTCATCGTCCGTTCACCCGGACAAGTGAGAACCCTGGATGATATTTCCAGCATCGTGGTGACCACTCGCGACGGCATCCCCGTCCGCATTGGCGACGTGGCGGAAGTTTCCCTCGGCAAGGAACTGCGCTCCGGCGCAGGCACGCTTGATGGCGAGGAAGTGGTTCTGGGTACCACCATGATGCTGATCGGCGAAAACAGCCGTACGGTTTCCCAACGCGTGGAATCCAAAATTGACGAAATCAACCGCAGCCTTCCCGACGGCGTCCATCTGAAGACCGTTTATACCCGGACCACGCTTGTGGATGCCACCATTGAAACCATCAAGAAGAACCTGGTTGAAGGAGCGCTCCTCGTGATCGTCATCCTTTGTCTGGCCCTCGGAAACATCCGCGCGGCACTGATCGCAGCGGCCGTTATTCCACTGGCCATGCTCTTCACGATCACCGGCATGGTGGAGAACAAGGTGAGCGGAAACCTCATGAGCCTTGGCGCGCTCGACTTCGGCATCATTGTCGATGGAGCCGTTATCATCGTGGAAAACTGCATCCGTTGTCTGGCGGAAGAGCAACACCGTCGCGGACGTCTGGCAACACTGATGGAGCGATTGCGGACCGTTCGTGATGCGACCAAAGAAGTCGTCGTTCCCAGCCTCTTCGGCAGCTTCATCATCATGGTCGTCTATCTGCCCATCGCCGCGCTGACAGGCGTGGAAGGAAAGATGTTCCACCCGATGGCGTTCACCGTGGTCGTCGCATTGCTCGGAGCGATGATTTTCTCCGTCACCTTCATTCCTGCGGCGGTCGCCATTTTCCTCGGCGGAAAGATTTCCGAAAAGGAAAACTTCGTCGTCCGAGGAGTGAAGAGACTTTATGAACCGTTGCTGAAGGCCGCGCTGGATCACCGGGTGTTCGTTCTCACCGCCGCCATGGCGATCCTCATCCTGTCCGGCTTGCTCGCCAGCCGCATGGGTTCGGAGTTCATTCCAAGCCTCGACGAAGGCGACGTTGCATTGCAGGCGTTGCGAATGCCTTCCACGGGGATCACCCAGTCGGTGGAAATGCAGAAACAGCTTGAAAAGGCACTCATCAAGATCCCTGAGGTCGCGCATGCGTTTGCTCGCACGGGTTCGGCTGAAATCGCCACCGACCCGATGCCACCGAGCATCTCGGACGGATACGTGATGCTCAAGCCCCAGTCCCAATGGCCCGACCCAACCATCGGCAAGGCTCAGGTGCTGGATAAAATCAACGAAGTCGCGACGTCCCAACTCGGAGCCAACTATGAAATCAGCCAGCCCATCGAGTTGCGTTTCAATGAATTGATCTCGGGTGTGCGCAGCGATCTGGGCGTTCTCATCTACGGCGACGACATGGATGTTCTGCTGGGCACCGGCAACAAGATCGCTGCGGTCGTCAATGGCGTCACCGGAGCCGCCGATGTCAAAGTGGAGCAAGTTACCGGATTGCCGATGCTCACTGTGAACATCGACCGTCAGGCGATCAGCCGTTACGGGTTGGACATCGCAGAGGTGCAGGAAGCCGTCGAAATCGCCATCGGCGGCAAGGAAGCGGGCACTGTTTACGAAGGAGACGTGCGCTCGCCTCTCATCGTGCGGCTCCCGGAAACGCTGCGAAAGGATCTTGATGCCATCCGACGTCTGCCGATTCCGATCAAGAAAACCGAACCCGATGAAGATAGCAAATCCCTGAACCCCGTCGGATCAGGTCCAGGATTCGTTACTCTCGGTTCCGTGGCAAAGCTGGAACTTGCCAACGGACCCAACCAGATCAGCCGTGAAAACGGCAAGCGCCGCATCGTGGTAACCTCAAACGTCCGGGGTCGTGACCTCGGCTCTTTCGTGACCGAGGTTCAACAGAAGATCGAGTCATCCAAAGTGGTTCCAGCCGGCTACTGGGTGGAGTATGGCGGGCAGTTCCAACAACTGCTCTCGGCCACCAAGAGGCTTCAGTTGGTGATTCCGATCACACTGTTCCTGATCCTGCTGTTGCTGTTCATGACCTTCGGCAGCGTGAAGGATGCCTTGCTTGTCTTCTCGGGGGTGCCGCTCGCCCTCACCGGAGGCATCGCCGCCCTGTGGATACGGGACATTCCGCTATCGATCTCGGCCGCGGTCGGATTCATCGCACTGTCCGGCGTGGCCGTGCTCAACGGACTCGTAATGATCAGCTTCATCAAGAGCCTCCGCAAGCAAGGCAAGGAGCTGTTGGATGCTGTCATCGAAGGCAGCGTCCTGCGTCTCCGACCGGTGCTGATGACTGCCGCCGTTGCTGCCTTAGGCTTCGTGCCCATGGCATTGGCTCACGGCCGTGGAGCGGAGGTTCAGAAGCCGCTGGCCTCCGTCGTCATCGGCGGGATCATCACCTCGACGATTCTAACGCTGTTCGTTCTGCCCGTGCTTTATGCGATCTTCCATCGCAAGAGCGTGGAGGAACGTGATCGCGAAATCGACTTCAACGCGCCTGTCGAAGACTGAAAATCGTTTGAACCGGCTCGCCTCGAACAAGGCGGGCCGGTTTACATCTAATACAATATATAATATGCTGAATGATTATATATAATGGAATAGAGTGCCGAAACCAAACCTCCAAATTTTATGAGCGAACACGACCATCAGGATCATAAGCAAGAGCCCGTCAAAAAGACCGGTTGCTCCAGTTGCGAACACAGCCACGATGAAAGCCCTTTGCCACAGGGCGCGCTGGTTGTGGCATCGGGGGTATTGACAGGCATCGGCCTCCTTTTGAACTGGCTCCATGTCGCTCCCGGGTGGCTCGCCACCGTAGCTTTTGCGGCCGCCACACTGGCTGGTGGCCTGCTCGTCTTTCCCGCTGCGTGGGGAGCATTGAAAAAATTCAAACTGGACATCAACGTCCTCATGGCCGTCGCGGTGACAGGTGCATGGATCATTGGCGAGGGAGCGGAGGCAGCCAGCGTCGTCTTCCTTTTTTCGCTTTCGGAACTGCTGGAATCCTGGGCATCCGGTCGGGCGCGCAAGGCGGTGGATTCCCTGCTCAAACTCTCGCCTCCCACCGCGTTGGTGAAAAACGCGGATGGCACCGAACAGGAAATTCCGGTTGCAGATGTTGCGGTGGATCGGGAGATCCTGATCCGCAGCGGCAGTCGCATCCCGCTGGATGGAGAGGTGGTTTCAGGAAACTCCAGTGTCAACCAAGCCCCTATCACCGGCGAGTCCCTGCCAGTGGAAAAGAAAGCCGGCGATCCTGTTTACGCGGGCACGGTGAATGCCGAAGGCTCTCTGACAGTCCGGGTCACCAAGCCCGCTGCGGAATCCACCCTCGCCCGGATCATCCAACTCGTCGGTGAGGCCGAGGAAAACAAACCTCCGACGCAACGTTTCGTCGATCGCTTCGCGGCGATTTACACTCCTGCCGTCTTCGTTGTCGCGATCCTGGTGGCTCTTATTCCGCCTCTTTTCTTCCAGCAGCCGTGGCAATTCTGGATCTATCGCTCGCTCGTTCTCCTCGTGATTTCCTGCCCCTGCGCTCTCGTCATCGCAACTCCGGTGAGCATCGTCTCAGGTCTCACCGCTCTGGCCCGCCGTGGAGTGTTGGTGAAGGGCGGCGTGCATCTGGAGTCTGTCGGGAAACTCCGAGCACTCGCCGTCGATAAGACCGGCACCATCACGCAAGGGAAGCCACAGGTCGTCGAAATCATACCCATTGGCGAGCTTTCCGAAGAAGAGGTTCTCCGCTCTTCCGCCGCGATCAATACCCACTCGGAGCATCCTCTTGCGTTCGCGATCGTCGAAACCGCCCGCTCACGGAACATCGAGTTCGCTCCTGCGGCAGACTATGTCTCCGTCACCGGGCAAGGTGCGCAAGCCACCGTTGACGGCCATCCTTACTTCATTGGAAACCATCGAATGGCCCACGAAGCGGGTGTCTGCACCCCCGAGGTTGAAAAAATACTCGCCACCATCGAGGCCAAGGGCCAGTCCCTCGCCGTCCTGGGACATTTGCCCCATGGGGAATGCAGGGGAAGAATTTTAGGCATCATCGCCATTGCCGATACCCTCCGCCCGGAAGTCGTGGAAGCACTCCGCCAAATCCACAAGGCGGGGATTCAAAAGGTCATCATGCTCAGCGGGGACAACCAACGCACCGCGTCCGCCATCGCCAAGCAGGCGGGTATCGATGAAGCCATCGGCGATCTCATGCCGGACCAAAAAGTGGATCACGTCCGCAAGCTGGTCAGCCAGTACACCCATGTCGGCATGATCGGCGATGGAGTGAATGATGCTCCGGCGCTCGCGGTCGCTACGGTCGGCTTCGCCATGGGAGCCATCGGCAGCGACACGGCCATCGAAACAGCGGACATCGCGCTGATGAAAGACGATCTGACGCGGGTGGCCGAAACGGTGATTCTCGGGCGACGCACTCTCGGCATCATCCGCTTCAACGTCATCTTTGCGCTAGCCATCAAGGCCGTGGTTCTGACCCTGGCCTTCGTGGGCATCGCCGGACTTTGGCTCGCCATTCTCGCCGACACAGGCGCAACCCTGTTGGTCATCTTGAACTCATTGCGTCTGTTGGCAGCCCCCAAGAAACCGTGAGCAGCCGTTGGAGAGATCCCCGTAGAAACGCCCCCCGGTTTCCAGAGGCGGGCGGCAGGAGTTGGCAGCGCCGCCGTCGGATACCTCTCTCCGCATGGACGCGGCGCGACAAGATGAGTCTGGCTGCGGGAGTATTGGTCTCCCTGCTCGCATTTTTCTCTCCGATCATGATCGCGGCTGTTGGCCAACGACAGCGGATCTCCCGACGGCTGGAATCATGGAGAACCGAATTAGGCTTGCGCGATTTTCAGATAAGAAAATTGCGGGAAATCGAATATGGCTTTCATGGATCAGGAAATCCCTTCTCGGAAAACGAGCCCAGCGCCGAGGAAATCGATATTCATGAGAAACAAATCGCCTCCGTGATGGGACCTGAATCAGGAAAGCGCTACCTCGACAAGGTCTCCCGGACAAGGCATTGAGTAAGCAACCGCGCAAACATCTAAATAAGTATCATTCACAATGCGATTCGACTTGCACATACGCTCTCATATGGTTGGCTGCGCCGTGTTGAAGAGCTATGTTACATGGGCGATGATTGTCGGCGTTTTCGTCGCGCTGTCGCTGCGTGCCATCGGCTTCGATCATTTGCACGACATCCGCTCGAACAGCTGCAGCACCATTGAAATGAGTGCCGACAGCCAGTTGGATGCGGATCTCCCCGATGACGATCAACAGGATGACAAGGGTTGTCCGCCTGATCACGAACATCATAACTGCTGTTCGTCAGGCCTGCCATTGAGCCTGGATAGCAGCTATATCTGCCGACTCGGAGTTCCCGGGTCATCCCTGTTGGGCGTCCGCCATGAAGGCGAAGTGCCGCCCGAAGGACCGTTTCTGGCGTCCGAAAAGCCGCCGTTAATTTGAGCGTACGTTAGTCACGCTCCGGTGTGTCCTTGAGTCACGCCGTAATCCCCCGCTTGGCACCACTTTGCCATTTCGGATCCCCTCGTTAGTCTGCTTTTCACGTACTGTGCCCATTTTTCAGCACGTACATTTATCTAAAACAACCATGTCCAAATTATCTATATTGGCCGTGCTGGCGCTTGCCTCCATGGTCCATCCACTCGGTGCGGAACCCGCCGTCGTCGTCACTCTCACGAGTATCGGTGACCGCATCCGCGCCCAAAATCCCGATCTTGCAGCCGCCCGCCTCCGCATCCAGGAGGCACTCGGCCGCATGAGCCAGTCCGGTCGCCTCGCGAATCCGGAAATCGAAACCGCAATCGACCACAACCCACGCTTCCGCGAGGGAAAAATCGAAATCGGAGTCTCCCAACGTTTTCCGATCACCGACCGGTTGCGCTTGGAAAAAAATGTGACCTTCACCGAGGTCAAAGCATCCGAAGCGGAGGTTCGTGAAGTCGAACGCCAACTCACCGGCCAGGCCCGTGAAGCGGTGGTCAAGATCCTCGCAAGCCGCCAACGCCGCACCTTGTTGCGCGAGCAATCGGATGTTTCCAAGCAGTTCGCCGATTTCCTTTCGGAGGCTGCGGGAAAAGGCGAAGGCTCGGCACTGGACGCAGGTCAGGCGAAACTCGAAGCCACCAGCTTGTCCACCGAAATCCGCCAGCTTGACGCCACTGAAATGGCGCTCGTAGGCGAGCTGAAACCGTTGCTGGGCATGCGCCCCGGCGAGGGCCTCAGCGTCGGAGGAACACTGCCTGATGCCAAGCTGCCGGGTACGGCCGCTGATCCGTCCCAGAGGCCGGATTTCCAAGCCGCCAAACTGGGTGCTCTTGCCGCCGCCCAAGGTGTCGAGCTTGAGCAGGCCAAGCGCTATGACGATGTCGAAGGCGGAATTTTCGCCGGAGTCGAACGTTCGGAGGACGCCCCGGCCGGCTACGAAAACGAAGCCATGGTCGGATTGCGTTTCAAGATCGCACTGCCGTTCTGGAATAAGAATGAAGGTGCGATCCAGGAAGCCCAAGCGAAAAAGGTTCGGAAGGAAAAGGAAGCCATCGCCCTCGGACGTGGCATCCGTCTGGAAGCCGAAGCCGCCCGGGCGGAGATGCAGGAATGGGCGAAGATGATCGCTGAGATCAACGATACCCTGCTCCCTCTCGCGGACGAGCAGAGCAAACTTGCGGAAGATGCCTACCGCAACGCTCAAGGCGAAATCCAGTCCGTCCTCCGTTCCCGCGAAAAGCGCCTGCAACTCTCCGCCTCGCGCCTTGATGCATTGCGGGAATTCCACCTTGCCCGCGTGCGTCATGAGACAGCACTCGCCAAACCATAACATTTCCCCATTTCATGAAACTTCATATATCTCTAATCAGTTCGCTTCTATTCTCCATCTGTAATATCCACGCCGCCGAGAGCTCGGATACCATCGTCCTTGATGAAACCGGAGTGAAGAACCTCCGTATCGAAACCGTCGAAGTCGAGGAAACCAACTTCGAGGAAACCGTCTTCGCCCTCGGTCGGATCGCGGAAATCCCCGAGCGACATGGCGTCCTCAGCAGCCGGATTTCTGGTCGGGTCATCGGCCTCGAAGCGCAGGAAGGCGACACCGTGGAAAAGGATCAGGTTCTCGTCCGCGTGGAAAGCCGTCAGCCGGGAAGTCCGCCACCGGTTATCGAACTGAGGTCACCCATCGGTGGCCTGGTCGTTGAGTCTCACATTCGCATCGGCGAGCCAGTTGAACCCGACAAGGAACTGCTGGATATTTCCGACCTGACCGAGGTGCTGGCCATCGCCCGTGTCCCGGAAAACCAGGCGGCCAAGCTCAAACCCGGCAGCAAGGCGCACATTCGCGTCTCCGCTCTCGGCGAACAGTCGCTGGAAGGTGAGATGATCCGTTTCGGAACCTCCGCCGACCGTGAGAGTGGAACCATCGATGCCATCTTCAAGGTGGCCAATCCAGGCCTGAAGATGCGTTCCGACATGCGCGCCGAGTTCTCCATTGTATTGAGCGAGCGCAAGAACGTCCTCGCCGCTCCACGGGCTGCCCTGCAGGGAGATACCAGCAAGCGTTTCGTTTACGTCAAACATTTTGGCCTGGCCAACGCCTTCATCAAAACCCCGGTCCAGATCGGTGAAATGAATGATCGCTTCGTTGAAATCGTCAGCGGGCTGCTTCCTGCGGATGAAGTCGTCACCCGTGGTGCCTATTCGCTCTCCTTCGCCGGTGGCGGTAGTGTCTCGCTCAAGGAAGCGCTCGACGCAGCCCACGGGCACGAACACGCGGCGGACGGCGGTGAACTCACACCCGAGAAGAAGGCTGAAATGGCTGCGGCGAAAAGCGGCGGCGGAGATGCGTCGGTCGCCGGTGGTGTCAGCAAGGTATGGATGTATGTCAGCGGAGGCCTGTTCCTCCTGCTGCTCGCGTCCTTGCTCACCAAAGCCCGCGCTTCTTCAAACCTCGAACCCAAGGCTCTCTGACCCATGCTGAACAAAATGATTCACTGGTCGCTCGCCAATCGAGCGATCATTATCGGCCTGTCCCTGATCCTGATGGTCATGGGACTGCGCACCGCCACCGAACTCCCGGTCGAGGTGCTGCCGGACCTCTCAAAACCCACCGTCATCATCCTCACCGAGTCCGGTGGTCTTTCGCCGGAAGAAGTGGAAATGCGTGTCACCCAGCCGATCGAAAGCGCGTTGATGGGAGTGGCCGGACTCACCCGGCTGCGGACCAACAGCGACGTCTCCCTTTCGCTCGTCTACGCCGAGTTCGGTTGGGATACGGATATCTACAAGGCCCGGATGCTGGTGCAGGAACGCCTGCAAGGGGCGCGCGAGCAACTGCCGGAAGGAGTGCAACCCTTCATGACACCTGTTGCCTCGCTGATGGGTGAAATCCTGTTGGTCGGCGTTCGCTCCACCATCAAGGAGGGTGAACCCGGCTACATGGCACCCAGCGATGTTCGCTCCATGGCGGACTGGACGATCAAGCGTCGCCTGCAAAGTATTTCGGGCATCGCCGAAATCCTCAACATGGGCGGCGGCGTCAAGCAGATCGAAATCCAGCCGGATCCTTATAAAATGCAGGCGAATGGCGTCAGCTTCGACGAGCTCGAAAAAGCCGCTGAAGAATCCGCCAGCACCACCACCGGCGGCTTCATCAATACCGGCACCACCGAGATCATGGTGCGAAACCTCGCCATGACAGTGCAACTCGGCGACATCGCCAGCACCATCGTCAAACATGTCAACGACAGGCCTATTTCCATCGGGGACGTCGCGAATGTGGTCTGGGGAATTGAACCGATGCGCGGTGATGCGACGGTCAGTCAAAGTCCGGAAAAGACACCAACTTACGGCGTGATCATGTCGATCACGAAAGCTCCGGGATTTGATACCCGCGCCTTGACCGGTGAAATCACCAAGGCCCTCGCTGAGTTACAGCCCTCCTTCCCGAAAGGCATGGAGACCACGCTGCTGTTCCAGCAGAAGGACTTCATCGACCATGCCATTGGCAACCTGACCGAAGCAATCCGCGACGGTGCGATCATGGTTACCATCGTTATCTTTGTGTTCCTTCTTAATTTCCGCACGACCTTCATCACCCTCATGGCGATGCCGCTTTCGTTCGGCATCACGATGCTGATCTTCAAATGGTCCGGCATCAGTGTGAACTCGATGACGCTCGGTGGCCTCGCCGTCGCCATCGGCATGGTGGTGGATGATGCCATCGTCGATGTGGAGAATGTCTATCGAAGACTCCGGGAAAACGCCGCACTGGAAAAACCTCACGCACGGCTCTCCGTGATCGCCCGTGCTTCCGGCGAGGTGAGAAACTCCATCCTCTACGCGACCATCCTCATCATTCTGGTCTTCCTGCCGCTGCTCGGTCTGACAGGAGTCGAGGGCAAATTGTTTGCGCCCATCGCGATTGCGACGATCATTTCCATGATCGCCTCGTTCATCGTCTCGCTCACGGCGATCCCGGTGCTCTGCTCGTTCCTGCTCAATCCCAAGGCGGGTCACGAACACAAGGACGGCATGGTCACCCGCGCCATGAAGTGGTTGTTGGAACATGTATGGCTCCGTTTTGGCCTCAGCCAGCCGTATCTGTTGCTTGCGGTGGCCTTGATCATCGTCGTAGCCGCGTTCTCGCTCTATCCTCAAATGGGCAAGGACTTCCTGCCCAAGTTCAAGGAAGAAACGGCACTCGTCGCCGTGACTTCCGCTCCCGGCACGTCGCTTGAGGAAATGAACAAAATTTCCGATGTCGTTGAGCAGCAGATCCTGTCCGTGCCGGAGGTCCGCAAAGTCGGACGCCGTCTCGGGCGGGCGGAACGGGGTGACCACGTGGTTCCTGTCTCCACCGCCGAATTCGACGTGGATTTCCGCGAGGCCGAAGGCGAAACGAAAGGCAAGGCACGTGACCGCACCGAAATCCTCGCGGACATCACCAAGCGTCTCAAAACGGTGCCGGGTGTGTTCGCTGTCGTCGGTGGTCCCCTGGCGGACCGCATCGGCCACATGCTCAGCGGCGTTTCCGCACCGGTCGCGGTGAAGATCTTCGGACCGGACCTGGAGGAACTGAAAAAAATCGGCGTCGAGATCCAGACGATTTGCAAAACCATTCCCGGTTTCGAAGATGCCAAGCTCGATGTCCAGTCCTCGATTCCCCAGCTCCGTATCGAAGCGGATCGTGATCGGGCCCGTGCCTACGGTATCGCACCGGGTCATCTTAATGAGCAGCTTTCCGCCCTCGTCGGAGGGAAGGAAGTTGGGGAATTGAGAGAGGGTCAGCGCTCGGTCAATCTCGTCACCCGCCTTCCCTTGGAATGGCGGAATTCGCCGGAGAAGATCTCGCAGATTCCCATTGAGATGGGCAACGGCCAGCGAGTGCCCCTGTCACTTGTCGCCGACGTGCGGGAAGCCAAAGGGCCGAACGTCATCTTCCGGGAAGACAGCCAGCGTCGATATGCGCTGGCGATCAAGCCGACAGTGCGTGACGTATCCACTCTGGTCGAGCGACTGAGGAAGGAAGTGACCGAAAAAGTGAAACTCCCGGAGGGCTACTTCATCAAGTTCGAAGGCGAGTTCCAGGCTCAGCAGGACGCCACCCAGCGCATCGCGCTGTTTACAGGCGTGATTCTTCTGGTTATCGGGTTCTTGTTATACGGCTACTTCAAGACGCCGTTCTTCGCGTTCCAAGTACTCTGCGACATTCCCCTGGCGATGGTCGGCGGACTGGTGTTCACGTATTTCAAGCTGAACAACATCAGCATCGCCACCCTCGTCGGCTTCATCGCCGTGGCGGGGGTCGCCGCACGGAACAGCATCATGCTCATTTCCCACTACCTGCACCTCATGCAGCACGAGGGAGAGAGCTTCACCAAGGAGATGGTCATCCGCGGCACCAAGGAACGCCTCGTTCCCGTCCTGATGACCGCGCTCGCCGCCGGCATCGGACTGATCCCGCTGGTGCTCGCCGCCGATCAACCGGGCAAGGAAATCCTCCATCCCGTCGCCGTCGTCATTGTCGGCGGTTTGATCACCAGCACCCTGCTGGGACTGGGCGTCACCCCCACGGTCTTCTTCACTTTCGGTCGCAAGGCCGCTGCGAAGTCGATCGAACTGGAGTCGGCCGCTTCCCATTGAATTTCCATTGCGGCGGAGCGTCGTACCAGCGCTCCGCCGCAACGGCATCTGTAAACACAAACCAAACATCGTCAGAAAAACAAATCGCATGAAAACCAAACTAGTAACTATCGCCGCCCTCGTCGTCAGCCTCGCCTTCGCCTCCGGGGCGGAAAAAATCAAAGCTCCCAATGGTGGTCGTATCATCGACAGCGTGGAGCCACATGTTGAGTTCCTTGTCACAAAGGAAAAAAAAGTGGAAGTTCGCTTCGTGGATGACTCCGGCAAGGTCGTGGCACCTGCCGCGCAAACCGTCACCGTCACCATGGGTGATCGCTCGGCTCCGACGAAACTCGCCTTCACGAAAGATGGCGACAAGCTCGTCTCCGACAAGACCATCCCTGACGGTGACGAACTGCCGGTCGTCGTTCAGATCAAGGTTACTCCGGATGCCAAGTCCACTACCGAGAAGTTCAACCTGAACCTTGCGAAGTGCCCTACCTGCTCGAATGCCGAGTATGCCTGTACCTGCGCCCATGGCGGAGAGGAAAAGGGTCACGACCATAAGGAAGGCGACGACCACAAGCATTGATGCCAACCCTATGCGCCGCCTCCCGTCATTCGGGGGGCGGCGTATTCCCCCGGATTTGCCATTCGATATTATGCATGTTGAAAATCACATTCCCCTTCACACGACGGCTGACAATACCGGCACGCTCCATAGCAAGGTCAGCCGCTGGACGCTCGCCGCAACCGTGATAGGCATGGCGATCTATTCGCTTGTGGAATACTTCATCGAGCCGCCATCAGCCTTGGGAGCATTTTTACTCCATCATGTTCTCCACGTGGCGGTCATCGGATTCGCCGTTTGGGTGGTTTCATTCCTGTTGATCCGTCGCTTGCTCATCGAGCCGACGGATCACATCTTCCTCCACCTTCGCCGTGTGGCTGCCGGGCGGTTGGAGTTCCTTGACTGCACCGTGAGCGTGAAGGAAGTCGGCCATGTCGTCGCGAGTGTGAACCATCTGGTGACCCGCCTGCGCCGCACACCCGAGCCAGATTCCGTTTCCCGCTCCTTGGATCATTTGCGGGGACTTCGTGAGGCCCTTAAAACTGTCTCCGCAACCGCGCAGGATGACTTGGTTCCGGTGATGCGTCTTGTCACGGCGCTGGAGGGTGATCTGCTCGATCTCCTTCAAGTCAACGAGGATGAGGTGCTCAGGAAGGCTAAGAAATAGGCCACGTGTTAAGAAAAAGAGCGCTCCTCCCTCTTGTCAGCCTGCTTCCGCTCACGATGTTACACCAAGGTTCCCCCGCTGAGATTAAGGTGCTCCGGTTCAAACGGAGTGACTCGCGAAGCTCGGTTTTCCAAAGCCGGCCCTCAGAGAAGGGTCGCGGCTAGGTTGATGCTGAATGCCAGGATGATGGTGTTGAAGGCGAAGGATAGAAGGCCATGAAGCAAGACAATGCGCCTCATGCCACGGGAGGTGACCTGCACGTCTGAAACCTGGAATGTCATGCCTATTACAAAAGAGAAATAAGCGAAATCCAGATAGTCCGGATATTCCTCTTCTGGGAATTGAAGTCCCACACCGGCATCGTCCGGCGATGAACCCTCGCATGGGCAATAAAAAACATGGGTGTAGTGGAGTGCCAACATGGTATGCACCAGACACCACGAGGAGACAATCGTTAGCGAGGCCAGTGCCACATGCCTGAGCACTTCGCCGCCTTGCAAATCTTTGGCGGCTCCGAGGAGCACACCCGCCCCCAGCAGACCCGCCAGGGATGCTAAAACCACACAAAAACAGATGGCTGTGCGGCTGGAATCCTGCAAATGGGCCTCACGGACACGAGCTTGAGGGTCTGTGAGCAACATCCCCAACCAAGCCAGAACCAAGCTGGAAATGGCGAAAGCGTCCCAAGTAACAATCAAACTCACAGACAATTTCAGAAAAGGAAGACTGAGGCCCAGCGCTGCCAAGCCAACGGCCAACGCTATCGCCAGTCGGTGATGGGCTTCCGCCTCGGCAAGGCGTTTGAGTCTGTTGGCACGGATGAAGGGTGGTGTGTGCATGTTCCAAACTTGGGTCGCTGACACTGAACACTGCGTTCACTCCGTCTAGGAATGGCGTAAGGTCGCGAGATAATACGCTAGCCGCCGCCCGATAATATAGACAAATAATCTGGTTTCATCGCTCGCCATTCGGGCAATGCCACGAGCGTCGAACACGGAACTACGAATTTTAAGGTTACGGAAGGCCGAAATTCGATGATGTCCTTAGAGGCCGTGCCAACCTCGGCACGCCATGTCGGCGGCAAGTGTTAGCAGCAAGGCACACGATATGTATGGAGCCTTGCGCATCAAATTGAGAAAGCTGTTGAATTTTTCTCCACATGCCGAACCCTCCACGCTGAGACCGATCCAACATTCATCATCCTCACTCAGAGGGTGGGAAATCCGATCAAATGATACACGCGATTCATGATTTGCGCGGGAACAAAGGTATCGACCAGCAATTTCAAGTTCAGAACGATGATGATGATGGTGGTGCTCCAGCCAAGGATTTTGATCCAAAGCGGATTGACGAACGTACCCATTTTTTCCTTTTCGCCCGTGAAGCGCATGAGCGGCCATACCGCGAATCCGAGCTGCATGCTGAGCACCACCTGACTGCCGATGAGCAGTTCGGTCGTTTTTCCTTCGCCAAAAATCGCGATGATAACCACCGCCGGAATCACCGCCAGACCGCGGGTGATGATGCGCCGCAACCAGGGACGGACGCGGATATTGATGAAACCCTCCATCACGATCTGCCCCGCCAACGTGCCGGTGAGCGTGGAGTTCTGGCCGGAGGCAAGCAGGGCTATGGCAAACAACGCGCTGGCACCGGCGACGCCAAGCACCGGAGTGAGAAGTTTGTAGGCGTCCTGGATGGCGGCCACGTCCTGGTGACCGGACCAGTGGAATGCCGAAGCGGCGAGGATGAGGATGCCGCCATTGATGAAGAGTGCGAACATCAGGGCGACCGTGGAATCGATGGTGCCGAACTTGATGGCCTCGCGTTTTCCGGCTGGAGTCCGATCAAATCTACGGGTCTGCACGATGGACGAATGCAGGTAGAGATTGTGCGGCATCACCGTCGCGCCGAGGATGCCGATGGAGATGTAGAGCATCTCGGGATTTTTCAGAATCTGCGCGCTCGGGAGAAACCATGCGCAATCCCTCCAAGATTCGACTTTGAAAAAATCAACTCCGCCGCGAAACAGCCTCCGATGGTGAGGATCAGGGTGATCACCAACGCCTGGACATGGCGGAAACCCTTTTGTTGCAAAAACAACACCGCCAGGACAACGGCGCAGGTAATGATGCAGCCCCACGCTAGCGGGATGCCGAACAAGAGCTGCAAGCCGATTGCCGAGCCCACCACTTCCGCCAGATCGCACGCGGCGATGGCCACTTCGCACAGGATCCAGAGAAACCACACGGTGGGCCTCGAATCGTGATCGTGGCAGCCCTTGAATACCTTGCCTACTTCCGCGTGGAGGGTGTCGTCTGCCGCCACAAGTGAAGCGACGGAACCGTTTTTCTCGAACGATGGGTTGAACTGAATAAGCGGCTCCGGCCAGAGCTAACGGGTCTTGAGCGTTTTCCTCGACCTTATCGCGGATGTCGAGGTCGTGGATGTCGATGAAGCTCGGATGTAATCCTCATAGCTGGCGAGAATTTTCGAGTGAAGAGAAAGGGCATCCATGAGCTGACCTTGGGTTAGAGAGCGTGGAGGGATGGCGCAAGACAGTTCTTCCAGCGTGGCAGAAATTATGATTCAGATCCGTTTATAATCAGATATTTCGATAAATTGAGAGCTGGCACGGTTGGAACTTCTGGTGAGTGCAAGTGGTGGCACTTGCTCCTTCGGTGCACCTGCGAAACAGACGGTGAGCATTCGGCGAACGCGGATTTCTCCAGAGGCGATGTTCACACCGACCTCGACAAAGTGTGAGCCGAAGGGGGACTACTGCTTTTCTTTGGTGAACTCGCCGTATTCCATGAGTTCCTCTGCGACCAGCCCGGAATTTCCGACAGCTTCGCCGAGCGGAACGTTTCGTTTGTTAGAGCGGAAATGACCGTCACTGAAAACTGCATCGGCAGCCGGGATGCACAACTTGGTGGCGAGGAACTCGCGCAGTTTGGTGCAGGCCGGCATACACGCCTGCGGTTGAGCTGTTGCCGCACAATTGACCACCGGAACCGGCGGATGCGGGGAAGCTGGAATCTCCGAGACGGACCAATACTTTTTCAATCGGCACTCCCATCCTTTCGGCGGCGGTCTGGGCGATGACCGTATAGAAGCCGGTGCCGATCTGGGTCATGTCGGTCTCCCCAGTAACGACGCTTTGTTTGTCTAGATGCACGCGGGCAACCGACTTTTGTGAGTAGGCTGTTGCGGAATGCCGAGACCACTTCGCCGATGAGCTAGTCCCCCTTGCGGGTTTCCCCGACTGGGCGATGCGCTTGTTCCAGCCGAACCGCTCGGCACCAAGACGCAGTCAGTCGATGACCCGTCATCTCAGAAAAATCATGACTAAGGTTTATAACATACGTATTATTAGATGTTTATTAGTTGGAAGGTCAAATTGAAAAGCTAACAGGGTTTTCTCGGCTCATTGTAACAGGTTAACGATTAGATATTTACGTTTCTTGGTAAGGCGATTTTGACGTGTTCCAACACTCATGTTAGACACAATCGCCCGTTTTGCTACTCTTGATCAGCATAACAAAATATATATAAGTTAGTTAGGTAAATTCGTTTATGCACAATTGCCCCAAAATCGACGCTCTGCAATCAAGCAAATACGTTGATTCGGAGCTGTTAGAGTGCGGGACTATCATTCGGCTATATACACGACAGTTTGATTATCAGTATGATCCAGACACCTAGAACACCCCCCCTATTTGGAATTTTCGCCACACGTGTTCCATTGGCTACACTTTCGTGTACCAATGGTACATCTGAGTGTTCCATCAAGAGGGGGGGGTACTGGCGTGGATTCGCGGAGAATAGGATTTCACCAACTGTTCCATTGAACAATCTGAATTTCCAGCCTAGCTTCCCACCATGGGCTCGTCGGCGGTCGAAACAATCAGACAACAACTTCGCGAAAAGTTCCCGCAGGCTCACGGCTTGCGGGCCGAGCCGCAGGTATCCTTATCCGGGACACAGCCCTTCCATGCGGCGGCTTTCCCGCTCGGAGCGATTTCGGAAGTGATCCCTGCCGGACCCGTCGCGGGAATCTTGTTGATGGTTGCCGGTCTTCTGGGGGAAGACGATGGGGCCGGTCTCCAGCCCGAGATGGTGTTGGTGGACGGAGCGGATGGTTTTGACCCGGATTCATTCGTGGATGCCGCCTGCTCGAAGTTGCTATGGGTGCGCTGTCGTTCCGCGCTGGAAATGATCAAGGCGGCCGATCTGCTGATTCACGACGGCAACCTGCCTTTCATCTTGCTGGATGCGACGGGGCTTGATCGTCGCGAGCTTGGTGACATCCCCGCGTCGGCATGGTGGCGCATGAAACAAACCGCCGAGAGGAATGGCAGCCGTGTGGTGATCATGGCTGCCGCGCCGCTGGTGCCGTGTGCGGGTTTGCGGCTGATGCTTTCCGCTGACTTGTCCCTCCGGCACTTCGATGCGGATCGGTCGGAGCTTCTGGATCGGCTGCGTCCGGTTTCCCAATCCCTCCGGCGTGCCACCTGACCGTGATGTTTGTTTCCCTCCATCTGCCGGATTTCACAGTGGTCGCCGCATTGCGGACGAACCCGGCGGCACGGGCTTTACCCTGCGTCGTGCTTGCCGGTCGGGGGGGCGGGTGAATCACTGGAAAAACTTCCCCTGCTCGCGATGAACCTGCTGGCGCGCGACACCGGGATCCAAGTCGGCTGGCCGCTCAACCGCGCTTTGATCCGTTGTCCTGATCTGGTGGTGATTCCCCGCGACCCGGCAGCGGAATGCGCGTTGCGGGATGAGCTCATCGAACTGGGCGAATCGCTGGGACCGGATCTTGAAGCCACGGCAAACGACACGGTGACCATCGACCTGTCCACGCGCCGCGCACCCCTTGGCGACGGACTTGCATGCCTTGAAGTGGCTGGCGCGGGAATCTGGCACGCCTGCGCCGCCACCGCGGATCTCGCCCATCTTGCTGCCAGGCACGAGGCGACACAGGGGCGGACCATCGGACCTGCCGATCTCGCAGCGCTGCCATTGGAAATACTCGGTTCGTTGACCGGCGATAAGAAAGCCATGGCGGTTCTTGAACTGTGGGGCATCCGGCGGCTAGGCGACTTGATGGCATTTCCACGTCAGGCATTGGCGGAGCGATTGGGGACTGAGACCGGACAGTGGCATGACATGCTTCATGGGAAATCCTCTCGGCTGCTGCGTATTCATCGTCCGCCGGAATCCTTCGCTCAGGAGTTTGATTGCGATGATTCCATCACTTCGTTGGAACCCTTGGTTTTCGCGTTGAAGCGGATGCTGCACACGCTGGCGGGGCGTCTGGCATCGCGGCACTTGGCGGCCAGCTTGTTGCGGCTGCGGCTGAATTTGGAAACCGGTGAGGCCCTCGAAAGACAGGTGCGCCTGCCTGAGCCGCAATCCCAGGTGGAGGGCATGCTTTCGCCGCTTCAGATGTGGTTGGAGTCACTGCGGCTTACCGCACCAGTCGGCAGCATGCATCTGGATGTGGAAGCGACTTTCGGTGCCTCCGCCCAGCGCGAATGGTTCGGAAGACAGATGCCTCAGCCGGAGCGGTTCACAGAGACGCTGGCGAAGTTGGATGCATTGTTGGGAGCAGGTCGGGTCGGCATCCCGGATCGCGGGAAATCCTTCGCGGCGGATTGTTTCAGGATGTTGCCGGCACTGGACTCTGGCCGGACCGTTTCCCGCGAAACCACCCGCACCGAATGCCCGGTGCCGTTGCATCGGTTCAGACCGCCTCGCAAGATCGCGGTGGCACACGAGATGCGGGACCGCAAGCCTTGGCCACTGGCCGTCCTCAATGGTCCGCATCCAGGGGAAATCATCGACCGACGCGGGCCATTCCCGGTCTCCGGTGAGTGGTGGCGTCCTGACGAGTCGTGGCAACGGCTGGAGTGGGACATCCAACTGGCGAGCCGACATCTCTTGCGGCTGGTCTTTCAATCTCCGGACGAGTGGGAATTGCACGGGATTTATCGATGAGCGCGGTCTTTACAGAACTGCATGCGTGCTCGGCTTTTTCGTTCCTGCTCGGCGCGAGTCAACCGGAGGCGATGGTCCGCAGGGCTGCTGAGCTAGGCTACGACTCGCTCGCCATCACGGATCATGCGGGGTTCTATGCCTCGGCGCGGGCACACCATGCGGCGAAGGAATGCGGCATCCGGGCCATCGTGGGATGCGTGCTGGATCTGCCGGATGGCTCCCGCTTCCCGGTGCTGTGCGCGACCCGTGACGGATACCGGATGATGAGCCGGCATCTGACGGATCGGAATCTAGCGCCGGAGGTGGCCCAATCCTTGCGCCCCACGGACGGGCACTTGATCGCACTGACAGGGGATCGCAGCGGTCCGGTCTGCCAGCGTTTGCTGAAAAACGACAAACCGGGAGCGTTGTCGGCGGCTCAGCTCATGGTGGAGATGTTCGGACGGCAGAATCTCTACGTGGAACTCATCCGCCAGGGACTGCGTGACGACGGTCGTCTGAACCGCCATCTCGTGGATCTGGCCCGACACCTGAAACTCCCGGTCCTCGCCAGCAACGCGCCCCTGCACGCGCGGCGTGGTGACCGGTGTCTGGCGGATGCGTTTACCTGTCTGCGCCACCACGTGCCGCTGGATGAGGCGGGCAAGCTGCTGGCGCGGAACTCCGAGCGACATCTGAAGTCTCCGCGCCAGATGGCGGCGTTGTTTGCGGATTTGCCGGAAGCGATTGTCAACTCCCGCCGGTTGGCGGAGCGCATCGGATTTACCCTTGAGAACCTCGACTATCGGTTCCCGGATTTCCCGGACGGCAGAGGCAATCCGCTTTCAATGACAGAGCAGACGACCTTGCTGCGGCGGCAAGCGTACGCCGGGGCGTCGCGGCGCTATGGGGTTTGCAATGAAGACGTCCGCAAGCAACTAGAGCACGAACTGGCCATGATCCACCGGCTGGGGTTTTCCGGATATTTCCTCATCGTAAATGATCTCGTCGAGTTTGCCCGCGGCAGGGGGATCTTGTGCCAAGGACGGGGATCGGCCGCGAACTCCGTGGTATGTTACGCGCTGGGAATCACCGCTGTGGACCCCGTCGGCGGAAAACTCTTGTTCGAGCGGTTCCTCTCGGAAAACCGGAAAAGCTGGCCGGACATCGACATCGATTTCCCATCGGGCGAGCGACGGGAGGAGGTCATCCAGCACGTCTTTAAAAAATACGGCCAGCGTGGAGCGGCGATGACGGCCAACGTGATCACCTATCGGGGCAAGCTGGCGTTCCGTGAAATGAGCAAGGTGTTGGGATTTCCTCCATCCGTGGCGGAAAGATTTTCCGGCACCCCTTCCGCATTCAAAGGGGAAGGCTCGAAGAGCCGCAGCAAGGAGGAGCGCGAGGATGAATTCGAGGAACGCATCTCCAGCATTCTGCCGCCGTCGCATCCCCGGCTGGCGGCACTTGCGCATCTCTACCATGCGGCGCTCGGAATGCCTCGTCACCTGGGGCAACATCCCGGTGGCATCATCGTTTGCGACCACGGGCTGGATTCAAGCGTGCCGCTGCAACCCGCCACCATGGTCGGGCGGAACATCGTGCAGTGGGACAAGGACGACTGTGAGGATATGGGCATCGTGAAGATCGACCTGCTCGGATTGGGCATGCTCGCGGCCATCGAGCACGCATTGGAGATCCGCACCCGCCGTGGCAAGCCGGTGGACCTGGCACAGATTCCAAAAGATGATCCCGCCGTGTTCGACCTGCTCTGCCGCGCGGACACCATCGGCACCTTCCAAGTCGAGAGCCGGGCACAGATGGCGACACTACCGATCATGCGACCCGCGACATTCTATGACCTCGCCATCGAAGTGGCGATCATCCGCCCGGGCCCGATCGTCGGCGATCTGGTGCATCCCTATCTCAACCGTCGCAACGGGCGGGAAGCAATCGACTACATCCAACCCGCTTGTAAGGAGACGCTGGAGCGCACACTGGGCGTCCCGCTGTTTCAAGAGCAGGTGCTGCGCATCGCGATGGATGTGGCGGGATTCACAGGAGGCGAGGCCGACGAACTGCGGAAGGCGATGGCCTTCAAACGGGACGACAGCCGCATGGAGCAGGTGACCGCCAAGCTCAGGCTGCGGATGGGTGAACGAGGGATCGATCCTTACGTTCAGGAAAAGGTGGTCGACTCCATCGGCTCATTCGCTCTTTACGGATTTCCCGAGAGCCACGCCATTTCCTTCGCCCTGATTGCCTACTCTTCATGTTGGCTGAAAGTGCATCACCCGGCGGAGTTCTACACGGGTCTCATCAACAACCAGCCCATGGGGTTCTACTCGGTGAACACCCTGATCCAGGATGCGAAACGGCACGGTATCCGCCTGCTGCCCGTATCGTGCGTGTGGAGCGAAGAGGTCACCGAGGTGTTGGATGACTCGACGCTGCGGCTCGGGCTTCTGCGATTAAAAGGACTCGGCTCCACCACCGCAGCGAGAATCGTCGCGGAACGGGAAGTGCGGCCTTTTGCGTCGCTGGAGGACTTCCTGTCGCGTGCCCGCCCTACGGCGAAGGAGAAGCGGTTGCTGGCGCAAGGGGGCGCGCTGAATGACCTTCCCTTGGTGGAGCATCGGAGGGAGGCCTTGTGGCAGGTCGAACTGCCCCTGTTCGATGATCTTCTTTCCACCGGAAATCAAACCCATCTCGGCATCATGCCACCCATGGAAATGGGCGAGCGCCTTTCCGCTGACTATGCGACACAGGGTGCTTCAATTGGACCTCATCCGATGCGTCTGTGGCGCGAACGCTCAGGCACCCGGCAATTTCAGCGGGCCAAGGATTTGCAGAACCTCCCATCGGGTTTTCCCGTCAAGGTGGCTGGCATGGCCATTTGCCGGCAACGGCCCGGGACAGCGAAGGGGCACTGCTTCATTTCCCTTGAGGATGAAACCGGAATCGCAAACCTTTTCATCAAGAAGGAGACGTTCCACACCTTCCGGCTCGTAATCACGAGCGAACCCTTCCTTTGCGCGGTAGGCCGGCTCCAGCGCTCCGAGGGGGACCTGCCCACCGTTTACGTCACCAGCATTTCCCCGTTAGCTGACGTGGACCGGGAGCACGCAACTAAGTCGCATGATTTTCACTGAGAGGCGCGAAGCGACGGCTCATCAAGACTCTGATTATTAAATTACTAGCGCAAGAATAGGGTCACTCGGCGTCAGCTCTTGTGACAGGGTATTTCAACAGAATCTTGGTAATCTCGTCCATGAGCCCGGTATCTCCGCGGTTTAATCCTTCAAGGACTGCTTCCTCAACCAGTTTTAACCAGCTGGCTGCTATTCGATTTTGTATAGGGTATGAGGCCACCTTGCTGAAATTTTCAGCCGCCTCTTGATGATTCCGGGTGATCTCAGCTTCGATCTTGGACATCACATCAGCATGGCTCAAAGGCATCCCGGACTCTGCAAGAATTGTCGCGCCCGTTTCGTGGCTAGCCGAGAGCCACTTTTCTGAGACGCCCGTCATCTTAACAATATCATTTTTAAGATTTTGCGTCATTTCAAGCGTCCCAATTTCGACACGGCAGACCAAACTCTCCGAACGTCCCAGCAGCTCCGCTAACCCACGCTGGGTGGCAAACTCTTTTAAGGATGGATGCCCTTTCATGAATCGCCTGAGAAGTTTCAGAGGGTGTTGGAGTTGCATGCCGAATCTTCGGAAATTCTCATCAGCTGATCAACCAAATAGTTCAACAATATCTAAAATTAAAGTAGTAAAGTTATAAAATGCGCTTGCTGTGCGGAAATGGAGAGCTTACCCATCTGGCAGCCCATGCACAAGCTCGCCACAAGCCGTCAGACGGAAGTTCGAAAGACGAACTTGCGACCCCTTGAGCACATGCGGCAAGAGCCCGCAGAAACAGAGGAAGTGCACCCAACCCAAACAGAGGATGGAGTGCTCCAAGCGAACATCATCGGCGCAGATAATCCGATGGGTTGGGGATTCAATCGGTTCCCAGCCAGCAAAGGCAACAAGGCATAAGTAACAAACGACACATGCCTCCACTCTCATTACTCCAAACCTTATTGGTAAGCTCCGCAAGATGCGAGAGTTGGAGACGCACGACCAGTGCGGAGAAGCTCGAACAAGCAATGCTGACACACCCTGAGCTTATGCTGGATGTGCAACAGAGAATATACGAACGCCGGGGGATCCGGACCGCGTGTTGCTACGACGCCGCGCACATCCCCGGAGTCATGCGAAAGCGCACCATCAAAAGCGGCAGCAGAAAGTCGCGGGATGTTTACAGTCCCATGGACGAGGACTACTGTCAGGCGCAGTATTACCAGATGGGGATCATCACTCCGATCGCAGAATCGGTGGCCCACCAGGACACACATGGGTTCAGGCTGGGCAGAGGGGTCGAGACGGCCATCCAAGCAGTCTGCGCGGCCCAAGGAAAACACGCGGACGCCGTCATCATCCAAGTGGACGTGAAAGACTGCTTCAACACCATACCGCTTGGCGTGGCAGAGGAGTTTTTCACACCGGCAACGTGGGCCTATGTGAAAGCGGTCCACAGCCGCTATCAAGAATACACGCGGAGTGGCGCAGTGGGAATACCTCAGGGGCATCCCATCGCAGCAGGGACGACAAACATCGTCATCAGCAAGCTCCTGCACGGGGTGCGGGCGCGATACGAAGGTGTCGTCGACATCATAGTATACGGTGACGACATCACACTGACGGGACCTCGCGCATCCACGCGGGGGGCCCGGGAGGAAATAAGGAGAACCCTCCAGCAGCAAGGGATGGCGCTGAACCCAGCAAAGTCCCGCGAGACACGCACGTTGCGCAACGAACCGATCCAACTGCTCGGATATGAGCTGCAGTGGCTCAGCTACGACGGAGCACCCGTCATCCGACCAAAACAGTCCGCATACGACCGACTGACCGAGGGAATCGCAACCGCGATCGACTTGGAACACGCCCAGCAAATCCACCAAGGGTGGATAAACGCATATCGCCTGAGCAATGATCCTCGCCACGGCGAGCGCGTCGAGTGGGCGACAAACGAAGGCGAGCACCTCAGGGCAGCACGCCAGAACACGACTTACGGCCCCGGCAACGGGGGAACGCTTCGGACCGCCGAAGACAGAACAAAATTACGCAGATAGTAAGGCGCGACGGAGCGCCACCCCGGGCCAGCAGAGTGCAGAAACTCTGCTGACAGGGCCCACTTTACTCAAATTTTTAAAGGGTGCCGAGGATTCGGCACCCTAAGCCTTTCGCTTCTCCATCTGGAGGGGCGTGAACGAAAAAATAAACACAACGATGAATAACCAAACACAGCATTATCCTCATTACCCTGTCCCTGCGTCCCCATTTCCAGGAGGGGCGTCGATCCCTCCCGCGGTGCCTCAAGGTCCGCCATTGTATGCGCCTGCGAATCTGCCCCCTCCGGCTGACGCGTCGTGGCCAGCACCACAAATTCCCATTCCCGTGATGCCTCACGAGGCAACCGTCATCCCAAAACCGTTCCCTCGCACAGACAGTACGCGTGATGTTCGCTTAGTAGAACGTTCCGAGATCCGCACCAGACCCAACGCCTGTTTGAGACAGGAGTTGAATTTTGAACGTGTCTCCCTTCTGGAGAAACGCGTTTCTAAAAAACATGCCCAGCTGCTGCCTATCGTCGTCTGGAAAGCTCCAAATGGAGACTTGGTTTTGATTGACGGGTGGGCGAGAGTTGCCGTTGCAGATCGTTTGAAATTGAAGCTGCTCCCAGCCGTAGTAATCAACCGACCTCTGGAAGATGCCTTGGTGTATGGACTCCGCATGAATATTCCGCACAACGGAAGTTTAAGGCCGAGCAATGATTCACTCTATGCACTGGGAATTCTTGCGACCGCACTTGGACGTCCCGTTACTCCCGAAGAAGCTGAAAGTGTAGGGCTGACATACTGCCTGAACGAACCAATCGATGCAAAGTCCCTGACTTGGTTGCGCTGCCCTCAGTTTCCACCGGCTCCCTCAGCTCCGGATGAGACGATTTCCAAGCCCAAAAAAACCCATGCCTCAAGCGACGGAAAATCGTCGCGCGGCAAGTTTCCAACAACTAAAGGCTGATAAAAGCAAGGATTTGATTGAATCCGCGAATGAAATCCGCATGTTGGCCCCGGCGAATATGAAATCTGACGCTTCCATCATGGTGGGGAATCCTCCCCAGCCCGAACGGGTTTCAGATCACGTATTCGTCGTGAATGATGAAAAAGAAGCCGAAGGTGATGGCTTCGCGAACGACGGCACCAGAAATGCCAAGCCTTCGCGAGCGTCTCCGCTCCTCACGCTCTCTTTTGCTGGCCAGTCAACAGGCATCAGCAACTGCAACGATGGTCCGAGTCAAAAACAACGACTGAGCAGATGTAGGTGACGCCTACATCCATCCGATACTCGAAAACCACTAACCGCCTCGGGACTAAAACCCCCGAGGCGTTTTGTCGCTGCGATATGCTCACCGCGCTGCAATCACGTAAGTGCTACCAGAAATCAAGTCGGCCTACTTTCTTTCAAGTAGGGGTGACGCCGCCAATGTCCCGGGGGAGGCAACTTGATGCCGAGCTTTACACAATGCTTCCGGAGGGCCACGTCTGACACGCCGATGTCCGCTGCGGCGTGTATCAAGGGCATCTGCCAGATCAACGTTTCCAGCGAAGGTTTTGCAGGCCAAGCTGTCGACTGTTGGCTCGGCAATCTCACGTCAGGTTGGCTCGCAAGCAGTCTTTCGGGAGTCAAATTCCAGAAATCGGCAAGAGTTTTCTCATCCTCGATGGTATTACGATAGTGACGGTCCATCATCTGGACTGAAGTGCCACAGGCGAAGGCTGTTCGTGCCTCGTCTTTGTCACGCTCGGACTGAAAAGAGATCGACGTGTGGCGAATGATGTTTTGGATCCACTTGGTCGCTCCGGTGGCCTTTTTCAACGCCTTCATCTTGTAATCCCAACCTGCGGGAAGTCCGAGAAAAGGATGGATTTTCAGCCATGCCTCAAGCACAGGTGGGATTGGTACAGTACGTTTCAATTTGCGCCGCATTTTCCCGCCTGTCACACGAACAGCCTTTCCACTTATGTCTTCAGGCTTGAGATCTGCGAGCTCGCTGGGACGAAGACCGATAAACAGCCCGAGGGCAGTGGGCGCCGCCGCAACTCCGTCCTCGTAACGGACGGCGGCATAGAGCAGGCGCTTCACCTCCTCCAACGAAAGCACTGCAATCTGGGTCATATCCTTTGGCAGTCGGTCAAGCCGTTTGCAAGGATCTTCCGGGCAGTAATGGTGACGCACGGCCCAGTTGAAAAAAACCGAAAACGCCTGGCGGTATGTCCGTGTCGAATTGACATTCTTGAAGCGCGCCAAAAGTTTTTCAATGTCCGAGACCGTGTAAGAATGTAACGGCTTGTTCGGATCAGGTTTCAACAGGAGCTTGAGGGATGAAGAGTAGTGCTGCCGGGTTCTATCCGACACCGTATGGCGGCCGTTGATAAACTCGTCGTAAGCATTCAGGACCGTCGTCGCTTTGATTTCCGCCCGATAATGAGTTTCGGTAAAGGCGAGAGCTCCGTCCAGGCTGATGCCTTTCCCGTCTGCCCTCGCTTCGAGGTGGACGTAGTGGGAAACAATCTGCGAGAGACTCCTGCCTCCTGCGCTCAGGATCGCGGATTCCGCATCTGCCAGCTCTTGAGCAGTGAGGCGGGTTCGTTGCACGCGTGGTGCTTCCACATGCCCCTCTCTTGCAGCCTCCAAATCGGCGAGTACCTGCTTTGCTTCGTATTCATCCTTGAAGTTTCTCCTGACCTTCGACCCGTCGGGATTTTTACCTGTGACCCGATATGAAACGGATCCAGATTTATTCCGATAAGTGACTACCTTGAAATTTCGGATCTTTTTCGGCCTTCCCATGAATTGTTTTGGACAACTATTCGTGCAACCGTCAAGAGATACTTATCTTTATGTAATTGAAATATATGATCATCAGTGAATTATAAATTCTGTATGACTGATTTGTAATCAGTAGGTCGTCGGTTCGAGTCCGACACTCGGCTCCATTTGGAATTCAATCGATTAAGGGTCCCATCTCTTCGATTTCCTCAGTCTCAGGAGCTATTCCGACTCCGCACCAATGTTGGGAGGGCGCGATTTTTTAAGGCTTCAGGCAGGTTTCTGGTCTGCGTTGAAAAGATCTTGGTTCATCCGCATTTGGCGATGATTCGCAGCCTGCGTTCCATCCATGTTCAGAAATCCGTCATGCCATTTCCGCTAGGGTTGGCTCGGGGAACATGTCCGGCAAGCGCGCTCTTCAAGGCGGAGTGGTAAGCCTTGCGGGACAGTTCGTAGCCACCGAATTGGCTGAGGTGACTGGTCATCCATTGGGTGTCCAGAAGCACGGTTCCATTCTCACGCAAGGTCCGGACCAACGCGACGAGAGCGATCTTCGAGGCATCGGTCTTGCGGGAGAACATGCTTTCTCCAAAAAAGACTCCGGGCAGCGAAACACCGTAAAGGCCGCCCTGCAATCCGTCGGCATCCCAGCACTCGACGGAGTGCGCGAATCCCAGTTGATGGAGACGGCAATAGCTTTCGAGGATGGTTTCATCGATCCATGTTTCCTCGCGTTCGGCGCAGCCCAGCATGACTTCCCGAAAGGCGGAGTTCCACCTTATGTCGAAGGGTTCGCGCCTGAGCGTTTTCGCCAGGCCATGCGGGATATGGAAGCGGTCATCCAGCGGGATGAGTCCGCGTTTTTCCGGGGAAAACCATTGGATTTCCCCCTCATGCGCCATGGGGAAAATGCCTTGGGCATACGCTTCGAGCAGGATCTCCGGCGGAATGATTTTCATGGCGATGGTCGTCGGACTTGCCGGATGGTGTTTCCCCAAAATCCGGACTCGTCCGGTTCAAGCTCCGCCTGTCCGGGGTGGCGGCAAACCTCCTCAGCCGCTGATGATGGTGGCGAAGGCGTTGTGATCGTGGATGCTTTCATGGTTCACCGCCTTCACCTTGAAGGAAGCGACGCGGCTGTCCGCACGCAGGAGCGCCGCCGCGTTCCTGACGACGTCTTCGACGAAGACGGGATTGTCATAGGCCTGCATGGTCACGTGGCGCTCGTCGGTGCGTTTGAGCAGCGCGTAAACCGGTGCGGAACCGGATTTCTCCGCGACCTCGATGAGGTCCTCGATCAGGATGAGCTCCCAGCCGCCGTCCTTCGCCTTGGGCCGGACTTCGAGGGTGACGTAGCCGCGTTGGTTGTGAGCGCCGTATTCGCTGATCTCCTTGCTGCACGGGCAGAGCGTGGTGACGGGCACCGTGACGCAGAGCACGAAGTCATCGACGGTTCCATTGGAGGTTCCCTGGAACACGACATCGCAGCCGACCTTGGCCGGGGCTCCGGAGACGGGTGCTTTTTTCGTGACGAAATAAGTGAAGGCGACCTCGATGTGCGCCTCCTCGGCATCGAGACGTTTTTTCAGATCGTGCAGGATTTCCGGCAGGGTGCGCATGGTCACCTCGCCCTCGTGTTTGCTGAGGACTTCAAGGAAACGGCTCATGTGGGTGCCCTTGAAATGGTGCGGCAGATGCACGGACATCGCGATCTTCGCAACCGTCGGGAATGGTTTGCCATCCTGGTCGAGGACCTGGATGGGATAGCGGAGATCTGAGACGCCGACTTGGTCGATGGCGAGGCCACGGGTATCGGGAGTGGCCTGAATGTCGGGCAAGGTGGATTTCTTGGACATGTATTTAGAGAGAATTGGAGTATTCCGCCCAGGAGGAGGAGGTTTCCCACACACGGACGCGGACAAGCCGTACGCCGGGGGCGAGCAGGTAGCGGGTATCCGTGCGGGCGGCATACGCGGCAAGCGCTTTTTCCGTGTGATCGAAAATTGTGCGGGCCATCAGCTCGGTGGTCGGATCCTGGTTTTCAAAACCGATGACGCGGTCTCCGTAGCGGCTTTTGAATTCTTCGTAGGCCGGGTCCGCCGTGTTCATGCACAGCGCGTGGTCGAAGGTGTCCAGCCAGTCTCCGACAGCCTCCTTGATGATCTTGAAATCGCAGACCATCTGGTGGGAATCGAGTTCATCCGCCTCGATGACGAACTCCACCTTGCGGGTGTGGCCATGCGGAAAACGGCATTTGTCGGGATGCCGCGTGAGCATGTGGCCGTTTTCCACTTCGAGGGATTTGCAGATTCTGTAGGGCATTGGGAAGAAGTTGATGGTTGGGAGTTGATCGTTGATGGCAAGAGGAAGAATCTGTGGAGTGAATTTTCTCACTCTTTCCATCGACTCTCAACCATCCACCATCAACTTGGGCAGTTCCGGCGTTTGCTCATAAACGGTCGGATCGGCAAGCCCTGCAAGGATGAACGCCTCGCGTCTCTCGACGCAGGTGCCGCAGGTGCCGCAGTGGATCTGGTGGCCTTTGTAGCAGGACCATGTTTCGGAGAAATCGATTCCCAGTTCGACGCCACGCCTTGCGATGCCGGTCTTGTCAGTGTCGATGAAGGGTCGGAGGAGCCGGATTTCCGCGTAGGTCCCCTGCTCCATCGCGGTGGCCATGGCCTGCATGAATGGCTCGCGGCAGTCGGGATAGATGGCGTGATCCCCCGAATGCGCGGCGATCACGAGTCCGTCGGCCTCCACGCTTTCCGCATAACCGGCGGCGATGGCGAGCATGATGCCGTTGCGGAACGGAACGACGGTTTGCTTCATGTTCGCCTCGGCGTAATGCCCGTCCGGGATTTCTCCTCCGGATTGGAGCAACGTCGATTTGAACAAGGTGTTCATGAAATCCAATGGAATGACGTGGTGCGCGACTCCGTTCCGGTCCGCGTGCAGTTTCGCGAACGGAATTTCCTTCGCGTTGTGCTTCGAGCCGTAGTCGAAGGACAGGGCGGCGACGACCTCGTGCGTTTCCAGGGCCTCATAAAAGGCGGCGACCGAATCCATCCCGCCACTGAGCAGTACGCAGACTTTCATGCGTCACATTCCGGGTAAACCGCTTCCGTCGTGAGCTGGATGCCTCCGCGGGGAGCGAATTCGCCCCGCACGACGAGCTCCTTCGGTTGGAGCGCCGCCACGAGATCGTCGAGGATGCGGTTGACGATTTCCTCGTTGAACGCGGGTTGGTTGCGGAACGAGGCGAGATAGAATTTCAGCGACTTGGTTTCCACGATGGTATCACCCGGCACGTAGCGGATCTCCAGATGCGCGCTGTCCGGTTGACCGGTAACGGGGCATAATGAGGAGAATTCCGACGTCTTGAGCGTGATCCAATACCGGCGGCCGGGCCGCTGGTTGGGAAAAATTTCCAATTTCGCCTCGTCCGGACTGGCGGGCAGGCGGGACTCGGCTTTTCCAAGCAGGGACAAATTCTGAAGATCTTCGCGACCGGGCATGGCCGGATTCTGAAACGCCGTGCGAAAAGGTCGATTTTTATTTTCGCACGAAGGATTCCACCATCACGTCAATTCGTCACCTTCATCCGGAAAAACCGGTTTTCGGGAGCTGCGATGAGCAGGCGGTAAACGTAGAATGTCGCGTCATTGGTGACTCTCCCGTTTCCCACGTTTTTTCGTCCGTCCCCGAAATTCTGGATCACCCCGGTGGTGGAGAGCATCCTCACCGAGGGGCTTTGGAAGTCATTGTCATTCGCCACGAAGAGGAAGTAATCGTCCGTCCGGGACGTGGACAGATCCGGGACAAGCGACATGCCTTCCAATTTTTCCTGAAGGGTGAACAGATCCGGCGCGGAGTTCGTCGTGTTGATGCCGAATTTCGCGTGATCCGCCGGATTGAGGATATTCACCACGTCCTTCGACGCCGCGGCCCTGATTCCCGCACGCAACACTCCACCGGGACTGACCGCCGCGCCTTCGGTGTCATACTGCCCGAGAATATTGGTCGCCGAGCCGAAATCGACAAGTTGCACGGACTTGTAGACTCCGGGATCCGTGGAATCGCTTCCGAGGCCATTCCCATCCTGCGGCAGCATGAGGAATTGCGCGGGTCCTATTGCCACGATCTCGGATTGGTTCGCCGTGCGGTTGATACCAGAGCCGTTTCCGTTGGAATCGTAGCGGGGAAGCTTCACCACATACTCGCCGATCAACTGGGGAGCATCCACCAACATGCCGCTGATGTCGTAAACAAAAAGCCGGGTATTGTTGCGGGTCTGGGCGTCCGCATGGATGTCCTGCACGAGTCCGCTCTGGAGCAGCGCGAAGAGGCGCGTGCCATCCGGAGTGACGGCGATGCCCTCGATCCCCTGGTTTTCACGGCGACCGGTGGTGGGGGTGTTTTCAGAATCGAAATTCAGCGTGCCGGCCGGCCGGTGCGGACGTGCAGCCTCCGGCAGTCGGGTGATGCCGGTGATCTTCCGGGTGGAGTCGAATCTCGCGATGCAGGCTCCGTATTCGTCCGAGACGAAACCGGAACCATCCGGCAGCAGTTGCAATGCCTCGGCATCGAAACTCAGCAGGCTGAGCTGGTTTCCGCCCGGCCCGTTCGCCGTCGTAACCGTCCCCACCGCCTGACCGAACAAGGTACCCACTCCGGTCGGATTCAGCCCCGTGGTGAATTTCGTCACGGCACCATCCTGGTAGGTGAATTTCGTGGAACCTTTATAAACAGGCACCACCTGTCGCAGGGCCACAGGACCGGCGCCATAATACGGGGCAAAGGTGAATGCCAGCTTGTGGACCCGCGCGGCGTAATTGGAGAATGTGCTGCCGACATTGAAACCCCGGTCCGGAAGCATGTTCAGAACCCCCGAAAATTTTCCCTGTCCACTGTCGTAGCTCCAGCCCGTGATGCAGAGTCCGGACGATCCTCCCAGCGTCTCTCCGAATTGATCCAGCGTGGCGGCGGAGATCCTTCCCACGCCGACCATCCCCAGATTCTCCACCCTTATTCCACCAAGCGCGGCTCCCGCGGTATCCTGCAGATTTGGCGTGAGATGGTCGGCGGATTGGCCGGCAGGCGATGGCGCGGTGCCGGAAAGGGTGTGGATGATGCTGGTTGTTTCACTATCGGACGATGCGCTGGTGAAATCAAGATCCAAGCCCGGAACGGCGGTTTCCCAATTCACGAGATCACCGGATGTTTCGAAAACTCCGGCGACCTCCGAAATGCCGGCACGTGTGGAATGCCTGAGTCTCATGCCGGTGGAGCTCCTCACCAGACGTGGCAGGTTACGGGTATTCTCACCACTTTCCGGATTGGTGGCGAAGTAATATTCCAGGCCATCCGCCAGACCGTCCTCATCACCATCCTGGCCGAACGCGCCAATGGTGATGGATAAGGTTTTCACCTTTGAATCGCTGCCATTCTCCGCCGTCGCGGTGACGCTGACCGTATGATTTCCGCCCCGGGCATATCGGTGTGTGACCACCGCTCCCGAGCCGCCGTCTCCATAACCGTCCCCGAAATCCCATTGGTAGGAAACATCGCCCGTCGCATTTCCGACAGTCGCCGTGAAAGTCACCGTTTCACCGAAGCGCACGCTGGTTTGATCCACGGTGAAGTCCACCACGGGCGGAGATCCCGCCGAACCGATCAACCCCGGCGATCCCAGGTCATCCCCGATCGCCGCCTTGAACGTGCTGAAATTCACCCCCGTCGCGAAAGTGTAACGAGGACTGGCGGTGCCATATGTCGGGTCCCAGATCAGCGCCTGCGTATCGTCCCCCCCTCCAGCCGATGGCCCGGCATGACCACCGCCAGCCAGCGAACCGTTGGACCTCGTGAATCCAGCAGCCGAATACCTGAAATTGAAGATTTCCACACCGGATGCGTTGAACAAGGTGATGGCGTCACCCGGTCCCAGTCCGGGAGCGCCGGTCGTTCCGAAAATCTGTACGTTCGATCCCAGCCCCCACCAGTTGCGGAAGGCCGCGGCGGTGGCACGGGTGAAGATGACCGACTCGCCGGGTGAGATAAGCGTTCCCGCTGGAACGGGCACCGCAGCGGAAAAACTCCGGGCTTCGTCCGTCCATCGATAATTCGCCAGGGAAATCGTCGAACCGCCGAAATTGGTCAGCTCCCAGTAGTCGTTCGCCCCTGATGCAGTCGCCGTCGACGACTGCTGCGACTGGATCTCCGTGACCAACAACTGTCCGCGCAGCGGCATTTGCGAAACAAACACCGCCGATACGGCGATAAGGACGAAACGGGTTTTAAACACGGGGGAACCCGAAGCTGACCTCGAAAAAGCATGGACACAATCCCTTATTGTTCCGCGCACCGTCTGTACCAGACATCAGAAAACGGCGATTTCTGGAAATCATTCGGGATTCCTGACCAGCAGCTTCCCAAAATCCTCCTCGGACGCCTTCAGGATGATCTCGAAGCTGGCGCCATGCTCCCCGCCAGATCAATCTCATTGAGACTGAGAACACGGGCGTTTCCCCGGAATTTTCCCACTTCCAAATCCTTGCCCACCCCGCCCGACTGAATTACACCAGCCGCTCGCATGACTCACCTCGAAGTAATCGCCCGGGAAACCGGAATCTCTCTTTCCTCCGTCACCGCCACCTCCAAGCTCATCGCCGAGGGAGGCACCGTTCCTTTCATTTCCCGCTACCGGAAGGAGCAGACCGGATCGCTCGACGAGGTCCAGATCACCACCATCCGGGACCGCATGCTTCAGCTCGCCGAGCTTGATTCCCGCCGCACCGCAGTGCTGAAATCCCTTGAGGAACGGTCACTGCTCACACCCGAGCTGAAGAAAAAGCTGGAAGCCGCGCTCACGGTGAACGCCGTGGAGGACATCTTCGCCCCCTACCGCCCCAAGCGCCAGACCCGCGCTACCAAGGCCATCGAACGCGGTCTCACCCCGCTCGCCGATTTCATTTTCGAAAACCAGTCCGCCGATCCCGAGGAGGAGGCTGCCAAGTTCCTCAACCCGGAAATGGAAGTGCCGACCATCGTGGAAGCCCTTGCCGGTGCCCGCGACATCATCGCCGAGCGTGTGGCGGATGACGCCCCGCTGCGTGGCCGCGTCCGGAAGATCTACGAAGAAGACGCCACCGTTTCCTCCAAGATCATGTATGGAAAGGACGAGGAGGCGGACGCGCAGAAGTTCCGCGACTACTTCGAGTGGAGCGAGCCGTTCCACTCCATTCCGTCCCACCGCATGCTCGCCATCCGCCGGGGCGAAAAGGAAGGTTTCCTGCTCATGCGCGTGGAGGTCCCGCTTGACCGCGTCACCGGCACAGCCCTGCCGGATTGGGTGAAATCCACCGGCCCGGCCGGCAAGCACGTCGCCCAAGCCGTGGAGGACGGGTGCAAGCGCCTGCTCATGCCCTCCATGGAAACCGAGGCCCGTCTCCTTGCGAAAAAACGCGCCGACGAGACCGCCATCAGCGTCTTCGCTGACAACTTCCGCGAGCTCCTCCTTGCCTCGCCACTGGGAGAAAAACGTCTGCTCGCCATCGACCCCGGCTTCAGAACCGGCTGCAAGACCGTCGTGCTGGACCGCTCCGGCAAGCTCCTCCACCACACCGTGCTCCACGCCACCGCAGGATCGAACACCCAGCTCTACGATGCCGCCGTCGAGGTCACCACGCTCATCAAGAAGCACGACATCGAGGCGATCGCCATCGGCAACGGCACGGCCTCCCGCGAAACAGAAGCCTTCATCAAGAAACTCAAGCTCCCCTCCTCCATCCCCGTCGTGATGGTGAATGAGAGCGGTGCCTCGATCTACTCCGCCTCGGACGTCGCCCGGGAGGAATTCCCGAACGAAGACGTCACCGTGCGCGGAGCAGTCAGCATCGGCCGCCGCCTCATGGACCCGCTCGCCGAACTGGTGAAGATTGACGCGAAAGCCATCGGCGTCGGCCAATACCAGCACGATGTCGACCAACGCGCGCTCAAGGCCAGCCTCGACGACACCGTCGTCAGCGCGGTGAACTCCGTTGGTGTGGAGCTGAACACCGCCTCCAAGCAGCTTCTTTCCTACGTCTCGGGCCTGAACGCCTCGCTCGCGGAAAACATCGTCGCCTTCCGCAATGAGAACGGGGCCTTCACTTCCCGCGAGCAGTTAAAGAAGGTCCCGCGCCTCGGGGAAAAAGCCTTCGAGCAAGCCGCCGGGTTCCTCCGCGTCCGTGGAGGCAATCACCCGCTCGATTCTTCCGCCGTCCACCCCGAGCGTTACCCTCTCGTGGAAAAAATGGCCTCCGATGCCGGCTGCAAGGTCGAGGATTTGCTCGGCAACGAGGCCGCCCGCAAGAAGATCGATCTCCAAAAATATGTCGATGACCAGGTCGGCCTGCCGACGCTCAAGGACATCGTCGCCGAACTCGCCAAACCGGGCCGCGACCCGCGGAAACAATTCGAACTCTTCTCCTTCGTCGAAGGCGTCGAGAAGCCGTCCGACCTCCAGATCGGCATGAAGCTCCCCGGCATCGTCACGAACGTCACCGCCTTCGGCGCCTTTGTCGATGTCGGCGTCCACCAGGACGGCCTCGTCCACGTTTCCCAACTGGCGGACCACTTCATCCGCGATGCGTCGGAGGTCGTGAAGGTCGGCCAGAAGGTCCAGGTCACCGTCGTGGAGGTAGACCTCAAGCGCAACCGCATCGCCCTCTCCATGAAGTCCAAGGTGGACCTCGACAACCGCCGCAGCACTGGCGAGGACCGCGACGCCCGCCCGAACAACAACAGCGGCAACCGGGGACACCGTCCCCAGGGTGGAGGACGCAACCCTGACTTCCGCCCGAACTCCGCACCGAACAACGACTGGTTTTCGCAAGCGCTCAGCCAGGCAAAGAAGAAGTAATCTGGAAGCGGCGTCTCATCATCGCCCCCGCCAGCCATGGTGCGGGGTGATGACCGTCACGGCAGTGGAGGGTTCGTTCAAAAATGGTCACCGGTGGGCCGGCTGCGCGCCTGCTTCCAAGACACTCGATGTTCACCAGAAAACCATGCGCATCCCGGCGATGGCGGCAAATATCACGATCATCCATTCGAAGACAATCTGAGGCACGTGCCGCAGGATCCACTTCCCTCCGAGAATTCCCACCGCCACGGCAGGCAGGAGCTTGAGATTGTCCTGCAGGCTCTCCGGAGTGATCAGCGCCAATCGCGCGTTCAGGGGGACCTTGAGCAGATTGATGAGGAGGAAGAATCTCGCACCTATGCCGATAAGCTCCATTTTCGGAGTTTTCCGCGCCATCAGATAAAGCTGGATCACCGGACCGGCGGCATTGGCCAGCATTGTTGCGAACCCACCCAGCACACCGGCTGCGGTGCCGAAGCCAACGGATTCCGCCAATCGTTCGAATGCCACCGGTTGCCAGCGGCGGAACGCCTGCAGCAACACCATCGTCAGCACGCAGCTTCCAATCACACGGCGTGCGGTTGCCTCGGAAATCTCTCCCAGCAGCCACCATCCGACCGCGATGCCTACAAGCGACGGAAGCAGCAGTTTCCAAACAGGCTTCCACGATCCATGTTTGAGAAACGCGGGATACGCCATGAGATCCGCGGCGATCAAAAGAGGCAGAGTAAGACCCACGGATGCTTTCGAACCGTAGATGTCGGCCAGCAGGACGATCGACACCATCGAAATGCCGCTGAACCCGGCCTTCGAAAGGCCGATGCACAGTGCCGCCAGCATCGCGAGCGCAAGGACACCAGGATCAGACAACATCTCCCCATGAAACATCGCGAATTTCCCCGGTCCGACAAGAAAATTGCCGGAAACCGGAAGAACTCGCCTCTCCGTTATTCCTTCTCGTCACTGCCGTAGGATCCATAAGATCCATAGCCATAACGGTAGGCGTTGCCATACTTGCTGGTTGCGTAGTTTCCGTAGGAGTAGTTCTGGCCGATCAAGCGCCGCTTCTCGGAGAAACCATTGAAAACAACGCCACTGGGCAGGTTATGATCGTGGTCCAACAAGGAAACCACCCTTCGCACCGCCGCCTTGGGAACATAGTCGCCACGCACCACCAGACAGAAGTTGTCCGCCAGCGGAGCGACGATACGGGTATCCGGAACCGCGAGCAGGGGAGCCGAATCAAGCACCACCAGATCGAAGTATTTCAAGGCTGTCTGGAGGAACTCCTCCAAAATGGAACTGTTGAGCAACTCGCCCGGATTTGGAGCGGTTTTACCAGCAAGCATCATGTAAAGATTTTCGGCTCCCGTCTCCGAGAACACGGCTTCCTCGAACTTCGCCTGGCCTGAAAGCACATCCGTGACCCCCTTGGTATGGCTGTCGCGTTTGAGCCCGAAGACCTTGTGAACCGCAGGCTTCCGCAGGTCGAGGTCGACCAACAATGTCCGCTTTCCCTGTTGCGCCGAGGCGAGGGCGAAGTTGCTGGAAACCATGGTCTTGCCTTCACCTGGAAGCGCGCTGGAGAACAGGCTGATGCGCCTCTTTTTCTCATCACCCAACAAGGATACCGACGCACGCAGGACGCGGAACATCTCAGCATAGGTGGTGGAGGTGAGGCCGTCGCGGAACAAGAGGAGAGGATGCCACAGCTTCCGCGCCTCATGGCCATCCGCCGTGTCAGGCTTGCGTTTGATGCTGGCGAGAACCTTGGTGATGTTGATTTCCGAAACAGCCGCCAGCACCGGCAGCCCCGTCTCACGCTCGACTTGGGCAACCGTGTGGACCTTGTTATCCAAACGGACGAAAAACATCGCGATCAACGTGCCCATCGCAAGACCACCGACCGAACCCAGCGCCAGGATTTTCGATGGAATCGGGGAGATGGGTCCACCGGGCAACGAGGCAAGGCTGCTGATATCCATCTCGGATTCGACGCCCTGCCTGTTGATGTCCGACTCCTGGATGCGTGTGAGAACGCTGTTGAAAACGCTGTTCTGGCTCTCAATTTCACGTTCGAGAACCGTGCCGCGCGCCAGCAGGAGCCTGCGGGCCGTCAGTAATTTCGCGGACTCATCCCCGGCAGCGTCCTGCCACTCCTTGTCGTGAGTGTTCCAGTATTCGCGATCGGCGGTCGAGTTGCGCGCGGAATCGAACTCGGCGAGGAAACGGGTTTTATGCGCGTTCAGTTCGGCATCCGCAGCCACCATCCGGGGATGTTTGGGCAGATAGCGCCGGGCCAGTTCGGCATTGTTCAATTCCTTTCCTTCCAGTTCCTTCAACGTGACAAGCGCACGCTGGTAGTTGGCGAGAGCGTTTTGGGCGGTCTGCAACCTGACCCGTGCGGACTCCGACTCGTCGGTAAGAATCTGCATCGAGGAACTTCCCTTGTCGCTCCGGGCTCCCGTGAGTTCCGCCTGATACTCCATGGCAATGGCGTCAGCGACCACCTTGGCAACCTGCGGGCGTTGATGGGTGACGGATATATCCAACAACCGGGTGCCCTTGCGGATTGAAATATTGGTCCACGATGAAATCGCGCCAGCAAGCGCCTCGGTGGTGGGAACGGTCTCGGTCTGGGAGTTTCCAGATGCTCCATCCTTCATCCAACCCGACGCCCATGCGGGAAGCCAATCCACCTTTTTCGGAATCAATCCGGGCATGGAAAGAATCTCGGGACGGGAGGCGACCTTTTGCATCAGCTCCGGTCTCCGGATCCGTTCCGCCACCGTGTTCATCGCCTCCAAGGAACGGAGGTCCATCTCATCCTCCTGACCACTGGATATGACGGCGGTGGTCTGCTGCTTGATCAACAGGGTCGAACGGGTCTGGTATATCTTGGGAGCCTTTGAAATATAATAGTAGCTTCCAAGAACGCCCAAAATGAGTCCCAGAGCAATCCAATGCCATCGCCCAATGAGGTCCTGCGCCAGTTGTTTCAGCTTTTCCTGACCGGCCTGACGCTCGAAGCCACCTCCTTCCATATCGTCGTCTTCGAAATCATCCATTTCAAGCGATTGGCGGCGGGAACGGTGTGAGGGAGGCATGAGTCAATAAGATGGGAAACGGGGGTTCAGAAAATACGCTCGGCCACGGTGACGACATCATCAGGCTGTAACAGGAACGGCTGGTCGCCACGCTGCGAAATCGCTTTGAAATCCAGCAGGATCACCTTGCCACTGCGATTGATCGTGACCTTTTTGGGATTCGCAAGATCCGTGAGGCCGCCGGCTTGGGCAATCGCCTTCACCAGGTCCAGACGGCCGCTCACCGGAAAGGCCAGAGGGCCGGGACGTCCCACTTGTCCCATGACGGTGACGGTTTTTCCAACGAAGGCACTTTGGTTGACGATGATACGATCACCGGAAGCAAGCCGGATCCGCCCTGTGGGTCCTTCGATCGAGCTCAGACTGAAGGTGCTGATCACCCCACCGGACGCACGCTGCAACTGGAGGTTGTTCGGGTCTGCGTTTTCCGTCAGTCCGCCTGCTGTCGCCATGGCGGAAGCAATATCGAGATTTCCCGACACCGGCATCGGTATCTGGCCCGGCACCTTCACGGCTCCGATCACCGAGACGAATTCCGTCGCATATTCGTCGACTGTCAGGGTGAGTTTGGGGTCGACGAGATAATCCTTGGCGTATAGGGCGCGGATCTTGGCAGCGGCCGCTGCCACGGTGAGGCCCCCGACATCCACCGAACCAATCAAGGGAAACGATGCCTGGCCTGTCTTGAGAATCTTGACCTGAAGCGAGAGGTCGGGCTCTTCATAAACCGCCAACCTGATCGTATCGTTGGGACGTAGCGTGTAGGTCGCTTCGTCAGCATGTGAGACAAGCGGGAACAGGGACACTGCTATAAAAGCAATAGACCATATGAAGCGGGTGAGACCCAATTGGATGGAACTGAAAATCATGATCGGGGGTGGTGAATTTTAAAAAATCGGATGCAATGCGTTCTACACCAACAGAAAATAACAACGGGGGGAGAGATACTTCCAGACAAGATGGCTTGCCAGCTTAAAAAAGGGGAGATTTCGTGAGAATCACATCCCAACGCGGTTGATCACAAACGGCCGAAGTCCGGCCCGGTCATGCGCTGACAATTCCGGAGTAAGCCATTCTTGTGCCGCGCATGGAAAAAACGCCGATTGATGAGACAATGGTCAGAAACTACGGGAGAGCCTTACCCCCACCTGAACGGCATCCCAAGTGTCCGCAAGGTTGCTGGATTGCTCGGAATAACGAAGGAACAGTTCCGCCGCGGTTGTTTCGGCAAAGATCAGCATCCCGATCTTTCCGTCCACACTGTAGTAATCGCGATCTTCTCCTTCCGATGTTGTTGTAACCTCGTCGGGAAGCTCCGCGCGATTTGCCGAGTATGAAACGCCCAATCCCAGTTCGGCACGTCGGATCTTGCGGGTGTAGCCGAGTCGCAGGGACGTGACTTCCGTGAAAGCTCCGGCATTCGAGGGGTCCGCCTCGGTATCCTGAACGATCGCCAGACTCATATCCCAGAGTTTCGACGCCTTATACTTCAATCCGAGGGCGGCGGCGAAGGAAGGATCACCCGATTTGCCATCATAGCTGGTGAAATCCACTCCCATTTGCGAATCCAAGGACACTTTCGTGCTCAGCTTGTAGTCCACCTTGATGGTCGGTCCGATGGTATTGCGGTCGACTTGTGAACTGCCCGAGCGGAAGGTATATCGCAAGCCCGGGCCCCATTCGGTAAGTGGGGAATATCTCCATAGTGCGGAAACTCCCAAGTCGAGCGCTTCCGTATCACCAAACTCATCTCCAATGGTGGTCGAATAGCTCTGGTTGATTTTCCCCTCCACCGTGGTTTTCGAGCTCAGCTTGTATCTCGTGGTCAAGCCAATCCCGTAATCAACCTCTTCGACGACCGCCGAATTGTAATTGCGGTTGCTTCCCTCATCGTAGCTCACCTTCGCATCCAGAGAGGCGCTGATTCTGCCACCCTCATACTGGACCACCGCTCCCGCACTTTGGTCGTAACCGCTGGAATCTGTCTGTTCGACGTATTGCCTGAGATATCCACGATAATTGGCCCCAAAAGTCCAGTCTGTCGACTTGGAGAGGTATTTCACGTTTCCACCGAGACCGAGAATGAAGTCATCCCGTTCGGATTCGCCAGGCGCAGCCGCCCGTTGATCGATATTGGAATCATACATCGCCGACAGCGAGGCAGTCAGTTTCACACCATCCAACAGGGTTCCACCCAAGCCATCATGCAGTCCCGATCCATTGCCAATGGTATCTGGAGATCCGGCAAAACCGGAAACGATCGAGGATTCTGCCTGTGTCCACATCGGGGACAACGCCATAACGAATAGCGACGAGCCAACCGCTTTGCTATTGGAAATGAAAAACTTGGACTTGTTCATGAGTGGGTAGTGCCGGAATTGTAAATACCTGACCATCTGCGACATACGATTTCCAATATGCCAGCGCAGTAACAATGAAGCCGCTTCAGGATGAACCGGAAGCGGCTTCAAGTAAACCTAATTATCGATCAAGCGCGGCGACGGCGGCTCGACACGAACGCAAGCCCGGCAAGTCCTGCGAGCAAGGCGGAGGATGGCTCCGGCACAACGCTGAGATTATCGATCAGCATTTCGTTGTCACCGCCACCTGCTTCGGTGCTGGTCCAGTCAAATCCAAAGCTGGTGATCGTCAGAACGGGATCCAAGTCCACGGTTTGATTACGAGCGAAGAGATTGGTTCCGTCATTGAGAACAAGATCCACGGCGGTCTGATAGCCGTGCTTGGAGAACGCCAGATCCAACGAGTAAGTTCCGAGTTCCTCAACTTCAAGGAAGAAAGATCCTCCAAGCGCACCGTTCACATAGTAGGACATCGACCACTCAGCGGTTGGATTCACAGTTGGATCGACTTCCAGGGGAGTGAACACCACCGAGAAGATGTTGGCCGCTCCGCTGTAAACCGAATAAGCGAACGTGTCACGAAGAGCGACATAATTCGCATCGGGATCAGGATCACCCACCACGAAGGTGCTGTCTGTGAAAGAGAAGTCGAACTTGGTGGTGGTCCGGCCCAGCTCTTCGCCATAGGAATGATTCAAACCGACAGTGGTTTGATCAGAAAGGTCCAAAGTACCACCGATCGCGATGGCGGTCGTGGTGCCTGTACCGTTGTTCCAAGCGACAGTGTGACTGAGGAAGGTTGTCGAAGAAGTGGAGGACCAACCATCTTGCCCGGCGATTTCCACGGACGGGGTAGATGTAAGGGTATTGAAATCACTACGGTACACCGCAGCGTTGGCGCTTGCGATCAAGGCAAGCAGGAGTGGGGAAAATTTGAGTAATTTCATAGCAAGGGGATATTTGAATTGGCAACAAAGCAACACCAAGGAATCAAGTCGTGCTCGTGGCAGGCTTTTCCTCCGTGGTGACCGTGGTCCCTTGGGAAATCTTATCTTCCTTATTTGGTGGCTTGGGACGACCAGCTTGGGCTGGGGTGGCAAGCGCCACAATGAACGTGACGGCAGCGAAAAACGCGACTGTTTTGAGGAATGGAGAAGTCATAACGTTGTTATTGGAGTTATTTCTTAACGGTTTGTCAACACTAAAATCTGTTAGGACCGAAATCAATCGAAGCCAACAGACAACTGGCAGGGCGGAGCAAATGCCATGCCAAAACAGACTACGAGTCAAGATCAATCCGTGAAATCATTCACAGGCATCTGTTTCGCTGCCTCCGCCGGAGATTTTGTAAGCATTTCCAAAAAGTCTGATGTGGTAAAATAAGCCAAATTCCACACAAACCTGAACTTTATCCGCCGGATCGCGAAAAATTTGCAGTCACGAGTGATCGCCTACGGAGGAACCAAGCCTTCCAAATTTGGCTTTCCCTTCGCGAAAATACGGATTTTTTCATGTGTCCGCCATTCCGACCACGGGGTACCCGGGTGGAGTTTGTCCAAGTTCCTGGCCCGTTCGAGCGCTTCCGCCCAGAGAACCCGGGTGCGGTTCGGATCCCGGGCGCGGTTCGGATCGATTCCAGACCAAGCCTCCGCCTGGATCAGCGGCGCATTCACCCAACTGGGGTCGAGAGCCCGTTCCAGAGCGAAGCAGCGATCGATGAATGCCTCTTTTTCAGTAAGGCCCAACCCGATCATTCCCTGCATGTTGAGAATCTTGCGGTCCATCGGAGCCACCTTGCGGGCATCCTCAAGGACCAGCAGCGCGCGTTCCAATAGATCATCTTCGAATGCCGGTTGATAGTCCTGTCCGGCGGAATGGGCGGCCTTTAGCAATACAAGATCCTTGGCATGCAGTTCAGCCGCTTCTTTTTTCGCAAGCGCCGCCCGGGTGTGGCTGGGCGGAGGACCACCCAACCATTCCGCCCTCGCCAGCAACAAGGCGACTCCTGCGATCACGACCGCAGCTCCGCGGAACCCCCAACGGCGCATCGGTGATTCAGCGAACCTTTTGGAATCGGGAACATGCAATGCCAGCGTGAATAGGAAGGCGGAACTCCATGCAAGAGGAATGCGATGGCCCGGGACGTCCAAAAAGCCATGCAAGGGAACCAGCAACGCAGCGACAAGACACGCGGCCCGCAGCGAACGATCCCTGCCTCCGAGCACTCCTGCCAACGCCCTCCAGGAAGCCAACACCACCAGTGCGGACAAGGCGAGCGTCGCCGGTATTCCTGTCTCCGCGGCCATCCACAGCCAGTCGCTCTCGGGATGAAGTGCCTGAGCATGATTTTCCACCGCCGTTCTCTTCCGATACTGCGGGAAAACCTTGTCGAATTGGCCAGCCCCCACTCCGGTCCACTTGAAGTCACGGATCAGGTCGAACGTATCAAGTGTGGTGAGAATCCGAAAATCCATTTTCGACCCCGATTGATCCGACTCCTTGCCTTCCACCGAATCCGGCTTATCCATTGACAACGAAATGGTTCCGCCTTTTCCAACCGTCTGTGCGAGACGTTGTTTGACAGCGGAATCCGCGATAAAAAAGAAACCGACCGCCGCCAGGGCGAGGAGACCCAGCAACCGCATCCCATGCTTCCCCATGTATTTTTTCCCCAACATGGAAACCCAGGCCAGACTCCCGATAACCGCCAGCAGGACGCCGCCGCGGCTGATCGACCATCCCGCGACGGCCCAAAAGCAGACACCGCATGCGACCAACGCCACCCCCATCCCGGCATAACGCTTGTCCCGCAAGGCCTGCATGAGACATCCGAGACCACAGACACAGCCCATGGCCAGATAGGTCGCCGTGTGATTGCGATTCGGGAAAAAGCCAAACACCTCGTCCGGATTTCCGCCGTTGTATCTGATTTTGGACAGGATGGCATAAACCGCCACTCCGCAGGTGAACGACAGGGTCAGAACCCGGAGTTGTTTCGCCGAGGCCCGGTGACCCGCCAGCCACAGACCGGTCAGCAGGGTGATGCCAAACAAAAGAAGAGTCTCCGCCGCATGACGTGACTGGATCACCACGTGCTTGCCGGAATCCAGACCGAGGCTCTCCAATTTTCCACGCCACCCGGGGGAGGTGAACCAGGAGGCGGGCAGGAACGCCGCCATTCCTCCGAGAATGAATAGTCCGCCGCACACCCACCAAATCCGGGGCAGGCTGACCACCGGAGGAAACAGGAACATCAATACCGCAGCCCCACCCAACAGCACTGCATGGTAGCCTGCCCATGGTCCTCCGACCATGATCGTCCCGAACAACAGCAGAAGCCAGAACCCGCCGAAGAGGTATGGACTGGATTCCACCGGGGTCGAGACCGGGGTTGAGGAATGGCCGGCCGCCTCTCTCTTGGTTCCTCTTTTTTCCCGGGACTCGCTCATCGCCTGATCAAAATGAAAAACCACGTATTGTCAACATACTCCGTTGTCCACCCCCCATCAGTTCCCGATCTCCCTGAGGGAGAAACGCAGTCTCTCCAGCAACTCCCTCGTTTCAGGGCTGATGCGGTTGATCCAGAGCCGCACATTCTCATCGTCCGCCATGCTTGAAACCGTGGCCTTGGTGACCCGGTGAAGGTCCAGAAAGCGATGCGCCTCATCAGGTGTCGCGAGATGGAAAAGGCCCGCATAGAACCATGGCTTGGGATCATCCAGAGGTTCGCGCCGGTCGCACATGGCACGGGCGGCCTCGCAGGAAATTTCCAACCGGGGATCCCGGGTGTCCGCCAGATGGTTGATCCATGCCTCGGCCTGGTCGTTCAGATTGTTATGAACGATCCACGACCGATTGATCCGTTTCGCCCACTCGACAGGACTCATGTGGCCGTGGTGTCTCATCGGCGCTTACTCGTGCTTGAGCCAGTCTCCGTCCCTCAGGCGCTGGGATTCGTCGGTGATTCCCAACCATTCCCACACCCACGCGTCGATCGGCCGGCTGTCGCGCCCGATGACAACAGTCCGGGACCGGCGGTATTCGCTCCCCTCGATTTCTCCCGCGGACAACCCTTCAAAAACATCCAAGGCGGCGAGTTGCTCCGGACCAACCGAGTAAACCTCCCCCTGGATCTCGTCCCCCGCCCCATCCAGCACCAGTCCCGGATACCAATCGATCCGGTACATGCGTCCGGTGATGGTCCCGGAGGCGATGAACTCCGCGCCGGCCATTCGGAAATGGTTGGATCCCCCCCGGCGCAGGGTGCCGTAAACGAAAACGAGCTGCGGATCCGACATGTGGCGTGATCTTGTTACTTGTCCGGCCGGTAGGCAATCTCGTTGTCGAGCACCTGCCGCAGATCATCGAGACCGGTCTCCGCATCCGCGGAAATGGGGATGATGTCCACCTTGGGAAACCGGGACCGGAAAACCTCCAGATTTTCCGCCGCACCTTCCAGATCCATCTTGTTCGCGATGATCTTCCACGGGAACCGCGCGAGCTCGTCGTCATACTCCTTGATCTCGCGGCGGAGGATTTCCAGATCCGAAACCGGGTCACGCCCTTCGCTGCCCGCCATGTCGATGACAAAAAGCAGGACGCGGCAGCGCGTGATGTGGCGCAGGAACTCGTGACCCAGGCCACGATTCTCGTGCGCTCCCTCGATCAGCCCGGGAATATCCGCAACCGTGCAGCGGCGGAAACCGGGAAATTCAACCACACCGACGACTGGCTGGAGAGTGGTGAACGGGTAGGAGGCGACCTTTGGCTTGGCGTGGGAAAGCTTGCCGAGAAGCGTGGATTTCCCCGCATTCGGGAAACCGACCAGACCCGCATCGGCGATGCGGCGGAGTTCAAGGTAGAAAACGGATTGGTCTCCGGGAGTGCCCAAGGTGTGCTCGACAGGGGTCCGGTTCGTGGCGGTCTTGAAATTCCAGTTTCCCTGACCCGGTTCCCCCCCCTTGCAAAGGAGGAACTCTTGGCCGATCTCGGTCAGATCCGCGATCGGCTCCAGATCGATGCCTTCGTCGCTGCGCTCGAAATCGACGGCTTCCTGGATCGTCACCGCGTTGCTGCGGTAAACCACGGTACCGGGAGGAACCTTGCCGATCACGCGCTTGCCGCTTTTCCCTGTTTTCCTTCCGCCCGCGCCGTTTTTTCCGTCTTCGGCGACCAGCTTGGGATCATAATGATACGCGCGGAGATTGTCCACCGAGTTGTCGACGACCAGCACGATGTCTCCACCCATGCCGCCGTCACCACCATCCGGCCCGCCGCGCGGGACAAATTTCTCACGGCGCCATGAGACGACGCCGTTTCCGCCGTCTCCGGCCTTCGCGAAAATGCGGATGTGATCAATGAACATGGGAGCACCCTTGCCAGCACCGGGCACGCTGGTCAACGGGAATGGTGTCCGGCCCGTATTTTACCCGGCTCCGGAATACGGGGACGGACCTTCCGAGCCCCTCGGATGCCTCGTCCGGCATCGATTCCATGAGTTTTAATGGTCCCGGGGTCCGGGAATGACGGATGGCTCTTGGGCGAAGTCCGCCGGTTTGATCAAAGGATGATCCAAAAACGCCCGTCTTCATGAATCGAATGAATGCGAAATCACCTTAGATTGCCGGGACCGGCCTAACAAGTGCTGGTCATTCAACCGGACATCGCCCTGTGAATGGTCCTGGTTTTTGTTGGATTGGTTGCTGAAAAAAGCCCGGCGGACTCGTCATCCGCCGGGCCATTTCGGAGTGAGCGATGAGCATCCGGCGCGCCCGATTCCGTATGGCTTTTCTTACGGTTCCTCGATTCCGCCTTCGATGACCTCGTCATCCCCCACCGGAAGCGCGCGTATGGCGGAGGGTTGTTCCGGCAGTTCCGTGACCTTCGGTCCATCAAGCAGGTCTTCCGGCTCATCCATCGGCTCCACCGCTTTCGGCTCTTCCACGGGAAGGGCCTTGAGGGGAGTGGTCGCAGGTTGTGCGGGCAACGTGACGCCTTCCGGAGCGTCAGGATTTTCCGGGTCGATGGCGGAAGCGCCTTCACCTGTCTCCGTGGTTTCCTCCACGACGATCAGGGCCTTTTTCGGCGGAGCGATGATGTCCTTGATGTCGTCCTTGATGCCTTCGAAAAACTCCTTCACCATCGGCGCCGCCATGCGTCCGCCCGAGACGACCTCACCAGGGCGTCCTTCGTAAAGAACCGCGAAGGAATAACGCGGATTGTCCGCCGGGAGGAAACCGGCGAACCATGCCAGACGTTGGTCAAGCGAAGGCTTCCATTGGGCGGTCCCGGTTTTCCCGCAAAGGGTGGTGTAGCTGAGGGCGGCGCTCCGACCGGTGCCGCCGGGGCCATTGACGACATCGCTCATGCCCTGGCGGACGATTTCCATGGCTTTCGAGTCCGCACCGATATAATCCTTCCGCTCGGGCAGGGATGCTTGGATCACCCGCCCGCGGGCGTCCTGCGTTTGGCGGATGAGCTGGAGCTTGGGCAGGATTTCACCATTCCCGATTCCGGCCATGGCCTGGGCGACCTGCAGCGGCGATGCGAGAAGACTGCCTTGGCCGATGGCGAGGTTGGCTGTATCGCCGTCCAAGATGCGGCGTTTTTCGTTCTTCAGCATCCACGCATCATCCGGCACAAGGCCGGGAGTCTCGCCGATGAGCGGAAGCCCGGTCCTCTGGCCCATGCCGAGCCGGCGGGAAAGGCCCAGGAAAGGAGTGGGCCCCACATCGATGCCCACCTGATAGAACCAGGTGTTGCAGGACCGGGCGAGCGCGCGCTTCACATTGATCGAGCCTTCCGGTGTTTTGGACCAGTTTTTCATCTCCGTCCGTCCGATGAAGAGGGATGCCGGACTGTAAATGGTGGTATCCTCGTTGATGGTGCCGTTGTTCAGCGCCGCGATCGCGACGATCGGCTTGAAGGACGACGCCGGCGGGTAGGCGGACTGGAACGCACGGCCGAAAAGCGGTTGGGCCGGATCGTTCTCGAGCACCTTGAAATCCTCGTCATTGATCCGCGGGATGAAATTGTTTAGGTTGAACGACGGTCGGGAAGCCATCACCAGCACCTCGCCGGTGATCACATCGAGAACGACGAAGGCACCGCGGCGGCATCCTTCCCGCAGTGTTTTTTCCGCGAGTTTCTGCCACTTCAGGTCCAGCGTGGTGACGACCGTGCCGCCGGGCCTGGGGCGCTTGACCTGTTCTTCCAGCAATTTGTTACCGTTCTCGTCGAAAAGCAGGCGCTTCATCCCCGGCTCACCGGTCAGCTGGGCATCGTAGAGTTTCTCCAGCCCGGCCCGCCCTTCCGTCTCCTCCCAGAGAGGTTCGTTGAAATTGATGGGGCCCGTGGGCAGTTTTCCAACGCCACCCGAATAGCCGATGATGTGGGACGCCAGCTCACCTTCCGGATAGAAACGAACGTAGATCGGTTGCAGGATGAGGCCCGCGCTGAGTTTCCCCTCGATCTTCCGCGCCTCCTTGTCATCGATCTGGCCGCTGACCATCAGTGGCAGCCAACGGCGGTTGACGTAGTGGTCGTAGATTTCATCGTCGGACTTCACTGTCGCGGTCTTGACCAACGGTTGGAGTGAATCCAGACGGGTCCGGGCCCAGTTGACGACGAAGTCCCGGTCCGCATTCTCAAACTGCTTGAACTGGAGCGCGACCTGATAAGCCACGCGGTTCTGGGCGATGGGAGCACCTTCCCGATCCACGATCTGCCCGCGTGGTGCGGGGATTTTCAAGGTAATGGTCCGGGCGTCCTTGCGCGTCATGATCGCACCGTCCGACGCGGAGCGGGTGGCGGGCGGTTCCAGCGGAACGGAATTCGCAGCGACCTCGGAAAGACGTGGTTCTTGGGCGCAGACCGGCAATGCCGCGAGACACGAGATCAGGGAGAGCCGGCGAAGGGACTTCGTTTTCACCATGGGGATCAGGGAGACTAATGGCGATTTTGCGGCAAGGCAACGCTCAATCCCAGCCCGCCTCCTCCCAATCCGCCGGAGATTTCCCGATGCTGTTCACGATCTCGGTGGGAACGAAAATGAACTCGTCCTGCCGTTTCTGTGATGGATCCATGCGGAAAACGACCGTCTTCCGCTCGCTCCGGGCGGAGGACCGCACGGTGAGGTCCACGGAAATTTCCAGCGCCCCATCCTCGCGCGGTTTCACGACAAGCAGGCCGGGAATCTGATAAACCGCCCGGGTTGGCCCCGTGGAGCCCTTCACCCTCTTGAAATCCTCCCTCTTCCCGAGATGGGCCGCGGGATACCACTCATCCCGTTTGGTTTTCGAGGTTCTCGTCCGAATGCGGTGGACGATGATGGATTCCTGTTCGCCGATTTTTCCCGTCGCTTCCAACCGCCAGTTGAAAGGCCCGTCGAAGGTCGTCACTGCGGCGGAAACGATCATCGCGCTCACGGCATAACTACCGCCTTCCGTGCCTTGGGGGTTCACCTGCATGCGGATGTCCGCACCGTTCACCCGCACGGCGGAGGAACTGGCCGTGTAGGTGTGTTTTTTCGCGCTCAGCGTCACGCAACCGCTGAGACACGGAATGCAGGCGAGGAAAACCACGGCACTTGTCGCCGCCCTTGAGCCGTGCATGATTGCGCCGATGAGCGATTGGAATTTCATGTCACTGCTGATAATGATCGGGCTTTTCCTGCTTTGGAAGCTGGAACTTGCCGCGACCCTGTTGAACCTCAAGGCATTCCCTTCCGAGGTTCCGAAAGTGCTCGAGGGGCTGATGGATCAGGAGAAACTCGACCAAGCGCGCAACTACCTGCGGGTGAACGCGCGTTTCAACATCTTGCAATCCACCGTCTCACTCGCGGTGTTGCTTGCGTTCTGGACGTTGGGCGGCTTTGCCTGGCTGGACACACTGGCGAGGTCTTTCACCAGTTCGACGGTGGTGGCCGGGCTGATTTTCCTCACGCTGCTGATGCTCGGCCAGAGCCTCACCTCGCTGCCTTTCGAAATCTATGACACCTTCGTCATCGAGCAGAAATTCGGGTTCAACCGCTCGACCCCCGCCACTTTCATCATGGATCGCCTGAAAGGACTGCTTCTGGGTGCGATCATCGGCCTGCCTCTTGCCGCCGCGGTGCTCTGGATCTTCGGAAACGTGGCGCACGCCTGGTTGTGGGCATGGGCATTCGTGACGGTGTTTCAACTCATCCTCACCTACCTGGCCCCAACCTACATCATGCCGCTCTTCAACAAATTCACCCCCATGCCGGAGGGTGAGTTGAAGCAGGAAATCGAAGAACTCGGCGTGAAATGCGGGTTCCCCCTCAGCGGCGTGTTCATCATGGACGGCTCCAAACGCTCGACCAAGGCCAACGCCTTCTTCACCGGCCTCGGAAAACAAAAGAAAATCGCGCTTTTCGACACCCTGGTGGACAAGAGCAGCAAGCCGGAACTGCTGGGAGTGCTCGCCCACGAGATCGGCCACTTCCGCTGCGGCCACATCAAACAGCGCCTCGCGGTCGGCATCATCCAGATGGCCGTCATCTTCTTCCTGCTCGGTCTCGCCACCGATCCCGGCGGAAAATTCTCCCGTCTTCTCTTCGACGCGTTCGGAGTGAAGGAGATCTCCCCCCATGTCGGCCTCGTGCTTTTCAGCATCCTCCTGGAACCCGTCAGCAAGCTCCTCGGCGTCCTCGCCAACGCTTGGTCCCGCAAGCACGAATTCGAAGCCGACGCCTACGCCGCCAAGGTCACCGGCGACAAAATCTCCCTCGGCGAAGCCCTCAAGAAAATGACCGCCGACCACCTTTCCCACCCCTCCCCCGCCCCGCTCCGTGTTTGGCTCGACTACTCACATCCCCCGCTGGCGCGGAGGCTGGAGGCGTTGGCTGGGAAGTAACTAGCATTCAATTGTGATTTGGAACAACAAATGATGTCCCCCCAAGATCTCATTAAGCAGATGGGGATCAATCTCCACAAATCACATTTGAAACCGCTCAATTTCAGTAAATCTGGCAGTAGTTGGATTCGAGGGAATACGTGGTTGAACGTGATCAATCTCCAACTTTCTCAGTGGAATTCAGCCGAAGAAGCAAAGTTCACGATCAATTTGGGCATTTCAATTCCGGAACTTCATTCTGCTTTGGAAAGCTTACCGTTCAAAGGATCCGTGAAAGAATATGACTGCGACATCCGCTTGAGAATCGGGCGATTGTTACCAAAACAAACTGACTTTTGGTGGGCGGTGACCATGGGCACCCAACCTGCCGAACTCACCAAGGAGGTGTTTGCTTATATCGAACAGTATGCGTTGCCATGGTTTGATCGCCTGACAGATTACAATTCTCTCGCCGCAGAATTCATGGAAGAAAAGTCCCCATTCAAGGCTGCGCTCGCTTTCAATCTTGCCGGGGATTCGTCTTCGGCGGAGAGAGCTCTGACCGAGGCACTGAAGACTTCCAATATACACTCTCTGCCAAAACTGAAACGGATCGCGACGAAACAAGGGATACAAATAATACAGTAGCATCACTCGAACGAACGTGAGGACTACCTCACATTCCCATCCTTGATGATCAGCGTCCGGTCCCCGACCTTCGCCAGTTCCTGGTCATGCGTCACGACCACCAGCGTGACATGGTGTTCCTCCGCGAGATCCATCAGGATGGACATGATTTCCGCGCTGTTTTTTGAATCGAGGTTTCCGGTCGGTTCGTCGGCGAAGAGGACTTTCGGCTCGTTCACGATGGCGCGGGCGATGGCGACGCGTTGTTGCTCTCCGCCGGAGAGTTCGGCGGGGAGGTGGTCCATTCGGTCGCGCAGGCCGACGCGTTCCAAGGCTTTGAGCGCGAGTTCGGTGCTGTCCTTGCCGGAGATGGCTCCGGGGACGGCGACGTTTTCCAGCGCGGTGAGTTCCGGCAGGAGGTGGTAGTTCTGGAAAATGTAGCCGATGCGCTGGTTGCGGAACTGCGCCTGTTCGCGGCGGCCGAGTTTGTAGAGGTCCGTGCCATCGATGTGGACGCTGCCTTGCTCCGGGTGCTCCAGGCCGGCGAGGGTGTAGAGCAGCGTGGTCTTCCCCGCACCGCTGGGTCCGCAAAGGAAAACCTTCTCGCCCTTGTGGATCCGGAGGTCGATCCCGTGCAGCACCTCGATGGACTTGCGTCCGATGCGGTAGCTGCGGTGCAGGTCGCGGGTTTCGATCATCACGTCGTTCATGCCGCAGCTTTGGCCATCATCCGGGGCCGCGCAAGCGTGGGGATGCGATCTGGACAAATTTGCTCTTGTATTAAAATTGCATTTAATTTGAATTGTCCCCGCGTGGCAGTATTCCGCTCATTACGATGGTTCCAGGCCTTCACGGCGGTTGTCGTGGCGCTGCAGCTCATCGTCGCGCAGGCGATGGCGGCGAACCCCTCGCTGCATGACCACTGCCACGGGCACTCTCACGAACCGGACCACACCTGTCTGGTCACCCTCATCCAGTGCGGCGGCTACGATTGCAGCCTGCCGGACATCGTGCCGGTGACCATCTCCACGGCGACGCCGGACGTTCCGGTCTCCCTGCCATTGTCTGGGGAAATCGTGCCGAGCCATCTGCTCACCAGCGTGATCGCTGACGCACCGCCACGGGGGCCGTAGCTTGGGTGGAAACCATCGGTTTTCGTCATCCTAACCGCTCCCGAAATTAGAAACTGACTTATCCGTCCCTGGCGCTGCCCGGAGTTCGCGCTTCAGCGTGCTCTTCCTAATGGCGGTCCGGCGTTGTGAAAAGCGGAGATGGTCTTTCGGACAGCGGCCAGGGGCTTGTGAAATAGCAAGCTGAAGCTTGGACTCCGGACAGCCCTCCGTTGACCCGCAAATCGGAAGATCATTCCCGACGAAGCCCGGCCGCGGAGCGCCTTGCTCCAGCTCCCTTTCCGCCTCACTCCGGTCCCACCTTTTCCCCAGTGGCCCGCATCCGGCGGAAACCGATCCCAGCAGAAACAGCACACACGATGCCTTGGCGGCGCGTGTTGTCGTGCCGTCATTTTCCCGCGCCGCCGCCATTCATTCACATTCATGAAACCATTTTCACGTTCCCTCATCTCATGGCTCGGTCTCCTGGCCGCCGCCGTCCAGTCCACCACCGCCCAGGAAACTTCCGAAGCCGTCGCGCTCGATGCGGTGGTCGTCACCGCGAACCGATCGGACCTGACACTTTTCCAACAGGTCCAGCCCACCAACCTGCTCATCGGGAAAGACCTGCAATACAAGCTCCAGCCGACGCTCGGCGAAACGCTGGACCGCGAGCCCGGCGTCAGCTCCACCTCCTTCGGCCCGGGTGCCAGCCGCCCCGTCGTTCGTGGACTGGGAGACGACCGCGTGCGCATCCTGCAGAACGGCACCTCGGTGCTGGACGTCTCCAACGTCAGCCCGGACCATGCCGTGGCGGTGGACCCGCTGACCATCCGTTCCGTGGAAGTCGTGCGGGGGCCGGCCACCCTGCTCTACGGGCCGAACACCATCGGCGGCGTCGTCAATGTCATTGATGACCGCATCCCGCAGGAACGTTTTTCCGGGACCTATCCATCCGGAAAATTCGCCACGAGCGTGGGTTCCGCCGACGATCTGTTCTCCCAATCCGGCGCGATCACCTGGGGCAGCGGTCCGCTGGTTTTCCACCTGGATGGGTTCAACCGGGAAACCGACGACATCGAGATCCCCGGCTACGCCCGTTCCGCCGCCCTCCGCAAGGCGGATCCCCTGCCCGCCGGTGAGGAGGAGGCCCATGGCACCCTGCCGAACAGCGCCACCCATTCCAAGGGCGCGGGCCTCGGCGGTTCCTACATCTGGGACAGTGGTTTCCTCGGTTTCTCCTATTCCGGCGTGGATTCCACCTACGGGACCGTCGCCGAACCGGATGTCACCATCGGTCTGAGCCAGCGCCGCTGGGACATGCGCGGCGCGGTTTACACCCCCGCCCCATGGATCAAGGAAATCAATTTCAAGCTCGGCTACTCGGATTATGACCACACCGAGTTCGAGGGCAGCGAGGTGGGGACGAAGTTCCTGATCGAGGGCTATGATGGCCGGATCGAACTGCTGCACGAAAAGATCGGCGTATTGGAAGGCGCGTTTGGTTTCGAATCGCAATACAACGAATTCTCGGCGCTCGGAGAGGAGGCCTTCCTGCCACAGGTGGACAATTCGGTGAATTCCGTGTTTGTCTTCGAGGAAATCCCGGTGGACCAGCTCCGCTTTCAATTCGGCGCACGCTATGACCACCAGAGCAGCGAAACGAAGGCGGACGCCAGCTTCGGCCCCGGCCTGAGCCGGGATTTCGACGGATTCAGCACCTCCGGCGGCATTGTCTGGCAGCCGGTGGAAGACTATGCCGTCGCACTCTCCCTCGCCTACACCCAGCGGCCGCCGACCTATGTGGAGCTCTTCGCGGACGGTCCGCACGTCGCCACCGGCACTTTTGAAGTGGGCGATGCCGATCTGGACACCGAGGACTCCCTCTCCCTCGATCTATCCGTGAGAAAACGCTCCGGCCGCGTGACAGGCAGCGTCAGCGGCTTCTACTACCGCTTCACGGACTTCGTCAGCGCGCAACCCACCGGCGGTGTGGACCCTGACGAGGGTCTGCCGATTTATGCCTACCAGGCCCTGCCCGCGGATTTCTGGGGCGGTGAGGTCGAGACGACCTTCCACCTGCTGGAACCCGTCACCGCACCGCCGGTCGCGGACGCCAAAGGCGGAGTGCTGGAGCCCGCCACCGTTTCCGCCCACCGGCTGGACCTCATCCTGCGTGCGGACTATGTGAATGCCGAGAACCGGGATACCGGGGAACCCATCCCGCGCATCCCTCCTTTCCGCACCAGTCTCGCCCTTGACTATGGAAACGGTCCGTTTTCCGCGCGCCTCGAAGGCCAGTACGCCGCGTCCCAACATCGCCACGCGGACTACGAACTGCCCACGGACAGCTATTTCCTCGTCAATGCGGGGGTCGGCTACAACGTGAAATTCGGCGACGTGCGGACCAATTTCTACGTGAAGGGCGTGAACCTGACCGACGAGGAAGCCCGCCAGAGCACCTCCTTCCTCAAGGACATCGCCCCCATCGCGGGCCGCGGAGTCGTCGCGGGGATCACCGCGGAGTTCTGAAGCATGGGAAAACGCCCGATGGACCGGGCACATAGATTCGCCCGGTCCATCTTTCCCATTGCAAACCCAGCCAACCTTTGTTCCCTTATCCCCGTCATGGCCAATCCGACAAACGTGCTCTCCAGCGGAATCGAAATCATCGGTTCCATCCGCTTCTCCAACGACATGATCATCGACGGAAAGATCGATGGCGAAATCTCCTCGGACAAAGGCCGTGTCACCATCGGTGAGAACGCCATCATCAAGGGCGACGTGACCGCCGGAGAGGTCAAGGTTTACGGCAAGGTCGAAGGCAAGATCACCTCCCAACGCTGCGAACTCAAGGACAAGTCCCGCATCAACGGCGACATCAAGTCCAAGGTCTTCTCGATGGAGGAAGGTGCCCAGCTTTCCGGCCGCACCGATATCGGAGGCTGATTTCCCTGCTTCATATCCATTTTCAAAGCCCCGCAGTGATGCGGGGCTTTTTTTATGACATGGTGATGAAAGAATGAATCGCCCGAACCTGCGCGGGAAAACCAAGGATGACGCGCCCCCCGAGGCAACGCTGAATACAGGGTTCCGGAATGCCGCTTTCCAATCCGTCGCTGCCGCCGGCCGGCATGCACCCAATCGATCCGGGTCTCCGTCCCCGGCGGCTCCGCCGCTTGGAAAGAAGCTCAGGAGCCCCCTGAGAATAATTATCAAGATTTTGATTGTGAGAGCTCCACGGAAAGAAGATACACAAAAGCCAGCCTATAAACCCAACTCATAAACATGGCATGCAACCGTCCCCTCGGACCGTATTTAAGTCGTGAAAAACACGGCAAAACCCCACGATACCCCGCACTCTTAGGGATTCTCCTGACGGCTCTCCCCCTCCAGGCGTTCCCTCCCGCTCCGTTCCATACCATCTATGGTGACGTGCGGGACGACCAGGGCGCCCTCATCCCCGCTGACGGGGCTGCGGTGGTGATGTCCCAAGGCGGAGTTCAGAAAATGCGGGAACAGCTTACCGCCGGAAATGGCGCGGACTTCAATTACCAGCTCCGCATGCGCATCGACATGGGGCGGAACCTGACCTCCAGCTACAGTTCCCTGGTCGTTTCCACCGCATCCGCCTACACCCTGTCCGTCGATATCGGCGGCGTCAGCTACCAACCTCTCGAAATCACGGCGGGAACGCCCACGGTGGGAGGACCTGCTTCTCGGATCCGTCTGGACCTCACCCTCGGAGTGGATTCCGACGGCGATGGTCTGCCCGACGCTTGGGAGGAATCCCAGCTATACCAGGCCGGGTATCTTCCAGGGCCGGATGGCTGGGATCTCTCGCTGCTGGATCGCAACGGAGACCTCGACAAGGACGGATTGAGCAACGCCACGGAATACATCGCCGGGACCTACGCGGGCGACGCGAATTCGACGATCAGCCTGGCGATCAAGGAAAAGGCCGGTGAGGACGTGAGGCTGGAAACCTATGCCATCTACGGAAAGTCCTACACCATCGAATCCTCCATGGATCTCAAGACATGGACCGCGACATCGTTCTCCACCACCAATCCCGCGACCGATGCCTCGGCGTCGTTCAAGAGCGCTCTCGTTTCGACGACCACCGGGATCACCAGCCTCTACGTCAAGGCGGCGGCAACCAACACCTATTATCGCCTCAGAATCCGATGAAATTCCTCACCAGGGTGATCCCCTTCCTCCTGCTGCTCACCGGCAGCGCCCATTCGCAATGGGTCACGAAATCCTACTCCCTCGCCTCCGGTTGGAACGGTGTCTGGCTCGCGGGTGACGCTTCATACGTGACAGTATCGGAACTGTTCGCCAGCAATCCCGCCGTTACTGAAATCTGGCGCTGGAATCCGAATCCGGACGGTACCCAGTTCACCCAGACCCCTTCCGAACCCACCACCAACAGCGACGAGTGGACCATCTGGAAACGCGACGGCAGCGAAACGGGTCTCTCTCGGATGGTCGGAAACTCCGCCTACCTGTTCCGTTGTTCCAGTGCGGTATCCGTTCCCATCAAACAACTCGTACAGCCCCCTCTGGCGACGTGGCTCATCTCCGGCGGGAATTTCCTCGGCTTCCCTTCCGGGACCACCAGCGCGCCGAAGATGAGCAACTACTTCGCGTCCTACCCTTCCGCCAACACCACGGTGCTCTCGACACCGTCCAAGATCTACAAATACATCGGCGGCGAACTCAGCACGTCCAATCCCATGCAGGTTGCACCGGGAAGCGAGACCATGGATCCGAACAAGGCCTACTGGTTCAATGTCGCCACCATCGGGAACTTCACCGCCCCCGTGGAGTATGAGGTCGCCAGTTCGGCAGGCCTCGCGTTCGGCCGCACGGTGTCGACGACCAGCGTCGGCATCACCAACCGCTCGACGAGCGCGCTGACGCTGACATTCACTCTCGGCGCATCCGAGACAGCTCCGACAAACCAGACCCCCATCGCCGGCGCCGTGCCGCTCACCGTGCGGACTTACGTGAGTTCCTCGAACTCCTACACCGAGTCCGACATGGGAACCAGCTACACGGTGAACGTGCCGGCCTCCGGTCGTGCCACAGTGGACTTCGGGATCAACCGTTCCTCCATGACGGGCACCCCGGATTCCTTCTACGCCTCCATCCTTCGCATCAGGGATTCGGCTAACCTTTCCGACGTCAGCCTTCCCGTCAGCGCGCAACCCGCTTCGCCAGCCGGCCTGTGGGTGGTGAATACGAGCGTGAACAAGGTGTCCCCGACGGCGAATGGGGGCGGCTCCTCGACCTCCCAACCGTTCCCCCTTCTTTTCCTCACCCACATGGATTCCTCCGGAACCTGTCGCTTGCTGACGCAGGCCTACGTGGGGAGGCTCGCCAGCGCGGGAAATCCCGTGGGGATCAGCACCAACGAGGGGAAGATTCTGGGTTATGCGGAGTCGGACCTGAAGCCGGTGCGCTACTTCGCCTGCCAGATGCCGACATCCATCACCTCTCTCACCGGAACCGGATCTTTCACGACCGGCGGCTCGGTTTCATGGACGATTCCCATCGCCCACAACGAGCCGACGAACCCCTTCGTCCACACCTATCACCCGGACCATGACAACAGGGACCCCAAGGGCGGCGCTCTCGCGGCGGGACAGGAAAGCTACAACATCAACCGCACCTGCACCTTCACCTTCACGGACAGCCCTCCGGACGGCCGTTACGTGGCCGGCTGGGGAAACACCGTGCTCGGTGGAACCTATGAGGAATCCATCACCGGCCTGCACAGGAAAACCCTGCGGGTGGGCGGCACCTTCGAGATGCGGCGCGTCTCGGAAGTCGCGACCATCGATCTGACAACTCCCTGAATCCATTCCTTTTCATCCTCCATTTCAAAAACCAGAAAACCCTTCATTCCTTCCCATGAAAGCCAAACTCACCAGCCTGTTCCTGTTGCTTGCCGCACCACTGCTCCACGCGCAGGCCACTCCGTCCCTCATGAGTTACCAAGGACGCGTCACCGATGTCAGCGGCGTCCTCATCGGCAACACCGCCCCCGTAAACCGGGCCGTGACTTTCAAGCTTTATTCGACCTCCAGCGGCGGTACCCCCCTCTACGCCGAAACCCAGTCGGTGACCATTTCAGGCGGGGAGTTCAGCGTGCTGATCGGCAATGGCACCGGCATCTCCACCTTGCCCGGCCCGTCCTCACCGGCTGCCACGCCTTACAAGACCCTTTCAGACATCCTCAACTCGACCAGCTACACGAGCCTCTACCTCGGCGTCACCGTGGATGATGGGACGGCCGCCGCGGATCTTGAGATTTCCCCGCGCCAGCAGCTCGTGAGCGGTGCTTTCTCCCTGAGATCGAAGGTCGCGGAAACCGTTGCCGGATCCGCCATCACCACGGCGATGGTCGGTGACCAGCAGGTGACCACGAACAAGATCGCCGCCGGGGCGGTGGACAGCAGCCGCATCACGGACCTGTCGATCGATTCCGCCGACATCAAGAACAACACCATCACCGCCACGAAGCTGGACACCACCACCATCGGCAACTGGACGCCGACCGGTACGAACGTCTACCGGAACAACAACGTCGGCATCGGCGAGGCGAATCCCGGCTTCCCCCTGACCTTCTCCTCCGTCATCGGAGACAAGATCTCGCTCTTCGGCAATTCCGGAGCGCACTATGGCTTCGGCATCCAGGGCAGCCTCCTGCAGATCCACACCTCCGCCTCCGGCGCGGATGTTGCGTTCGGCTACGGAACATCCGCCGCCATGACGGAAACCATGCGTGTCAAGGGCAACGGAAATGTCGGCATCGGCACCTCGACTCCCGGGGAGCGGCTGACGGTCGTCGGCACCGCGTCCGCCGACAGGATCGTCTCCAACGGCATGGTGAGAGCCCGTGGCGGAAGTTACGGGGCGAACGGCATCAACTCCGGGTTCTCGTTCGATGGGAACGGCGACGCCGATGGCGGCATGTTCTCCGGTGCGGACGGAACCCTTCAGTTTTACACCAACGGAGCCGAAAAGGTGCGCGTCGATCCGGGCGGGAACGTCGGAATCCAGACCACCTCGCCGGGAGCCATGCTGAGCGTGGGCGGAACCACCGGAGGCAGCGCCGCAAGCACGCTCCTGAACGTGTATGGAGGTTCGCTCGGGGCCGCCCAGAACAGCGAGATCAAGCTGGCCAGCTTCGGATGCAACACCAGCAATTCCTCCAGCCTCACCATTTCCGGTTTCCGCCGCGTGGCGAATGGAAGCTGGGAGAACTCCGCCTTCATCATGGGAATGAACGTGGATGCCTCGGTAAGGGCGGGTGGATGGACGTGCTTTACCAACAACGGTCTCGGTGTCTACACCACCGACACCAGCCAGGGAACACTCAGTGTCGCGGGTTCGCTGACCTCCATCGGATCGCGAAACAACTCCATCGGCTACGCCCAGATGTATTACTCCGCCGACAGGGGAGGGATCGCGTTCAATGTTTACAACACCTCGCAGAACGGCACGACGACCTGGAGAGGATTCTCCTTCGATGGCGACAGCAACCTCGACTACTTCTCGGACCGCACGCTCAAGAAGGACATCATCGATGCGGAACCCATGCTGGACCGCCTCATGCAGGTGCCGTTCCGCAGGTTCCATTGGAAGGACAACACGGCACCGGACCAGAAGCATGAGTTTGGTGTCATCGCGCAGGAGGTGGAACCTCTGTTTCCTGACATCGTCGGAAAGGGCGGTGATGGCATGCTCACGGTCGGCTACGGCACCTTCGCCACCATCGCGTGCAAGGCGGTGCAGGAACTCAAGGTCGAGAAGGATGACGAGTTGTCGGACGTCCGGCAACAGCTCGACGAGAAGGACCGGAAAATCTCCGATCTGGAGGAGCGGCTCGCCGCCCTGGAGAAGCTGATCCGGGAGAAGTGAGCCGCCGCCGGAAAAACCCACTCCAACCTTCAACCTTATGAAATGGATTTCACGCGATCCAGGTGCCGGACGCCCTCCATGGATGATGCTCGCCTGCCTTCTGCTTGGCATGGCGGGGGTGTCGTCCGTGCACGCCCAGTATGAGATCAAGAGCGGGGTCTACAACCGCCTGAGCAACCGGGTGCCTGCGACCAACACGGCGCACATTCCTCCGGTGGGGCCCTCTGGCACGCCGAGCGGGGATCCCGTCATCACCCCGCAGTATTCGAACGTGGTCGAATCCTCCGGCGGCTCCGCGCGCGGGACCACCGGTTATCCCACCAGCATCCCTGCGAATTCCAGCGCTCCCACCGGTTTGACGCTGACGCACTCCAGTTTCGGAACCACCTTCGCCTCGGGCGTGCCTCGCTATCTTTTCGGAGACCAGATCACGCCTCCCACCACCATCGTTTCCGCCGCGGGCACCAGCTATACGGTGGACGCCTCCTATTGGCGCGCGCAGCCGGTGATCGCCGGTGAGGTGCTGGCCAACCCGGATGGGAATGTCTCGCCCGTGGATTTCAAGACCGGAGATGCGGCGGCCATCCCCGCGCTTCCGGAAGGAGTGCTGGCATCCTATTACTACAGCCCGCACGCGAAGCGCGTGTTCGCCAACACCCCTGGCCCGGTGGAGATCACCTGGCGCTCGGCGGTGCCGGACTCGGCCAAGACGGGAAGCAACAGCTACGTTTATTACAAGGAACGCTTCACCGTCTCCTCGGCAACCAGCACTCCCGTCCGCACGATGTATTGGACGGAAAAAAGCTTCACCGCTCCGGTCATCCAGATCCCGACCGGACGGATCACCACCGTCAATCCGGTCTACAGCAACATCTTCCCGGCCACCGTGGCCAAGGAATACGTGGTGGCGGGAGTGTCGACATCCGACCCGAACGCCGAGTCCTCCGAGATCCTGCGGACGCTCTGGTATGAAAACACGGCAGGCAGCGGCACGCTCCACGCCTACAACCTCACGGGCCGCATCTTCGTCGAATACCTCGGTGCTCTGAACAGCCAGGACGGCACCTACGAATTCCTCGGTGCGGACGTTGTCAGCGTGGAGCAGTCGCTGCGCGCCACCACGCGGGACATCATCCTCGGACAGGAAATCCGCCCGCCTCGTCCGGACGACGATCCCACCCTGACCGCCACGCCGGTTTCCAACTCCGGCTCGGTGAACCAGATCAGCTACTACGGTTCCAGTGTGAGGGCCGATGGCACGCTCGCCTATTACGCGGAGCGCGAAAACACGGTGGAGGACAATGTCACCTTCTATTGGATGTCCCCTCTGGACGCCGCCATCCCGAACACTCCGGAGGTAGCTCCGGGGCTGGTCATCAGCTGGCCGAAGTATCTTTCCAAATACACCCAGCGCTGGCCGGCCACCACCGCCGATGAATATGAGCAGTACGCGTATTATGCGGTCAACAACGGCGGCAGCACCCTCGCCACCGGCACCGGTCTCCAGTTTGGCGACGGCATGATTCCCCAGGTCATTTATCAGGATTCTCCCGACGGAGAGGCGACCATCGACAACGCCAGCCAGCGCCTGATCATCAACCTCGGCACCACCGCGGACCAGCAGAACCGCACGCTCCTGAAATTCACCGGCAGCAATGGAGGCGTCTGGTACGTGCCGCTTCTGACCCAGTCGGAGAACAATGCGAACTACATCGAGAGTGACGGTTCCGGAGCGCTCACCGGCACCGTCTATGTCGGCGAGCGCGTCACACCGCCATCCTCCGCATTCTCAGTGGCGGGCTACGTCACCAGGGGAACCTCCTACTCGCCACAGGCTTACATCAATCCGTTCCTCAACGGAGTGGCGGCCGCGGAAGCGGGAGCGATCATTCCGGTCAATACGTTGGCCGGCGAGAACAACGCCCTCAACGTGTGGTGGTTCAAGGAAGTGAAGCCTCCGACCTCGGAGTTCTCGTCTTTCTACACCCCCGCGAAGATCGGCCGCTACACCGTGGCCTACCGGACCACCAACCAGATCACCTCGGAGGATTTCGAGTCCAATGCGACCGGCTGGAGCACCGCGACGCGTTCCACCAACACCGTCATGGGAGGTTTCCTCGGTCCCTTCGGCAACTACACGAACAACGGCACCACCAACATCGCGGTGACCTCGCGGAACTACAGCATGGGGAGCAACTACCAGAATGGTGCGAACCTGTCGTTCAAATTCCACCGCCTGGAGACATGGGAGAACGAGTATTTCAAGACCTTCATCAACGACGTCCAGATCATCAACGAGCCGTTCGGCATGACGGAGGTGACCACCACGCGCCAGGGCACCGTGCTTTCCAACGGGGTGAACTACGCATGGACCATCATCCCCATCGCGGGCTCCTATAAGGATTTCTACGGCACGCTTTCGACGAAGGACCAGTCCTTCCTCGTCAACATCACCGCCACCCCGACCAGCGTCGCGGCGGCGGAATCGATCTCCTCGATGAAGATCGGCTTCGGATCGAACCTCAACAGCGCGGCGGGCGACGAGTGCTTCGCCGTCGATGACGTGTTGCTCCAGGTCACGCTGCCACGGATCGTGATGGCCTCAAGGCTCGGCGCCGGCTCGCTACCCTCCGCCGTCGCCGCCGGAAGCATCTACCGCCAGAGCGATCCCACAAAAACCGGATACAACCCGAACGAGGAACACGCCCTGTTGATCGGCTCCACCGCCTACGCCCTTCGGGATGACCTGAACATCGTCTCCGGAACGTCCTTCTCATCCCTGCCCCGCGTGCTGATCCAATACACCGACCCCACGGACAAGCGTCCGGCGATGTCGGTCTTCGAGGTGATGCGCGAGGACGGTCTTTACAAGCTTTCCTATCCGGTGACCGCCGGGACACGCATGGACGCCATCATGCCCGCTCCGCTGGGTGTCCTGCCATTGCCGGCCGACCCGGTCACGGGGGCGGTCAAGAACGTCGAGGTGGACCCGGGTTCATCCTATCATGAGACTTCCGCCGTGGCGGGGCTGGACAGCGCCTACTACAGCTTCACCTACAAGGACCGCAAGGGCTACGACTGGGTCCATCGCGGACCGATGGCGGGCGGTTCTCCGGCGCTCGGCATGCATTTCTACTACAACATGCAGACCTCGTTCGATTTTCCGGCGGGGCTCCATGTCTCCACACCCGCCGCCGGCACACCCCTGCCCTATCTGAGGCCGAAGAATACGGATGGCTCGTTCCTGGGCGACCCCGTGACGGGCGATCCGGTGACCGTCCTCTACTATCCCGCATGGCCGCTCAACCCGCCGACGCTCAGCCTTGCGGAAACGCTCGCGCTTTCCAAAAACGGCCTGCCCGCCGTGCGTGGCCAGACCAGCGCGCGCGTGCTCTACCAGCAATCCGTCGCCACCGGCGGCAGCGGCAGGTCCAGCGTCATTCTTCACGACCCGACGCGGGCGAAAACCGTCCTGCTCAACAGCAGCCAGGTCCAGCTCGCCGCGCTTCCCGGATCGCTCAAGACCACCTCCCAGAATGGCAAGACCTACTTCCAGCTCGCGCCACCGCACCTGCAACAGCGGATCTATCTCAATCCGCTGCTCGGTGACATCGGCGGTCTGGAATTGGTCGGCGAGTTTGTCGATTCGATCGCCGGTGAGGATTACCTGAACCTCAACACCCTCAGCCCGGCGGATGTCGCCGCCCTCAAGGGACTCGTCCTTTCCACGGATGCGGACCGGCAGAAATGGAACAACGCCATCGACGCCCTCACCACCCGTGTCGAGACCTTCAAGGAAGACCCCGCAAAACCCGGCACCTACATCGTGGGCTCGGGCGTGGATGTCAACGGCACGACGCTCTCGGAAATCTCATCCTCCGACACGGCGGTGGACAGCTACGCGCTGAGCGCCACCGGCAAGGGCTCCGGTTATGTCACGCTGTTGTTCAGCGACGGCAAGGCCTTCACTCCGCCCGGCAACGGTGTGGACATGAAGGTCATCAAGGTGCTGGACACCCTCTACAAAGGTGACCTGAAAAAGATCCTGCCCGCGAACCCGCTGGACGAACAGGTGACGCTGCGCCACAGCGGCGACTTCGCCGCGCATCCGGAGAATTACGACTTCGAGTGGTATTACTACCCGTCGCAAGGCGGCGCCGCTCCCCAGACCTACGTGCATTCCACCGCACGCGTCATCGGCACCACCGGTTCGCCCGCGACGAACACATGGGCGATTTATCCGAATCCACCGACGGATCCCCTTCCGGACACCCTCATCACCTATCCCGCCACCCCTGCGGAAACACTGCCGAAAACCTATTCGGTCAACGGCGGCACCTACACCCCTGAGCGCCCCGGACTCCTGTTCAAGAATGTGACAGGGTTGAACTTCGACGCAGTGCCCGAGCAGGTCGTGTTCAGCGCCAAGCTCCATTCCCTCGACGGATTCATTGTCTATGTGAACGGACATCCCGCGCTGGCCTACCAACTGCCGCAGGGCATGGCGGTTCCCGGCGGTCTGACACCGCAGGCGTCCCGCACCGGATTGACGACGGATGGTTTGGACTACCAGTTTGAAATCGCTCCCTCGTTTTTCAATACGGGCGGCAACCGGATCGAGGTTGCTGTATACTCTTCCTACGGTGCGAACAGCCCCGCCAACACCATCGACTTCCGGGTCGACATACCCACGAAGGTCGAGCAGGTGTCATCGAGGTGGATTCTCGCTTCGAACACGCCGCTCACCAACACCGTGATGATCGGCGGCTCGGCGAACTCCATCGCGGGCAACACGCTGCTGGTCTTCAGCGACAACTATTTCACCATGCGCTACAAGCCGAAGGCCGGCGTGAACATGGTCGGCTCCACCTCCCTCTACAGCGAGTGGATGGAGCCGGTGCTCGTGGAAAGCTGGGTCAAGCGCGTGCTGGACGGCATCAATCCGTTCAACCAGCGCAACACCGATCTCTACAACAACCCGGTCAGCACGGACGTCAGCATCCTCACCCAGGCAGGCAAACGCTGGGAGGGGGACGTCGCGCTGAATATCGACAACATCAACGATTTCGGCCTCATCGAGATTTATGAAACCGTGCTGAACCGGGTGAAGGCCCAGAGCATCGACGCCGGGGTGAACGATGCCTCGGTGAACCAGACGCTCCAGCTCGCCGCCGGTTACCTCAGCGATCTCTACATGACCCTCGGCAACGAGGCATGGGACGACGCGCAGAACCCGACGCTGATGATCGACGACCAGTTGGAATCATCAGAAGTCAGCTCCGCCCGCTTCTCCTTCGAAGGCCAGGTGGCCAAGATGATGGACGAGACACTCGGCCTCCTGCGCGGCCGGGATGACTTCGGCTCGCAGACGACCGTGTCTCCGGCCTACAACCGCCTTTACTGGAACTATATCAACGGAATTACCTCCGGCGAGCCGATCTATGCGACGAACTATGCGATCAAGGAAAAGGCCGGCAGCGCGAATGCGGACGGCGTGATCGACGCCAGCGACGCGCAGGCGATGTTCCCGCAGGGCCATGGCGACGCCTACGGCCACTACCTCACCGCGCTGACCGGTTACTACAAGCTCCTGACAAGCCCCAACTTCGACTGGCTGCCCAAGGCGGAAACCGTTTCCATCCTCGGCCAGACCGTGGAGGTGGACTATCAGGACGAGCGGAAGTTCGCGACCGCCGCCGCCGCCCTCGCCCGCACCGGCGCGGAGATCCTCGACTTCACCGCCCGCAACGATCATACGGATGGCGAGGAGCACGGCTGGTCTCATTTCCACGAGGCCAGGACGAACACCGGCACCGGAGTCACCCGTCACTGGGGCGTGGACGAATGGTCCTCGCGTGCCTTCCAAGGAACCTACCTCAACTGGGTCAGCGCGAACGCGATGCTTCCGGACCTCGATACCGTGAACGAAGGCATCGAGAAAATCGACCGCACCACCGTGCCGGAACTCAATGAAATGGTGACCACCGGCAGTGAGATCCTCAGCCTGATCGCGAACCTCCAGGCCCATCTGAATCCTCTCGGACTGGCGAACGATTCCATGGCCTTCGACATTTCCCCATCCGAGGTCGCGGCGGGTAAATCCCACTTCGAGCAGATCTACGACCGCGCCATCAAGGCGTCCGTGAATGCCAAGAACGCGTTCCAGCAGGCCGGGAAAATGAACCGCCAGCTCCGCCTGCAGAACACCTCGCTGGACGAATACAACACCGCCGTGGAAAAACAGGAGGACGCTTACGAATACCAGCTCATCCAGCTTTACGGCACCGCCTACGCCGGGGACATCGGGGCCGGCAAGCTCTACGCGCAGGGATATACCGGACCGGACCTCTACCACTCGTATTTCATCGACCGGCCCTCGCCCATCGTGAACACCGACAGCACGGTCACCATGACCTTCCGCGAGCCGGTCAACACCGATCCGTTCCGGGACTGGTCCCTCGACCCGCCGAACACCCGCCTCAATGCGGACTATGTGAGCCGCAGCTACACCATTTCCAAGTTCAGCCTCGGCCAGTTCTCGGACACGGTGGCCAGCGGCCTCGGCAGGCGCGGACAGACGGGGGACATCCAGGCCGCCCTGCTGGATTGTTACGAGGCCCAGGTGAACCTGCGGGATTCCGCCAGCACGTTCAACACCCTCATGAACCGCTTCAACCGCGACTACCAGTTGTACAGCGAGTTCAACACCGAGTTTGAAACGGCGGATGCGCAGGCTTCGGAAAAATCCTCCAAGGCGGGCACCGTCAGGAACGCCGCCTTCTCCCTGACGACGGCGGCCAGCGCGGCTTCGCTCTATTTCGACTACATCGGAGCGCTCGCGGCCGCGGCCGCGGAAGCGGTGCCGACGAGTGTCGGTCTGGCTACCGACGCGATGGCTCCCGCCCGTGGCGCCATCCGGATTTCCGGTGAGACGGCCGCGCTGGTATCCGGCCTCATCGGGCTGACATCGGACACCGGTGCCGCGCTGCTTGAGATGCAGGCGGCGAACCTCGATGGCGAGGCGTCCAGCATCATGGATGAATACAACCGCACCTCGGCGAACAAACAGCACATCGTCGAGCTTGAACGCCTCTACGACGAGGTGCTCGCCACCGGTTTCGAAATGACCCGCCGTCTCACCCAGTTGCAGCGGGCGAACGAAAAGGTATCCCGCCTCTACGCGAATGCCGCCAACATCCTCACCGAGCGCGAATCGTTCCGCCAGCGCGCGGCCTCGGTGATCCAGGGATACCGCACCCGTGACGTCGTCTATCGCGACATGCGCAACGAGGAACTTTCCCAATACAAGGGGCTTTTCGATCTCGCGCAAACCTTCACCTACCTCGCGGCGAAAGCCTACGATTATGAAACCGGCCTGCTCAGCACCAGCCAGGGAGAGGACGTCGTGAACCAGATCATCGGCACTTATTCGGTCGGTGACTTCCAGGATGACCGGCCCGTCCAGTCAAGTTCCGGCGATGTCGGACTGGCGGGAATCCTGGGCCAGCTCAGTGACGAATGGTCCGTCGTGAAAGGACGCCTCGGCATCAACAACCCGGATCGCAACGGCACCGTATTCTCGCTGCGCCAGGAGCTTTTCCGCATCCGCACGGACCAGCCGACGGCCGATGACGATCTTCTTTGGAAGCAGGTCATCCAGCAGCACATCATGAGCAACGTGCTCAATGATCCGGACGTGGCGATCTACTGCAACAACATCCGCAAGACCAGCGGCGCATCGGTCCCGGGCATCGTGATTCCATTCTCCACGACCATCGAACAGGGATTAAACTTCTTCGGCTGGCCGCTCGCCGCCGGAGACCACGTCTACACCCAGTCGAACTTCGCCACGAAGATCGCCTCGGCCGGACTGGTTTTCAAGGGCTACATCGGCATGGACGCCTATGCGACAGGTGTCATGGGAGCGGGCGGTCCCGCCAGCTCCAACCCGAACGCCCTCAGCGCCACGCCGTATGCCTACCTGATCCCGGCCGGAATGGATACCATGCGCTCGCCGCCGTTGGGTGACACGAACATCATCCGCTCCTGGACGATCAAGGACCAGGCCATTCCCCTGCCTAAAAACCTGGGTGCGAACCTGTTCTCCGACAGCCAGTTTTTCACCCCGGGTGGCAGCCTCAACGAGGCGATGTGGATCCCCCGCAAGCACGGGGCCTTCCGCGCCGTCGATGACCCGGCCTACTTCTACAGCTCGGTCCCGGCGGAGTTCACCAACTCACGGCTCATCGGTCGCAGCGTCTGGAACACCCAGTGGAAAATCGTCATCCCGGCCTATTCGCTGCTCAACGACGAGCAGACCGGCCTCGACCGCTTCGCCCAAAGTGTGAAGGACATCCAGCTCTTCCTCCGCAGTTATTCCAACTCCGGAAATTGATGGAGCGGAGGACGATCATCATCACGGCCGTCGTCATCCTCATCGTGACGACGGCCGTCATTCTGAGGAAAAGCCTGGAACCCACGCCCCAGCCAAAACCGGCACCCACCGTCTCGAAGGAAGACGACGGCACGAAACTCGTCACAACCACCGACCCGGCGCTCGTGTTTCAGAAGGCCTTCTGGCGGCGGCCGGCGGCGGATGACAGAATCCTCCATGCGGAGCGACGGGAGTGGTCCTCGCAGGACGGCGTGAAGAAGTGGCAATGGTACATCGCCGTAAGTCCCGGGCCACAACTGCTGGCATGGCTTAAAACCAACCCGTTTTCCCTGAGCGACGTCCGATCCGCGGGCAGGTTCGAGAACCGGCCCGGATGGTTTCCCGAAGAAACCCATGGCTATCAGATCCAGCGGAACGCGGAAGGCCGGTTCACGGTCATGCTGTCGACCGACGGCAGACACCTTTACGCCACCGATTCCGGACAGGGGTTCACCGCTCCGGAAATCGCGCCCTGATTGTTGCCGACTCCACGGGACTTTGCGGACAATTGTCGGTGTCCTCCCTTATGTGATTATGCCGGCTGAACCTGTGCGGACTCCACTTCCATGCCTTGAATCAGCCCATCCACAAGACTGAACCGGTGGCCCACCTCTTCGTCGGCCAGGACGGCTCCCGAAAGGTCGCGCACGAACTGGCGCACCACGACGAGAATCCGTCCATCTTCTTCCTGGTGGAACGCAACCGGTTCGACGCGCGGATCGATCTCGCTCCACTGCTCCGTCCAATAGGCGCGGACCTCTTCCGGCCCCCGGACGAAACCTCCCTTGAAGGCCTTCGGCCAGGCAACGTCCGGAGTCATCAGCGCGAGAGCGGCGTCGATGTCCCGGCTGTTGAAAGCAGTGTATGCCGCCCGTAGCAGCTCGATTTCCGGTGTTGATGGATTTGACATGGGTATGTGGGTGGCTTGTTTGAAACGTCAGGATGGAGTTCAGACCTCATCCGTCAAATGTCTGATGAGGTTTTCTACCGCACGGACGCCGGGGATGGCCAGAAATCCGTGGTCCGTTGACTTATTGTCACCATCTCCACCCATCTCCCAGGTTCGTTCAAAAATCAGATCACCTGAACCGTCCGCATTTCCAACCAACCGCATGCCCATCAAACAATCGGGTCCGAAAGAACGCACGTTCAAGGACCCTTGGAGTTGGTCGATAGGATCATGGCCCGCCGGTCGGTGATCGCATGGAACTCCGCAGGCCGATTCCGCTTCCGTTTCCCCGTGATCTCCACTAATCCATTTTCCAGCATCATATGAACCTCGGCCGCTTTTACCCACTCAATGGCCTGCCCCAGCAGCGGCAGCTCTGGTCATGGATTTCCTTCGATGTCGCGAACCAGTCGTTCACCCTCATCATCAACACCCTGCTGTTTTCGGTCTTTTTTTTCCAGGTCGTCGTCCAGGATGAGGCCATCGACGACCGGGTCTGGGCTCTGACCTATGGCAGCAGCATGCTGCTCACCGCCCTGTTGTCCCCTCTCGCCGGAGCGGTGGCGGATGAAAGGTCTTACAAGAAGCTCTGCCTGATCGGTTCGGGTGTCATCTGCGGGGTCTTCACCTGCGGACTCGGATTCATCCAGCCCGGGCAGCTTTGGCTGGCGGTGCTGCTCTACATCCCGGCGAACTTCGCCTTTTCCATCGGGGAGAATTTCCTCGCCAGCTTCCTTCCCAGCCTTGCGAGGCAGCACGAGGTCGGACGTGTGAGCGGTTTCTCGTGGGCCTGCGCCTATGCCGCGGCGCTGTTTCTCCTGATCGTCACGGCCGGTGCCATGATCGCGCTGAAATGGGAATCTCCGGATGCGTGGCGTCCGTTTTTCATTTTCGCCGGACTTTGGTTTCTCGCCTTCATCATTCCCACCGCCTTGTGGCTCAAGGAGCCGCAGGTCGCGAACACCGGTCATCCGGGAAAGAACCTCATCACCGCCGGATTTGTCCGCCTCGCGGAAACCGTCAAGGACACGGCCCGCTACAAGGATCTGGCCCTTCTTCTCATCGCCTCGCTCTTCTACGGCACCGGCATGAGTGTGGTCGTCTTCTTTGCCAGCATCCTGGCAAAACAGTATGGCTTCCAGCAGGTGGATCTCGTCATTTTTGTCGCGGTCATCACCGTCTCCGGAATCATCGGCACCATCGTCCCCACGCTTTACCAGGACAAGCTGGGACATCGCCGGTCGGTCCTCATCTTCCTCGTCGTTTGGCTCGTAACGGCCCTCGGCTTCGCAGGATACGCCTACCTCAACGAATCGCATGCCGGGAACTACCCCACCTGGCCGTTGTGGGTGATCGGGAATCTGCTGGGTTTCGGCCTTGGATCGCTCGGGTCGGCCAACCGTGCGTTTGTCAGCTACCTGGCTCCACCGAACCGGGAGGCGGAAACCTTTGGAATCTGGGGCCTCATGTGGAAACTCTCCGCCATCATGACCTTCCCGTTCGCTTGGGTGAAAGACACCATGGGCACGCCCGAGGCCCTGCTCGTATTGGCGGGATTCATCCTCGCCGGGCTGGTTCTGACGCTTTTCATCAACGAAAAGCGTGGCCACGACGCAGCACGGGAACACTGAATGCTTATTTTCTGAGAAAAAGGGTTTCCACGAGTCCTTTCATGGATTCCATTAAGAAAAAACCTCTTCCCACCACCCATGGACTATCACGACCCCACCGAGCAAGCCTATCACGAAGCCGCCACGCCTCCGAAGCGTTCGATCTGGCAGAAGCTCGGGGCCGGCTCCCTCTCGATTTCCATCATTTCCCACGGGATTCTCGTCCTCATCGGCCTGATCATCGTGGTGAAAATCATTCCACCGGAAGAGGAAAAACCGGTGGATTTCCTGCCGAAGTCCGGTGGTGGAGGCTCTCCAGCGGCCCAGAGCCAGGCCCAGAAACACCGTGTCCAGATGACCCAGCCGAACCTGGCCCGTGTCGCTGCGGCAGGTGCGGTCAGCAACATCACCCTGCCTGAGCCGGAGGAACTCACGCAGATGACCTCCCTCGGTGCCCTCAGCAGCGGCAGCATGTCCAAGGGACTCGGTGGCAACGGATCCGGCGGGGGCAAAGGCGACGGAAACGGCCTCGGGATCGGCAGCGGCATGGCTCCCGGACTCAGCGCCGGCACTGGCAACAAGAACCCGTTCGGCATGGTCAGCGCCGAACGCGGCGCGCTCACCGGCACCTTCTACGACCTCAAGCAAACCAGAAGCGGCAAACCCACCGAGATGACGGACGTGAAAATGCGCGAACTTCTCAAGGAAATCACCAAGCGCGGCTTCAGGGACAGCGTTTTCAACGACTACTTCAAGGCCCCGCGCCAGCTTTACCAGACCAAGCTTCTCATCCCGCAGATGCCTGCCGATGGAGCACCCGCTGCCTTCGAGGTGGAAAAGGAAGTGCAGCCCCGGATGTGGGTTGTGGTCTATCGCGGAGCGGTCAAGGCCCCCAAGAGCGGGAAATTCCGTTTCGTCGGCGAATGTGACGACTTCCTCGTCGTCCGCTTCAACAGTCGTCCGGTCTTCGACTACGGCTACACCATGGCGGGAACCGGAACCCACGTGAACGGTCGTGCTGACGAATTCGACGGCACCAAGGAGAATCGCGAGCTTGAGAACGAGGTGAAGAAAAACACCCCCATGAAGTTCCCTATCCCCTTCTACAAGTACGACGCGACCCCCGCCCACAACCGGAACATCGGAGGACTCGCCGTCGGTCCCGAATTCAATGTCGAAGAAGGAAAGACCTACCCCATCGACATCATGATCGGAGAAATCCCCGGTGGTTACTTCTCCGTGGCACTCATGATCGAGGAAGTCGGCGCGACCTACGAAAAGGACCCCGCTGGATTCCCCATCCTGCCCCTCTTCCGCCTCGACACCGTGCCTCCCGCCGACATGAAGGGCGAATCTCCTCCAATTTCCCAAGAGGGTCCAGTCTGGAAGTTTGTCCCGGGCGCGGCGCAGAAGGACATCTGAGGGACGTCTCAAAAGGGACGGTATTGGTCATTTCGTTGTCCCCTACTTGGGGACGTGACAGCTGCCCATCGATCATCCATCCTGATGACAGGTGCGGGGACTGACCGCACCCGCCCGATGCGGACATATGAAAAAACCGATCTCTTATTTTTTAAGAAATCGGATTTTCATGCGTAACCTTGCGGCCGTTCGTTAGCAAAAACCCTTCATCCCATGGAAACCCAAAACGACATCGAGTTCGGAACACTCGAAATCACTCCTCCGCCGAAACGTTCGATCTGGCAAAGACTCGGGGCGGGCTCCCTTTCCATCTCCATCATTTTCCACGGCATCCTCGTCCTGATCGGCTTGATCTTCGTGGTGAAAATCATCCCGCCGGAGGAAGAAAAACCGGTTGATTTCCTGCCGAAGTCCGGCGGTGGCGGTTCGCCCGCCGCCCAGAGCCAGGCACAGAAACACCGCGTCCAGATGACCCAGCCGAATCTCGCCCGCGTTGCAGCGGCCGGAGCGGTGAGCAACATCACACTGCCGGAACCGGAGGAAGTGACACAGATGACCTCGCTCGGCGCTCTCAGCAGCGGCAGCATGTCCAAGGGGCTCGGTGGCAATGGTTCGGGCGGAGGCAAGGGCGACGGAAACGGCCTCGGCATCGGAAGCGGCATGGCTCCGGGACTCAGCAATGGAACCGGCAACAAGAATCCCTTCGGAATGATCACCGCCGAACGGGGTGCTCTCGTCGGCACCTTCTATGATTTCAAGCAGACCAAGAGCGGCAAACCAAATGAGATGACCGTCGACAAGGTGCGTGAGATCCTCCAGGAGATCACCCGCCGGGGTCTGAAGGAAAGCGCCTTCAACGACTACTTCCGCGCGCCCCGCCAGCTCTATCAAACCAAGTTCCTCGTGCCGACCATGCCTGCCGAGGGTGCGCCCGCCGCCTTCGAGGTGGAGAAAGAGGTTCAGCCGAAAATGTGGGCAGTGGTCTATCGCGGTGCGGTCCAGGCTCCCAAAACCGGAAAATTCCGCTTCGTCGGCGCGGGAGACGATGTGCTCGTCGTCCGCTTCAACAGCCGTCCGGTCTTCGACTTCGGTTATACCATCGCCGGAATCGGCAGAAACCTCCCGAAGGAAATCGCCGAAACTTCAGAGAGCAGCGAAATCGAGAAAAACCTGAAAAAGGAAACTCCGATGAAGCTTCCTCTCACACTTTATAAATATGAAAACACTCCGACCCTGAACAGGGACATCGGTGGTGTCGCCGTGGGACCGGAATTCTCGGTCGAGGAGGGAAAAACCTACCCGGTGGAGATCCTTATCAGCGAGATTCCCGGAGGCCTCTTTTCCATGGCCCTCATGATCGAGGAGGTCGGCGTGACCTACGAGAAAGATCCCGCCGGATTCCCCATCCTGCCGCTTTTCCGTATCGACGGCACGCCACCCGCCGATCTGAAAGGCCAGGCACCACCGATCTCGAAGGATGGTCCGATCTGGAAATTCGTCACCGGCGCGACCAAACGCGAAATCTGACCCCCTGCCTACGGCTCCGGCTTGCCGAGTGCCAGCAGGAGCATCGCTGGCACGGGCAGCGGCTTGCCCACCAGCAGGTCCTCCAGGAGATTCTGCAGCCAGATCCGTGAAACGGAAATTTCCTCCACTTCCAATAGATATTCCTCCGCCTCCGCCTTGATCCGGTAGCGTCCGATGTGGATCGCCACCGGCTCCAGCTCCCCCTCCAGCAGGATCTCGGCGGATATCGTCCTGTCCCGGCTGCTGAGGTGGAATTCAGTGAGTTTTCCATACCGTTCCAAGCGCGAGGCCAGCAGGCTCTTCGCCGCGACCGAGGTCAGACTGTCTTTGATTCCTCCGAACATCCTGCCACAGTCTGACACCGGATCATCCGGTTTTCAAATACGCTTCTCAGCATCCAGCCGGTGCTGTCTCGCCTGCAGGATCTCCCTCCGGCTTATCAATCCGCGCAAACGCGGCGGATCTTCCTCATCCACTACCGGGAGTCTGCCCACGGAGCGCAGGATCATCCTGTCCGCGGCCTCGGAAAGAGAGGCCGTCGCATGAATGGTGATTACCTCGGTCACCCCCGCTTCCAGCACGGTCGACTGCGGAACCTCGTTCACCGCCGCGAGGATATCCGCACGACTGACAACCCCCAGCAACACTTTCCCATCATCGACAATAGGGAACAATCTTGCGGCGTTCCACAATGGATCGGTGCTGACGATACGCTCGGCCAAAGCCGATACCATCATGTCGGGAGGCACGGTTTTCGGCTCGGCCAGCATCACCTCCCCGACATGCAGTCCGTGCAGGACATCAGGCTCGTAATCGACCGGCACCCTCACTCCCTTCCGGGCGAGCTTTTCCGTCATCATCGACTCATGCATGCAGATCCGCGAAACCAGGACCGCCAGCGCGCACCCCAGCAACAACGGCCCGCCCGCCCATGTCGCATGGGTCGCTTCCAATCCGAATGCCACGGATGTCAGGAAGGCACGCGAAACGCCGGCGAATACCGAAACCATCCCCACCAGCACCAACAATCCCACCGGCACCTGCTCAAGACCCGGTATGATGTGCAACGACAGGGCGACCATCCCACCCACCGCCCCGCCCAGCGTCATGACCGGAGCAACGGTCCCGCCGGAAGTTCCGCTTCCCAAACAAATCGACCAGGAAAGGAATTTGAACACGAAAAGAGTCGCCATCGCGGTGAGGGTCGGACTTCCCGCCAACAAGGATTCCAGATTCGCATAGCCGGGTCCCAACGTCCGGACGTCCAGCCAGCCACAAATCCCCACCGCCACCCCGCCCAGAGCCGGCCACCACATCCAGTGGATCGGCAGCTTTTCGAAAAGATGTTCGATTCCATGCAATGCGTGGGTGATGCCCACCGCAACCAGTCCCGAAATCAACCCTACCATTGCCGAGCTGCCCGCAAGCATCGGCCCCGGAGCATTCACCACTTCCAGCGGCAACATCGGATAAGCTTCTCCGAAACAAACCCGCACCGCCATCGCCGCGCCCGCCGCCAGCGCCACAGGAATCATGCTCCTGCTGCGGAACTCGAACAACAACAGCTCGATACACAGCAGCACTCCGGCCACCGGTGTGCCGAAGGCCGCTGTCATCCCCGCCGCCGCACCGGAGGCGAGCAGGATCTTCCGTTCCACCGTACTGCTCGGAATCCATTGGCCGAACAGCGAACCAATGGCTCCCCCTGTCGCGATCACCGGACCTTCGGCTCCGAAGGGTCCGCCCGTTCCGATTGAAATCGCGCTCGCCAGCGGCTTCAGAAACGCCACCCGCAAGGGGATGCGGCTCTGCTTCATCATCACCCCCTGCATCGCCTCCGGAATTCCATGCCCCCGCACATCCGGGCTGCCGAACCTGGCGATCAACCCGATGAGAAGGCCGCCCACCACCGGAACCAACATCCCCCACATTCCCAATGTCGCATATCCGGGCACCGCATGATGGGAGGAAAAGTGGCCGTGATAGGAAACGTTCGTGATCAAAGCGATCAGCTCCAACAATCCCACCCCTCCAAAAGCCACCACCAGGCCGACCACACACGCGAGCAACGGAAGCCGCAGTCCCGATCCGGATCCTTTCACGCATCCCCCTCCCGCTCCATGCTTTGGAACAGCGCCATGATCTCCGGTGAAAGCTGCCGCAGCTCGTTCCGGTGGACATGGGTCAGATACTCCAGCCGGTTCCCCCCTTCCTCCGTCAGCCTCAGGATGACCGAACGCCGGTCCGCGGGTGATGTTTCC